>CAYVCD010000021.1:0-20211 GCA_964450115.1 uncultured Planctomycetia bacterium
CTAATTTGTAAGGCTTCAATATGGGAAGGACTTTTTCAACGCCCGCGAAAGCCTCCAACGGCTGTATCCGTAATGCATCCTCTTCGCCGATGACGCCTACTATAGTCCTCTCAACGCCTCTTGAGACCCAGGGCTTCAGCCCCAACTTCTTCACTTTTCCTATTAAATGGTCGATCTCTCTTTTGGTTGCGCCGGACCTCATTACTATGATCATATCTTCACCCCTATTTGGCCAATACCTTCTTAAGCGTCTCTATAAATATCTTATTCTCTTCGCGCGTACCTACGCTGACACGGATGAACGTATCGTACCCCCACGCCTTCATGTCGCGTACTATGACGCCCTTACATATGAGAGCCTCAAATACCTTTACAGAGTCTCTTTTGACATCTATCATCATAAAGTTTGTCGCGGTCTTTACGTACTCAAGCCCCATCTTGCCGAGCTCGTCGTAAAGGAACTGCTTTCCCTCTTTAACGGCTTTAAGAGTCTTCTTAACGAACTCTTTATCGTCCAAAGCGGCCGTGGCGGCAACCTGCGCCAGTATATTTACATTGAAAGGGTCCCTGTATTTATCAAGGTATCTCACTATACGCGCGCTCGTTACGCCGTACCCCACTCTTAATCCGGCCAGGCCATAGATCTTGGAGAAGCTTCTTGCGACTATAAGATTTGGCCTGTCGAGATAATCGAGGCCGTTGGGATAATCACTGCAAAAATCACTTGCCAGCTCATAATAAGCCTCATCAAGATAGACTATGATATCCTCCGGCAGACCGTCAAAAAATTCCTCAAGCTCTCTCTTAGTGACATATGTGCCGGCAGGATTATCGGGATTCGCTATAAATATGATCTTCGTCTTGTCGGTGATCGCCCTCTTCATCGCTTTAAGATCGTACTTGAGGTCCTTCATCAAGGGTACAAATTTAATATCCGCTCCCACGATCCCAGCCGCGACCTGGTATATCAAAAATGTCGGCTTGGCTATGATGACCTCGTCGCCCTTGCCGGCAAAAGCCTTAAGGGTGAGGATGATTATCTCGTCCGAACCGTTCCCGCATATGATCCTCTCTATCTCCGTCTTCAGGGTAGTCGATAATTTAGCTTTAAGATACCAGGAAGCCGCATCGGGATAACGGTTTATACCCTTCAAAGCCTTCTTTATCGCAGAAACGGCTTTCGGCGAAGGCCCGAGAGGGTTCTCGTTCGACGCTACCTTTATGATGTGCTTCAAACCCAGCATCCTCTCGACTTCCTCGATGGGCTTGCCGGGAATATATACAGGTATATCCTCTATCTCTTTACGGAACAGCCTGTCGATCTTGCTCATAGATCTCTTCCTTATATGACTTCGGCTGCGGGATACGAGCCGAGGATCTTTAGATATGTCGTATTATTCTTCAATATAGAGAGCGCTTTTGATATCTTCTTATCAAGGTGATGGCCCTCCATGTCAACGAAGAAATAGTATTTCCAAGCCTTGATCTTGGACGGCCTGGACTCTATCTTCGTCAGGTTTATCCTGTACTTTTTGAAAGGCATGAGTATGTCATGAAGCGCGCCCACCCTGTCCTTCAGGGAGAACATCACGGACGTCTTGTCTTTCCTTGTTTGCTTTGCTTCCGTCCTGCCTATAACCAGGAACCTTGTCACGTTATGGGCGCTGTCTTCAATGGAGTCGTAGAGATCTTTAAGGCGGTATTTTGCCGCCGCGAGCTCACTGGCTATGCATGCCGCACCTTTCTCTTTTGAGGCTATGGAAGCGGCCTTTGCGGTGCTTGCGACCTCGATCAAGGTAACGCCCGGAAGGTGCTCCTCAAGCCAAAGCCTGCATTGCCCAAAGACCTGGTCCTTGGAGTATACCTTCTTTATCCTCTTTACGTCAGACTCACCGGATAGCAGACTGTGCGATATCTCCAGATATATTTCAGAACATACCTTCAGATCGGAATCTATGAACATGTCCAGAGTATGGTTCACGGCTCCTTCCACCGAATTCTCTATAGGGACCACCCCGTAATCGGCTCTTCCTTTTTCCACTTCATCAAATACCGAAGTGATCGTACTGCAGCCGGAGTACTCCACGCTGGAGCCGAACTTCTTCATGCTTGCCAGATGAGTGAATGTGAATTCGGGCCCAAGGTAGGCTATCTTTATCGGCTTCTCAAGACCGAGCGCGCTCGACATGACCTCCCTGTATATCGCCTTTAGGGCGGCATTTGAAAGCGGGCCCTTATTGTTATCGGCCAATTTCTTATATACTTCGGATTCTCTTTCCGGAACAAAGATAGATTCATTGCGTTTCGACTTTACACTGCCGACTCGAAGCGTGACCTTCGCCCGCTCATTTAAGAGTTTCAATATCTTAGAATCTATAGAATCGATCGACACCCTAAGTTTCTTTAGACTCATTTTGTGTCTCCTTGTTTACCGTTGAAAGCTCGCCTGTATTTGTATCTATGACCTGTGACTTCTGCTGCTCTTTCACGAAATCCAGGTCGCTCTCCTGGAACTCCTTCAATTTAGGAAGATCCTCGAGTGACTTAAGGCCAAAGTGCTGTAAAAATTCGGTTGTGGTGCCGTAAAGTATAGGCCTGCCAGGCCCTTCAACTCTGCCCCTTGTCCTTATGAGAGACCTCTCTTCAAGGGTGTGCAGTACCCCATCAACATTCACTCCCCTGATCGCCTCTATATCGCTTCTAGTCAAGGGCTGCTTATAGGCTATTATCGCAAGGGTCTCCAGGGCCGGTCCGGTCATTCTGTCAGACGGCTTCTTGTACAAGCTCGATATCCACGTGCTATATACGGGATCCGTAAGCATCTGGAATCCGCCTGCTATCTCCTTTATGCTGAAGCTTCTCTCAGAGGAATTATATTCATTGTTAAGCTCCTCTATATAAGCCCTTATCTCGGTCGGATCGATCTCTTTCAATACGTCTTTCAGTGTAGCTATCGATACCGGCTTGTCGCTTACGAAAAGAATAGCCTCGATTATCCTTTTTGCTTCCTGTTTATCCATTGCTCCCGCCTATGGGTTTTACTTCTTCCACGCACCTTATTATCTCTATATCGCCAAATACAACTGCCTGCTGTATCACCACGGCCTTGAGCCTTATAAGCTCCAACAGCGCCAAAAATATCGTTATCATCTCTCTCTTATGCTTCGCTGCTTTAAATAGATCCAGAAAAAATATCGATTGCTTCTCGACCATCATGTGCAGGATATCGTGCATCTTCTGCGAAACTGTGAATTCGTCCTTGACGACCTGATGGAATACGTCCTTCGGTATATCCTTTAATACTTTGGTAAATGCCGTTATCAGGTCGAAAAGGCTCGCCTCAAATAATATATCCTTTTGGATCTGGGCCTCGTCTATCTGTGCGGATCCAACTCTCGGGAAGAGATGCTTGTGCTGCTTCTCCATGCTGGCAAGTTCGGATGCCGCTTCCTTGAACTTTTTATACTCCAAGAGCCTTCTCACAAGCTCAGCGCGCGGATCTTCCTCCGCATCCTCCTGGGCCGTCTCTTCCGGAGGAAGGAGCATCTTCGATTTTATATGCATCAAAGTCGCCGCCATCACCAGAAACTCGCCGGCTATGTCAAGGTCCATCAGCTGCATCAGCTCAAGATACTCCAGATATTGATCTGTGATCCTGGAGATCGGAATATCGGATATATTGAGCTCTTCCTTCTTTATCAGATACAAGAGAAGGTCGAGCGGCCCTTCAAATACCTCTAGCTTTACTTTATATGTCATCTATCTTGGTAAGCCCATCATGCCTTTTACTTCGTCCATCGTCCGCGAAGCAAAGTCTATCGCCTCTTTGGCGCCTTCTTTAAGGATCTCTTTTATCTTGGGATCTGTTAAATGAGCTCTCTTTTCACGTATAGGCGCTAAAGTTTCTATCAATATCTTCGCAAGATTCTTCTTGCATGCGATGCAGCCTATGGAAGCCGATTCGCATAAGCTTTTAGTCTCCCGGCTCACCGCATCGTCCCCAAAATTGGAGAGGTAATTGAATACGGTGCATATCGACGGATGGCCCTTATCCTTGACATGGATGCGCTCGGGGTCCGTGATCATCTGCGAGACCTTCTTCTCTATCGTCTCCGGAGTATCGGAAAGAGCGATAAAGTTCCCGTAGCTCTTGGACATCTTTCTGTTATCCAGCCCCAAAAGTTTAGGCGTTGAGGTCAATATTGGTTCGGGTTCGGGGAATAGATCCTTCTTGTACAATGTATTGAATCTGCGCACTATCTCACGCGTCAATTCAAGATGCGGAAGCTGGTCTATCCCTACGGGAACCGCATTGGCTTTATAAAGAGCTATGTCAGCCGCCTGAAGGATCGGGTATCCCAAAAAACCATAGGTGGTGATCTCCCTGCCCTTCAACTCACGCAGCTGTTCTTTATATGTCGGACACCTCTCCACCCATGCCAGCGGCGTCAGGTCCGACAGTATCATGGCAAGCTCCAGATGCTGCGGCACCTGCGATTGTATGAATATAGTACACCTATTGGGATCGAGCCCTGAAGCTATAAAATCCTTTGCCACTTCATAAGAAAACATCTGCATATCTTTTGGGTTCTCATATTCGCTCATGAGAGCGTGCCAATCGGCTATCATGTAAAAACACTGATAGTCATCCTGGAGCTTGACCCAATTGCTGAGAGCGCCGACGAGATGCCCTAGGTGGAGCTTCCCGGTAGGCCTCATTCCGCTAAGTATACGCTTTCTCGTGGTCATGGTCTTTTTGAATCTAGCCTGCGCGCGACTTTCTCTATTTGATACAGTTCGATGATATCGCTTTCTTTTATGTCGTCGTGCCTGTCCAATGATATTCCGCACTCGACACCCTCATTTACTTCGCGCACATCGTCCTTGAACCGCTTCAATGAACTTATCTTGCCTTCGTAAACCACTTCTTTATTTCTTATCAACTTGGCGATGCCGTGCCTTCCCATCTTTCCCTTGACTACCTGAGAACCCGCTATCGTGCCCGCCTTTGTAACCTTAAAGACCTGTTTCACAACGGCTCTTGCGACAAAGACCTCTTTAGAAAAAGGCTCCAACAATCCTTCCATTGCCGCGACGACATCTTGTATAGCCTCATATATGATACCGTATATCTTTATTTCGATCTCTTCTTTGGAAGCAAGCTCCGCGGCTCTTTCGTCTGTCTTCACGTTGAATCCCATGACTACGGCGTTCGAAACCATCGCAAGCATTATATCGGACTCGTTGATATTGCCAACATCGGCATGGACTATCACAACCTTAACGTCCTTGGTATTCAGCTCAAGCAATGACGCTTTTATAGCTTCCACGGAGCCCTGCACATCGCCTTTCAACAGAACCGTAAGTTCTTTTATGGCCCCCTCTTTCATCTTCTTATAGAAATCTTCAAGAGTAACTCTCTTCGACGATCTTAGCCTGTGAGCGCGATCTTCATCCTGTTTCAGAAGGGACAATGTCCTTGCCTTCTTTTCATCCTTTACCACGAAGAACTCTTCACCTGCCATAGGGACTCCCGATAACCCTAGGATGCTCACCGGCTTCGAAGGCGGAGCCTCTTTTATGCGCTCGCCCTTATGGTCGATCATAGCTTTCACACGGCCATAGTTCCCGCCGCTCAATACCATATCTCCCAAATGCAATGTTCCATTCTTCACAAGCATGGTCGCTACCGCGCCCTGCCCGCTCGACATCTTACCCTCTATGACAACTCCTCTCGCCTTAAGGCTGGGATTTGCTTTTAATTCCAGGAGTTCTGATTCCAGCAATAACATCTCCAGCAACTTATCCACGCCTTCGCCGGTCTTGGCCGAAACTGCCACGGTGACCGTCTTGCCGCCCCAGTCTTCCGCGCTCAATCCTATCTGCGAGAGCTGCCCTTTTACCTTATCTATATTAGCTCCGGGAAGATCGCATTTATTCAATGCCACTACTATTGTGGCTCCTGCTGCTCTTGCATGATCTGCAGCCTCTTTCGTCTGCGGCATCACTCCGTCATCTGCCGCCACGACCAGCACTACAACGTCCGTAGCGCTGGCACCGCGAGCTCTCATTGCAGTAAATGCTTCATGTCCCGGGGTATCGAGGAATGTCACTGAGCCATTGGCCAGCTTCACTTCATAAGCGCCTATATGTTGAGTAATTCCGCCTTTTTCCTTATCCGCGATGCGCGTCTTTCTTATAAAGTCCAGGAGACTCGTCTTGCCGTGATCGACATGCCCCATAAATGTAACGACGGGTGGACGCGTCACAATATTCTTCACGTCCTGTTTGTCCTCCATGTCACGGTGTTCTTTGACGACTTCGGCCTCTACCTTGACCGGCTTTCTGAATTCAATGCCGTATCCTTTAAGAAGTTCACTTACCATCTCTTCGCCTAAGCCCTGATTTATGGTGGCAAATATATTCCTCGCCATCAGTTTCATGATAAGCTCGTTGGACTTTACGCCTATTTTTGCCGCTAGGTCTTTTAGGGCTATAGGAAGATCAAGCTCGAGGATCTTAGCCTTAACTTCTTCTACTGGAGGCTTAATTTCTTCTACAACGGGATTTACTATCGGCTGGGCCTTTGGCACTTCTTTCTGTTTTACAACCGGAGGCTCTACTCTTTTGGGCGGATCAGGGATGACTATCCGCGGCTTTATCAGAGGCGGCGCGACCGTCTTGACTGCGACCGGGGCTTCTCTCTTTACAACAGGCTCTATCTTTGCAACGGGGACTTTCTCTTTTTTTATAACTTCTTTAACGGACTTCGTGGCCTTCTTCACCGGCTTTGCTTTAACGGGAGAGAGCTTCTTCACCGCGCCGGACTTTGCAGCTGAAGTTTTTGCCGGCACTTTCTTTTTTACTTCTTTCGCCTTCTTCTCTTTAGCTTTCTTTATCATATGTCCTTAACCGCCTTCAGGATCTTCTCGGCTGTCTTCTCGCCGACACCCTCAAGCTTTGTAAGGTCTTCTATAGTCAAAGCTTTTAGCTTTTCGGACGTGTCATACCCGGCGGCGATAAGTATCTTGGAGATCTTCTGGCCTATACCCTTTATACCGGTAAGATCGAAAGCATTGTCTTCGCCTTTGGCTTTGACTTTTACAGTCTTTATTTTTTTTGTTTTCGCTATCGGCGCCTCCGGGGGAGGGACCTCTTCCTTCTCTTCTGGCTTTCCCGCCAATAAAGCCTCTGCCGCTTTTTTGGCCTTCTCTTCTTTACCCCTGATATCTATCTCCCACCCGATAAGCCTTGAAGCAAGCCTCACATTCTGGCCGTGCTTTCCTATGCCTATCGATAGCTGATCGTCAGCGACCGTCACTGCAATACGTTTATTCGTCTTATCTATCGTGACCTCAAGGGGCTCTGCCGGACTTAGCGCGGCCTTCACATACTCTTTAATATCATCGCTCCACCTTACTATATCTACACGCTCGCCTTTAAGCTCATTTACTATATCTTTAACGCGTGAGCCCCTCATGCCTACGCATGCGCCCACGGCGTCCACCTTTTCGTCCTTAGACCACACGGCTAGTTTAGTCCTCTCGCCCGGCTCTCGCGCGATAGATCTTATCTCGACGATGCCGTCCATTATCTCGGGGACTTCTATCTCGAACAATTTTTTTACGAACGCAACATCGGATCTTGTAAGGACCACCTGGGGTCCGTGTGAAGTCTTATTCACTTCCAAAATATATGCCCTGATCCTGTCGCCCTGTTTATACCGCTCACCCTGACACTGATGGGATCTCGGTAGGATCGCTTCGGTCTTGCCCAGGTCGAGCACTATGTCGCCCTTCTCAAATCTATGGACAGAGCCGTTGACTATGGTGCCGATGCGCTTTGTGTAGTCCTCCAAAACTATGTCGCGCTCCGCCTCTCTGATCTTCTGTATTATGACCTGCTTCGCGGTCTGAGCGGCGATCCTGCCGAACTCCGCCGATTTCACGGGCTTGCCCTCGCTCATTATCGCTATCTGGCCAGTTGACCTATCTATAACCGCGGTAACCTCCGCTTCCTTGTTTTGGATTATCTTCTTCGCAGCGCTCGCAAGCGCGGACTCTATCGCCTTGAAGAGCAGTTCCTTGTCTATACCCTTCTCGCGTTCCATTTGATCCAGTATCGTCAGCAGTTCTTCATTCATCGCTACACCCCTTTATCTAGAAATCTATTTTAAGCCTTGCCAAGGCTATATCTCTCCGAGGTATGACTGTGCTTATACCTTGGCGCTCTATCACCACATTATCCTTATCCATACCTGCCAATAGACCTTCATGAGTCTTTCTGCCGTCAATAACTTCAAACGTCGTAAACTCTAAAACCTTGCCCATTGAACGCTCAAAATCCCTGTCAGTCTTTATCGGCCTGTCGAGCCCCGGAGAAGATACCTCCAGTGTATAACGATCCTGTATAACGTCCTCCCTGTCGAGCACTTCGCTTAAAAATTTATTGAGTCCGGTACATTCACTTACCGTTATCCCCTGCGATGTATCGGCAACTATCCGCAATACAAGGGCAGGGCCTTCGCGCCTGAAGATGATATCTATGAGCTCTATGCCATGGTCCTTCAGGTAAACTTCCGCTATCTCTCTTACTCTATCTACGATTTCCATAATTTTTACCAAAAAAAAATGGGTTTATTAAAGCTAAACCCACTTACTCCCCTCCTTCAAAAGGAAGTCTTAAATTTGTGTGTATATTATGCTACTATAAAGGCCTTTTTATGTCAAGCTTAATCATGCTCTGCCGAGGTATTGCCCGTTCCTTGTATCCACCTTTACTATCTCGCCCTCTTCTATAAAAAGCGGCACGTTAATGACTAACCCTGTCTCCAATGTAGCCGGTTTCAAGGCTTTGCCTGAAGTATTGCCTTGCGCGCCCGGGGCAGATTCTGTTACTTTGAGTTCAATGCAAGTGGGAAGCTCAGCGGTAATGGGCTTACGATCGTGATACATGAGACTTATCTCTATGTTCTCCTTAAGATAATCTTTAACTCCAGCCAATATCTCAGCATCAAGCACTATCGTCTCATAAGTCTCCATATCCATGAAATGAAACCCTGAATGGTCGTGGAATAGATACTGCCCCTTCTTAGCCTCCAAGTCCACCTTATCAACATAGTCCGAAGCGCTATAACGCCTGTTCGCCAACCTTCCGTCAACTATGTTCTTCAACTCTGTCTGGTACATGGCCCTTAAGTTACCGGGCGTCCTGTGCTCCACATCCGTAACGGCATACAGCTGGCCGCCGTCGTTTATTATCATGCCTTTTTTTAGATCTGAAGCCTTCATCTTGCTCATTATCTTTCTTCTCCTATCTTCTTATCAGGGCACGATTGTATCACAAGCAGAAAAAAAATCAATGGAAATGTTTATTGGTGGGTATTCCGGGCGAGGCCTGGGTGGAGTTAACCACCCAGCGCCAAGCATCCTCTCTCGGAACTCTAGCGTCTAAATCTTACTTCGTACATCGATTAATAAAGTCTACCAAATTTGCCACGCAAATTTGGTGCCTACTGCGAGGCTATTGCCTTGCGGGCTACCTTCAATACCAAGTATACTCGTCATCAAGAAAAAAACAATGGAGAATAACTTAGTTTTTTATTAGTTAACTGAAGGAAATTTTGATCGTGTTAGGGGATGAACTACTTAGATATGAGGAGCTGTTTCAAATGGGTTGCTGCATCTTTAGACTTAACTTCTGTTACGCTGCGGTCCTTCCTATTCTTGATCTCTATCACATCCTTTTTGGCGTTCTTCTCTCCTATGATTATCTGAACAGGTATCCCGATCAGGTCGGCATCTTTAAACTTTATACCCGCGGAAATATCCCGGTCATCAAACAGAACTTCATACCCTGCCTTCGTAAGGTCTTTATAAACCTCTTCGGACACTTCTTTAACTTTTTTGTTCGCAACGTTCAAAGCAACTATCATAATCTGATAAGGGGCGATCGACATAGGCCATATAATGCCGTCCTTATCATTGCTCGTCTCGATCAATGTGGGTATTATTCGGGTGACCCCGATACCGTAACAACCCATTACTGCAGGTACGGTCTTTCCGTCCTGCTCCAGGATCCTCGCGTCGAGCACTTCGGAATATTTTGTCCCGAGCTTAAAGGTATGCCCCACTTCTATGGCGCGCTTGATATCGATATCCTTGCCGCAAGATGGACACTTGTCGTCTTTGGTTATTATCCTTAAGTCGGCGAACTCCTTTGTCTCAAAGTCCCTGCCGATATTGACGTTGATAAGATGCGCATCCTTCTTATTCGCGCCGGTGACGAAATTCACCATATCTTTTACGCTGTTATCGGCCACTATCCTCACTTTTTTAAGCGCCACAGGGCCTGAAAATCCGGCGGGAGCGCACGTTATTGTTTCTATGGTCTTTTCGTCGGCAAGTTCCAGAACGGAACATTTTAAATAATTTTTCAGTTTCGTTTCGTTCGCTTCAAAGTCGCCTCTCAATAAAAGCGCCACAACATTTTCATCCGCCTTATACAGTAAAGTCTTTACCAACTTTGTGGGCTCGACCTTGAGAAACTCAGAGACCTTATCTATCGTCTTTATATCCGGCGTCTCAACTTCGGCTATAGGTAAGTTCTTCGTCGCGGCCTTATGACCCGAACCCGAAGCCTTACAAGCCGCTACCTGTGTGCTTGCGGCGTATTTACATTTCCGGCAAACCGCTATCACGTCCTCACCCGCCTCCGATGGCACCATGAATTCGTGTGAAATATTGCCGCCCATCATACCGGGATCGGCTTCTACCGGGATATAAGGAAGTCCGCATCTTTCGAATATACGGCAATACGCTTCATACATCTTCTTGTAGCTCGCTTCCATGCCTTCTACGTCGCGGTCAAAGCTATAGGCGTCTTTCATTATGAATTCTGATGTTCTCATCACGCCAAAACGGGGTCTCGGCTCATCCCTGAACTTCGTCTGGATCTGATAGAGTATGAGAGGCAAGTCTTTATAGGATTTTATATTGTTGGCGACGAGATCCGTTATGATCTCTTCATGCGTGGGCCCCAGAACGAGTTCTTTATTATGTCTATCCTTGAACTTTATCAATACAGCCCCGAGAAGCTCATACCGGCCCGTCTTCTTCCATAGATCGGGCGGATGCATTGCCGGCAATAGGACCTCTTGAGCGCCCCCGCGATTCATCTCCTCGCGGATTATATTGCTTACCTTTTGAAGAACTTTAAGCCCTAAAGGAAGATACGAATATGCCCCCGAGAAGAGCTTCCTCACAAGAGCGGCCCTGATCATCAGCTTGTGGCTTATGACTTCCGCTTCCTGCGGATCTTCTTTAAGCGTTGGAATTAAACTATCTGTCCATCTCATAAATTATTTATTATCTCTTTAATGGCGTTCTTCGCAGAAACTTTTTTGACTATCTTCCCTTTTTTAAAAAGCATCCCGCTTCCCTTGCCAAATGCTATGCCGATATCCGCCTCTTTGGCTTCGCCCGGGCCGTTGACTTCACAGCCCATAACTGCGATGGTAAGCGGCGCGCCAGTTTTAAGCTTTAAGCTGTAAGTTGTAAGCTTCATCTCCAGTTCGTTCACTATCTTTACTAAATCGACCTGGCAGCGGCCGCATGTCGGACAGGATAAGATCTGCGGTCCGAAATTTCTTAAGCCTAAAGAACTTAATATCCTTTTAGCCGCGCGGATCTCTTCTACCGGATCGGCTGTCAGCGATACTCTTATGGTATCACCTATTCCGTCCAGGAGAAGCGCGCCTATGCCTATAGATGACTTGACTATGCCGAGATCGTAAGGTCCGGATGCCGTAACTCCCAGATGCAGCGGATAATCACAGAGCCCGGATATCTTCCTATAGGCTTCCACGGTCTTTATGACATCGGAAGCCTTAAGAGATATGATTATATCACGAAAATCCAACTCTTCAAAGATTTTGACATACTTAAGCGCGGACCCGACGAAATCCTCAGAGGTCGATCCTGAATTAACACCGATCCTGATAGGTATCTTCCTCTCCTTCGCGGCTCTTACAATCTCGACGATATCGTCCGACTTTTTGATGTTCCCGGGGTTGAGACGTATCTTGTCGGCGCCGTTGGCTATACACCTCAATGCTAACCTGTGATCAAAATGGATATCACAGACTATGGGTATATCGGTCTTTCTTTTAATATCCCTTACGGCGTCCGCGTCTTTGACTGTTTTGACCGCAACTCTCACGATGTCGCATCCGGAACTCTTCAGGCGTTTTATCTGAGAGACCACGGCACTTATGTGCGACGTCTCGACCTTGGTCATCGATTGTATCGACACGGGCTCTGCCCCGCCGATCTTGATGCCGCCCACTTTAACAACTCTCGCCTCTCTTCTCTTGATCATCTATCTCCTGAAGAACTTCCCTATATGGTCAAATACTCCGAACTTAATTATATCGCTATAGAATATGAATACGGTCAACAGTATCAATAATCCCACGCCTACATTCGCTATATTCTCCTGCACTTTAACCGACAGAGGCCTGCCTCTTAACTTCTCAATAAGAAGAAAAAGGATATGGCCGCCATCGAGCACCGGCAGCGGCAATAGATTAAATATGGCGAGTGACGCGCTCAGCATGGCCATGAGGTGAAAGAGATAGATGAGGCCCATTTGCGCCGCCTTGCCCGTGATTATGAATATACCTATCGGACCTGTCATCGACTCTTTTACCGAAAGCCTGCCGGTGGCAATGGACCATAGCGCCTTATACGTTACCGTGGTAAGGTCGATGATCTTCTTGAAACCCTTCGAGAATGATTCGAAGAAGCCGTATCGCACGCTCTCTATTCTTTGCGAAGGAGCTATGCCCAAAAGGGCTATCTTAGTCTGCTTACCGAATATGTCTTTGACCTCTCTTATGATGGGCTGTATGTCGATCTCGGATATTTTGCCGTTCTTTTCCACCGTGAGCCTTATGGGCCCTTCGAGATGCTTGTGAATTATCTCGGTCATATCTTCCCAGTACTTCACGCCTTTGCCATCCGCTTTAATAATCTTATCGCCAACCACCAGGCCGGATTTTTCGGCCGGATAGTCCTTTAATAGCGAGCCCACCTCCGTAGTAAGAGTCGGGCTTCCGAACATGAATATCACGGAAAATATCAGGAATGCCAGCACGTAGTTGAGGAGGGGGCCCGCAAAGATCACCTGAAAGCGGTCCCATATAGACCTCGAGAGGAACTCGAAACTCTTTCCGGTCAGGCTTTCACCGGGCTCGTCACCGGCCATCTTGATATAGCCGCCAAGCGGTATAGCGGATATGAGATACTCCGTATCTCCCCTATGAACGGAAAATAGTTTCGGCCCGAAACCGAAAGAGAACTTCTCTACGCGGACCCCTATCCGCTTCGCCGCAATAAAATGCCCAAACTCATGTACCAGCACCAGAACGCTTAATACTATTAAAAAATATACTAACGACACAGTCTTACTGTCTCCTCTCTCGCCCAGGATTCGGCTCCCATTATATCGCCTATCGAGGGCTCTTTGATCGATCTCTTGTGATGCTCCAACACCTTTTCTATCACAGCGGGTATGCGCGAAAATTTAATCTTACCCTTGAGATAGCTATTTACGGCCTCTTCATCGGCGGCATTGAGTACGGCCGGATACGTTCCGCCTCTTTTTAGGGACTCGCGCGCCAACCTTAAGCATGGAAATTTATTCAGATCCGGCTTTCTGAACGACAGATTACTTATCTTTGAAAAATCGAGGAACTCCACCTCGGTGCATAAACGCCCAGGATACGTAATGGCATACTGTATGGGTATGCGCATGTCCGGAAGGCTTATCTGGGCGAAGACTGTTCCGTCAATAAGCTCGATCATGGAATGCACGGCCGCTTCCGGATGCACCAGCACTTCGATCTTTTCTTCATCAATGTCAAAAAGCCATCTTGCCTCGATAACCTCCAGCCCCTTATTCATCATGGTAGCCGAATCTACCGATATCTTGCTGCCCATCTTCCATTTGGGGTGTTTCAGGATAAAGTTGCGCGAATATTTATCGAACCTGCTTTTCGGGATATCAAGAAGAGGGCCGCCGGTCGCGGTAAGGTAGATCTTATTTAAGAAGGGCCTCTTCTCGCTTCCTAAACACTGAAATATAGCGCTATGCTCGCTATCTACGGGTATTATCGGGAGACCGTACTTTTTTGCCAATGGCATTACTATCGAACCGGCGCTCACCAGGCTCTCTTTATTGGCAAGGGCTATTCTTTTTTTGTTCTTTATGGCAGATATGAGAGGTGCTATACAGGAGCTCCCGGTTATCGCGAAGATTACTATGTCGACGTCTCTACGCGAGACTATCTCCTCAAGACCGCTCGCACCATTCAGTATATCGATCCCGGGAGGAACCATAGATTTAAGTTTTCCGGCCAGCGCCGCGTCTCTCAAACAGAGTACTTTAGGATCGAAGTTCCGTGCCTGGACTGAAAGCGTCTTTATGTTTGAATCTGCGGAGAGCGCGACTATTTCGAATTTGTCATTGAGCGAGGATATTACCTTAAGCGCGTTAACCCCTATGGAGCCCGTGGAACCTAAGAGGGCTATTCTCTTTTTCATTTAATTAGCACCTTAACGTAAAAATAGAATATCGGTGCTGTAAAGAGCAGGCTGTCGATAACATCGAGCATCCCACCGAATCCCGAGATATTGTCCCCGGCGTCCTTTACGTTACAATCCCTCTTTATCAAAGATTCGGCAAGGTCACCGACCTGAGCCAGTATACCCAAAAGGAGTCCGAGCGTTAATAGATGCGCGAATGAATAATTTGGCAGATACGATCTGCTTATAAGGGCGGTTGCCACGCTGAAGATCAGGCCTCCTATGGTTCCCTCAACGGTCTTGTTCGGGCTTATCCTTGGGATAAGGCTATGCTTGCCCATCGACCTTCCTACAAAATACGCTCCTACATCCCCCATCTTTGTTACCAATATCAGGAACGCCACCAATAAAGGCCCTTGTGGCAAAAATTTCAACTTTACGAAAAATGAAAAGAACCACGCTATATACAGAAGGCCGAACATTGTGACGGATATGCTGGCTAGGGCCTGCGAATTTTCGCGGCGTATGAATAGAAGCACGAACGTAAAGAGACACGCTATGACTATAAAGAACGGCTCGACCGCAAAATATCCTTCAGCGCCTGATTGAAAATAGAGGATCACGGGAACGAGCATACCTATCAGTATGCCGAAATATTTATATACAAATACGCCCTTCTTCTGGGCCAGACCAAAAAATTCCGACAGGCCACAGCCGATCATGATGGAAGCCAATAGCGAGAATGCCCAGTTCGGTGTGTAGAAGATTATTATCGCTACAAGCGTTAATATGAGCGCGGAGCTTATGAGCCTATTCTTAAGTGAACTTTTATCCGCCATATCGTCTCAGCCTTGACTGATACTCTTTTATGGCCTTGAGAAAATCATTCTCTTTGAAATCGGGCCACAATTTTTTCGAAATATACAGTTCGGAATACGACAACTGCCAAAGGAGAAAATTCGATAGACGCATCTCGCCTGAAGTCCTTATCAGAAGGTCCGGATCGGGGAGGTCTTTCGTGTAGAGATAATCCGAAAACCTTTTTTCGTCTATCTCTTCGGCCTTAATCTTATTCGAAACGCAATCGTTTGCGATGGCCCGTACGGCATCCACGATCTCGGTTCTCGCTCCGTAATTAAGCGCCAGGTTCAGCGTAAGGGCCGTATTCTCCCTGGTCTTCTCCATTACAACCTTTAATTTATTACGTACGCTGTCAGGGAGGCCTTCAAGCCTCCCTATCACGGATAATTTAATATTATTTTTTGTGAGGCTATCGGCCTTAGCGCCTATATAGTTCTCGAGCAGCTTAAAAAGCGCCTCAACCTCATACTTTGGCCGCTTCCAGTTCTCGGTCGAGAAAGTGTAAAGAGTCAGGATCTTTACTCCTGACTCTTTTGCACCTTTAATGACTTCTTCTACGGACTTAACTCCCGCCCTGTGTCCGGCTATACGCGGTAGATTCCTCTGTCTGGCCCATCTCCCGTTGCCATCCATTATTATAGCTACATGTACGGGTATTTTGTTTTCTGCCACAACCTATTTTAACAATGTGTTGTGAATTATGAAAGCCGCAAATACTATGGATACCATCGACATCAGCTTTATCAGAATATTCAGGCTCGGACCCGAAGTATCTTTGAACGGATCACCTACGGTATCTCCGACCACTACAGCCTTGTGGGGTAGAGAGCCTTTGCCGCCGTGATGGCCTTCCTCTATATATTTTTTCGCGTTATCCCAGGCGCCGCCGGAGTTCGCCATCATTACAGCCAGAACGAATCCGGTAACAGTGGCTCCCGTTAACATCCCCGCTACGCTATTTATACCGCACAATACTCCCATTATAATGGGAGCCGCTATCGCAAGTACCGAGGGCAAGATCATCTCTTTTTGAGCCGCTTTGGTTACGATGCTGACACAACGCGCATAATCTGCCTTCGCTTTGCCCTGCATCAAGCCCGCTATCTCTTTAAACTGGCGCCTTACCTCTACCACAACAGCGCCGGCCGCCCTGCCGACCGCGCTCATAGTAAGCGCGCAGAAAGCGAACGGCAGCATGCCACCTATAAATAGGCCTATAAGCACTTGTGGATTCATTAATGACAGGTCCATCTTACCGCCGAGAATAACTATCTGATCGCGGTATGCGGCTATCAAAGCAAGCGCTGTCAACGCAGCTGAACCTATAGCGAAGCCTTTGCCGGTTGCGGCAGTTGTATTGCCGAGAGCGTCAAGAGCATCAGTCCTCTCTCTGACTTCTTTGGGCTGATTGGTCATCTGCGCATTGCCGCCTGCATTATCGGCAACCGGCCCATAAGCGTCTGTCGCCAGCGTTATACCCAAAGTGGACAACATGCCCACAGCCGATATGCCTACGCCATAAAGACCCATATTGGGATTAGTTGCTCCGCCGGAAAGATAGTAGCTCGCCATTATAGCCATGGACACGACGATTACCGGTAAAGCTGTAGATAACATGCCTACGGAAATACCGCTTATTATAACGGTGGCGGGACCTGTAAGCGAAGCGTCCGCTATCTTCCTCGTGGGGCTATACTTGCTTGACGTAAAGAACTCCGTAAAGAAACCTATCGCCACTCCTGCCAAAAGCCCTGCGAGAACAGAGTAGTATACGCCTATATATTGCATCCCAAGACTTATCTTAACGACAAAGAACGAAGCTATGGCAACTATGATAGAGCTTGAATATACGCCGCGCCTTAAGGCAGCTAGCAACGCGCCCTGCTCGGCCTTCTCTTCGGTCTTGACGAAGAATGTCCCGATAACTGAAGCTATCACGCCCACCGCAGCCATGACCATCGGTATTGTTATTGATTGAAGGCTCAATCCGAGAGCTCCGAACGCCGCGACGCCAAGCGCCATAGTCGCAACTATAGATCCGACATATGATTCGTAGAGATCCGCGCCCATGCCTGCGACATCTCCGACGTTATCGCCTACGTTGTCTGCTATGACCGCCGGGTTGCGCGGATCATCCTCAGGGATACCCGCCTCGACCTTTCCGACAAGATCCGCTCCTACATCAGCGGCCTTTGTAAATATGCCGCCGCCCACCCTGGCGAATAGAGCCTGGGAGCTGGCACCCATGCCGAAACATAGCATGGTGGATGTTATAATACCTAATTTATCCATTCCGGCCGGGATCGCATGGCAGGAATAGTACCAATTCAGAAGATAGTACCATATCGAAAGGTCCAAAAGTCCGAGGCCAACTACTACAAGGCCCATGACTGCGCCTGAAGAGAACGCAACGTTAAGCGCGGAATTCAGGCTGGTCCTGGCAGCATTAGTCGTCCTGGCGCTTGCTTTAGTGGCTATGGTCATACCTATATATCCGGATAACCCCGAAAAGAATCCGCCTGTAATGAACGCAAACGGGACAAAATATGAAAGATAATTCCTTGAGGCCAAAAATAGAAGCACCGCAAACATTACGCCGAAGAATATAGCGACGCCCGAATACTGTCTCTTCAGGTACGCGCTGGCACCCTCCCTGACCGCTTCAGCCACGTCCCTCATCTCCTGCGTACCCTCATCATGCTTCAACACTCTCATGGCAAGGTATGCCGCAAATACTAAGGCAAATACCGAACCAATTGGCGCTAAATTCAAAAGATCAAAAGACATCTTTACTGCCGCTCCTTTCTTCTACTCGCTGGAAAAAGTCTGTTTCCTCTCGGAACCTACCGAGATAAGCACTATCTTAGTGCCTAAAAGTTTCTGTATCCTCTTCAAGTAGTTTTTTGCGTTCTTTGGAAGTCTGGAGTATGAAGTGATGCCGGTCGTATCCTTCTTCCACCCCGGCAGCTCTTCGTACAGAGGCTCACAATTACTCAAGACCTCTATGTCGGAAGGAAAATCCTTATAGACACACCCATCGTACTTATACGCCGTGCATATCTTTAAGCTCTCGAGGTCATCCAATACATCGAGCTTCGTCACCACTATCTCATCTATCCCGTTCACCATGACGGAATGTTTTACGACAATACTATCGAACCAGCCGCATCGCCTGGGCCTCCCAGTAGTGGCGCCGAACTCTTTTCCTTTTGTGCGTATCCTCTCCATGAGATCATCTGAAAATTCGGTCGGAAAAGGCCCTTCCCCCACCCTTGTGGTGTAAGCCTTGACGACCCCTATAACCTTGTCAATTCTATTCGGGCCCACCCCCGTACCCGTGGATGCTCCACCCGACGTGGAATTACTGGATGTAACGAAGGGATATGTTCCGTGATCGACGTCCAGAAGAGTGCCTTGGGCGCCTTCAAATAGCACCCTCTTCTTCTTGTCGACCGCCTCGTTCAGATAGACCGTTGTATTGCAAATATATTTTTTTATTCTTTCGGCATAGCCGGAGTATTCTTCATATAATTCATCAAAAGAGTATCCCTCTACATTGTAGATCTTTGAAAATATGGGATTCTTCTCATCCAGATTTTCATTCAACTTTTCCTTAAAGACCTTTTCGTTCAGAAGATCGACAAATCTTATACCAAGTCTTGCCACTTTATCGGCATAGCAAGGCCCTATACCTCTTTTAGTAGTACCTATCTTCTTCTTTTTCTTCGCCTCTCTAATCTCATCCAGCTTCCTGTGATAAGGGAATATCACGTGTGCGTCCCTACTCACGAGAAGCCTTTTACCTATCTTTATGCCTTTTGACTCAAGGGTAGCTATCTCTTCGAGCAGCGCTTTCGGGTCCACGACAACACCGTTGCCTATAACACAGATCTTGCCTTTGTGCAATATACCGGAGGGTATAAGATGGAGGACGAACGAATCCTTACCTATTACTACAGTATGTCCGGCATTATTACCGCCCTGATACCTGGCCACGACATCGGCCTTCTTGGCATATATATCTATGACCTTACCTTTGCCCTCATCGCCCCATTGGGCTCCTATTATGACTGTATTTGGCATGATATTCCTTTATTATCTCCTTTGAGGCGCTGTAGGTGGTGACGGAGGCGTCCTTGGAGCAGATGGCGGAGCAGACGGAGTGCGCGGCAACTGCACTTGCGTCGGAATACGAGGTAACTGCGGCACCGTAGCCGGTCTCTGCAACGTCTGTACTCGCCTTGCCGCATCCAGCTGATTCTGTATCCTTTCAGTACGCACTCTTACCATAGCCTGTCCAGCCCGGGTAAGCAACCCGCTAAGATCCTCTTTCGACAGATCCTCTAGCTTCATTCCTTTGTAGGTATAAAATACCTTACCATCAGCGTCCTTATCTGCCTTCAACCCAGGGACCATATCGAAAACCTCTTCATTGCCCGCAAGCTCTTCCTTCACGGCTGCAAGCAGATCCTCCTTGGTCATCTCTTTTTTTGGCGTTTTAACCATAGGTTGATTGACCGGTTTTAACGGCAGCGCTTCCTTCTTTACGACCTGCGTCTTCTGCTGCCCGCGTTTTTTAAAATCGTTGTATGATTTTTTGATGCGCTCCAATATTCCAACCTTTTTAACCTCTTCGGCGTTTACGAAACCCGCGGACAGTGTCAGATAGATCGCGGCAACTGCAACGACAGTTTGAAGTCTGCTTCGCATTTTTTATCCTCTCTGAATTTTATGGCGTCATTGTGAATATCTTACGCGCTATCTC
>CAYVCD010000022.1:0-18936 GCA_964450115.1 uncultured Planctomycetia bacterium
GTGCGCGATATAACCGGCACCAAGATGTCCAAATCGCTGGGCAATGTCATAGACCCGCTCGATATGATAAAAAAGTACGGGACGGATGCTCTTCGCTTCAGCATAATATCTATAACGGCTCAAGGCCAGGACGTATTCCTCTCTGAAAATAAGTTTGAATTGGGAAGGAACTTTGCTAACAAGCTATGGAATGCGTCAAGATTTATACTTATGAACATGAAGGAAGAGGATATAGGTGTGGATCTGTGTGTATTCTTTAAGGAGTCGGAGCTGGATCTATCCGAAAGATGGATATTGTCGCGTCTCTACTCGACACTTGAGGACGTAGAAAAGTGTCTGGGCGAGTACAGATTCAACGAAGCGGCGAATATATTATACGAATTTATCTGGCACGAGTTCTGCGACTGGTACATAGAGATAGCTAAGTCTAGTATATCTGAAAAGAGGTCCCAGGTAGTATTATATAAGGTGCTGGAAAAGAGCTTGAGGATGCTGCATCCGTTCATGCCGTTCATAACCGAAGAGATATGGCAAAAACTTCCAAGGTCCAAAGACGCTATCGGCGACTCCATAATGATACAGCCCTGGCCTCATGCGCAAAAAGATATAATATCTAAAGATGCGGAAAGCGAGATGAAGTGCCTCATAGACGTCATAACGGCAATAAGGAATATAAGGTCCGTTTGGAATATTGAGCCTAAGCGCGAGATGTCGGCACTGATAAATATTCACGATAAGAAAGATGAAGCATTCCTGAATAAAAATACCGATATGATCAAGAGGCTCTCAAGGCTGTCGACCCTATCGGTGGGGAAAAGTTCCAAACCGAAGAACTCCGCCGTAAGCGTCGTAGGGGCTTTTGAGATCTATCTGCCGTTGGAAGGTATAATAGATTTTGATAAGGAGAAGGCCAGGTTGAAGAAGGAGGAGGATAGGATCGCGCTCGAGATAAAGTCTATCGGCGCAAGGCTGAAAGATAAGCATTTCACGAAAAAAGCTCCGGAGGATGTAATAGAAAAGCAAAAGGCCCGCAAAGCGGACCTCGAACTGCAGATAAAGAAGCTCAAAGACAACCTGAAGAACATAGGTTGAAAAAAAGGAGGATGTCATGAAGAAGTTTGTATCGTTGTTAACTGTGCTGGCGGTTCTTCTGTCAGTCGGCATATCTATGGCTGCCGAATCGCAAAAATTCTCCACCAGTTCAAAACAGACGATGGTAGACAGGAATAGTGACGGTAAGATCGACGGCGTAGATATTTATGATGAGAGCGGCAAGGTAGTGAAGAGGGGTTATGATACCGACGGTGATAAGAAGGTGGACAATTGGCAGACCTATGACGAGAATACCGGCATGCCCATAGTTGTTGCCAGCGACGCGAATTTCTTATTACAGTAGAAGAGGTTTTGTGGAGTTAGACAGGGACAGGGTATTACCTATAATCAAGGCTGCGCTGAAAGAGGATATCGGCAAGGGCGATATCACAACTACAGCGCTGGTCGATAAGTTCTTAAGCTCGCGCGCGACGATAATCGCAAAAGAGGATTGCGTCGTGTGCGGCCTTAAGATCGCCGAATGGGCCATGGCTCAAGTAGATTACAGCGTGCGATTCAAGCCCAATTGTAATGACGGTGATTTTGTGGGCAAGGATAAGGAACTGGCTTTTCTGGAAGGCCATATAAGTTCTATCTTGCGCGCAGAGCGCACAATGCTCAATTTTATAGAATTCTTAAGCGGCATATCCACTAAGACCAAAACATTTGTAGATAAAGTAAAGCCTCACGGTGTGAAGATAATGGATACGCGTAAGACCTATCCATTATTGCGCTATCTTGAAAAATACGCTGTGGCTGCGGGCGGCGGAGCAAATCACCGCATGGGTTTATATGATCAAGTGCTGATCAAGGACAACCATATAAGGATCCACCAGGTCACAACGCCGAAAGGTCGCAAGCTGAGCCTGAAGGAGCTTGTTGAGACGGCCAGGAAGAAGAATATAAGAGGCACGGTTATAGAGATCGAGGTGGCCAATACCGCAGAATTCCAGGATGCCCTGCAAGGGAAGCCCGATATTATAATGCTGGATAATATGACGCCAAAAGATGTAAAAGCCTGTGTTGAGATACGGCGGATGTCAAAGACCAAAGCCATGCTCGAAGTATCCGGTGGGATCAACATGGACAATATAGACCAGTATGCCGGAACCGGGGTCGACATGATATCTGTAGGCGCCCTTACCCATTCAGTCAAGTCGATAGACATTTCTCTGGAAATAGTATAAAAATGCCGTTTAAACTTGTAAGCAATTTTAAGCCTGAAGGCGATCAGCCGCGCGCCATCGATAAGCTCACCGGCGGTTTAAAGAGCGGCAGGCAATTTCAGACACTCCTCGGCGTAACCGGATCGGGCAAGACATTCACCATGGCAAATGTCATAGCCAGGGTGGACAGGCCCACGCTCGTGATATCCCATAATAAGACGCTCGCCGCACAGCTATACAGCGAATTTAAAGAGTTCTTCCCGGAGAACGCAGTAGAGTATTTCGTAAGCTATTACGATTATTACCAGCCCGAAGCGTATATTCCGCAGAGAGATATTTATATAGAAAAGGACGCGTCGATCAATGAGGATATAGACCGTTTAAGGCTTTCGGCGACAAGCTCGCTCATGTCCAGGCGCGACTGCCTTATAGTATCAAGCGTCTCATGCATATACGGCCTCGGCTCACCGGAAGAATATGGCGAGATGCTCGTCTTCCTGGAAGAGGCCCAGGAGATATCAAGGGACGAGATACTGAAGAAGCTAATATCAATACACTACACGCGCAATGACTATGATCTAAAGCGTTCGACATTCAGGGTCAGGGGCGATACTATAGAGATATTTCCGGCTTACACAAAGACGGCATATAGGGTAGAACAGCTGGGAGACAAGATAGAGCGGATATATGAGATCAACCCTTTAACAGGTGACACGATCACCAATATGCGCAAGATAGGCATATATCCCGCGAAGCACTTCGTTACCACGCCCGACAGGATAGAGAGAGCGATAGGATCTATCGAGGAAGAGCTGGTCTCCCGCCTCGCGGAACTGAAGCGGGATAATAAATTAGTAGAGGCCCAGCGTCTGGAATCCCGGACAAAATATGACCTGGAGATGATGCGCGAGGTCGGTTATTGTAACGGCATAGAAAATTATTCACGTCATGTATCGGGAAGGCAGCCGGGAACCAAACCGTGGTGTCTTCTGGACTATTTTCCCAAGGATTTTCTGCTCTTTATAGACGAGTCTCATGTGACGGTACCCCAGATAGGAGGAATGTATTACGGAGATAAGGCGCGCAAAGAGACTCTTATAGAATACGGTTTCAGGTTGCCTTCGGCTCTCGATAACAGACCCCTAAAATTTGAAGAGTTCGAGATCCTCACGGGCGATACCATATACGTTTCCGCCACTCCAAGTGAATACGAGCTCGAGAGATCTGCCGGAGAAGTTGTGGAACAGGTTATAAGGCCGACCGGGTTGATAGACCCGATCATCGAAGTAAGGCCGACGAAAGGTCAGATAGACGATCTTATTAAAGAGATACGCCTGAGAGCGGAGAAGAAAGAGCGGATATTGGTAACCACTCTTACCAAGAGATTATCAGAAGACCTGGCAAGGTACCTAAAAGATCTCGGTCTTAGGGTAAAGTATCTGCATTCCGAGATAGACGCCATAGAAAGAGTGGAGATATTAAGGGACCTGAGGCTGAATAAATTCGATTGCCTTATAGGAATAAACTTATTGAGAGAGGGGCTGGACCTGCCAGAAGTATCGCTGGTCGCCATCCTCGATGCCGATAAAGAAGGATTTCTGAGGAGCGAGACGAGCCTCATACAGGTAGCGGGACGCGCCGCACGACATATAAATGGCGAGGTCATCATGTATGCGGACAAGGTCACTAAGAGCATGAAGAAGACGATAGATGAAACTGACCGGCGCCGCGAGATCCAGATAGCTTTTAATAAGGAGCATAATATTACGCCGCGCTCAATAGAGAAGGCGGTTAAAGAGGGTATAGAATCCTATAAGAAGGCCCGTGAGGTTATAGCCGAAGTTGTTGAAGAGAATGAAGCGGAATATGATATAACATCATTGATAGGCGAGCTGCAGCATGATATGGAAGTTGCCGCCAGGAACCTGCAATTTGAACGCGCGGCTATCTTGCGCGACCAGATAAAAGAGTTAAAGGAGAGGTATGCTCGACGAAAAGATACTGAACGTACTGCGGCATAACAAAGATTCGTATGTTTCCGGCGAAGAGCTTTGTAAGCTGGCGGGCATCTCACGCGCCGCAATATGGAAGCATATAGAGAAGCTCCGCCTGGAGGGCTATGAGATAGAGGCTCTGCCGCATTTAGGGTATAAGCTCATAGCTATACCGGATTCCCTGATACCTTCGGAGATAAAGTGGAAATTAAAGACGAAGGTCTTTGGCAGGAGCGTCATATCTTACAGGAAGGTGGATTCAACCAATATCGTCGCTTATGAGCTTGCAGAGAAGGGTATGAAAGAGGGCACCGTTATCCTGGCCGATGAGCAGGTCAAAGGTAAGGGCAGGCATGGAAGGCATTGGTCGAGCCCATCCAAGGGCGGAATATATATGTCCTGTATATTAAGGCCCTCTATCGCTCCGAACGAGATCTCGAGGATCACGCTTCTTGCAGCTGTAGCCGTAGCTCAGGCGATAAGAGACGTTACTTCTTTGGAAGTTACGATAAAATGGCCCAACGATATAATGATCGACCAGAAGAAGCTATGCGGGATATTGACTGAGATGAAAGCGGAGCAGGATAGAGTAGATTTTGTCATCCTGGGTATAGGTATCAATGTCAATATCCCCACGAAACAGCTTCCCAAGGGGGCCATTTCTATAAAGGAGGAGCTTCGTCACCGCGGCGAAAAGATCAGCTTGTCGAGAGTAGAGCTTACGAAAAAGGTGTTAGAAAGGCTGGAAGAGTATTATAATCTGATGAAGATAGAAGGATTCGAGCCCATCATAGAGATATGGAAGGGGTTTTCCGCTATGATCGGCTCAAGGGTAAAGGTATGCTTTCGCGGAAAGACTTTCGAAGCCCTGGCGCATGATATAGATCCCGATGGCGCGCTAGTTGTCAGAACGGAATCCGGGGTCCTCGAAAAAATATCGTCGGGTGACGTGATAATGGTGAGATGATGTATTTATTGGCGATAGACATAGGCAATACCAACATAACTGCCGGAATGTTCAAAGGGGCAAAACTGCTTCGAAAGATGAAGATGCCCACAAACTCCTACTCTTCATACATAAGGAAGTTAAAGGCGCTCATTAAGGATGCGGGCCTTGAGCTAAACAGGCTGGATGAAGCAGTAGTCTCTAGCGTGGTTCCCCTGGCTCTGGCGCGTATGGTGGTTGAACTGCGCAGGATGTCCGGAACGATAAAGATAACTATCATCGGCAGGGACATCAAAGCGCCTATAAGAAATATGTACAGAATAAAGAGCGAGGTGGGGCAGGACAGGCTCGTAAATGCTTTTGCGGCAAAAGTCCTGTATGGAACACCTGCGGTGATCGTAGACTTCGGAACGGCCATAACCTTTGACATCATATCTAAGAGAGGTGACTACCTGGGGGGACTTATACTTCCCGGAATAGATTTATCGCTCTCAACTCTTTACAGAAATACAGCGCTGCTGCCTAAGGTGGAGCTTGCGAGTACCTCCTCTATAATAGGTAAGGACACAGTGAATAGTATGAGGGGCGGCATCCTATTCGGCTTCGGAGCGATGTGCGACGGTCTCGTTGCCCAATACAGGAAGATACTGGGAAGATCTATAAAAGTTATTGCTACCGGCGGCAATGCCCGGCTCATGAAACGATACGCAAAGACCATCCAAATAACGGACGAAGACCTCACGCTAAAGGGCCTCCAGCTTATTTCGAAAAGATAAAATTTAAAAAAAATCTTGACATCTTTTTGGGTTCGAGTATAATGATAAATTGTTAGCACTCAATTTAGATGAGTGCTAACAAGTATAAAACTGTTAAAAAAGGAGGGTGCAGTATGAAGATTCAACCATTGGCCGACAGGATCATGGTAGAGGTTCTCGAAGCCAAAGAGGTGACGAAGGGCGGAATAGTTCTTCCGGACTCCGCAAAGGAGAAGCCGCAGGAAGCGAAGGTCATAGCGGTCGGCAAGGGCAAGGTTTCGGATGAGGGCAAGACAATATCTCCGGAAGTAAAAGTAGGTGACAAGATACTATTCGGAAAATATTCCGGCACCGAGATCACGATGGATGGTACAGATTACCTGATACTAAAAGAAGAAGATATTTTAGCGATAATCAAATAAGGAGAGGTGAAATGGCAAAGCAATTACTATACGGCGAGGAAGCGCGTAGAGCCATCCTAAGAGGTGTCGAGCAGCTCGCCAGGGCGGTAAAGGTGACTCTCGGACCCAAGGGAAGGAACGTGGTCCTCGACAAGAAATTCGGCGCACCGACGATCACAAAGGACGGTGTAACTGTAGCGAAAGAGATAGAGTTGAAGTGCCCGTATGAGAATATGGGAGCGGAGCTCGTGAAAGAGGTGGCGTCAAAGACCTCTGATATAGCCGGAGACGGCACGACGACAGCCACTGTGCTCGCGGAATCTATATTCAGGGAAGGCATGAAGAATGTGACAGCGGGTGCAAATCCTATGGCCCTTAAAAGAGGTATAGAGAAGGCCGTAGAGAAAGTTGTCGAAGAGTTGAAGAAGCTCTCCAAGGCCATCAATGTCAAGGATAAGAAAGAGGTTTCCCAGGTAGCTTCCATAGCTGCAAATAGTGACCATGAGATAGGTGACTTGATAGCGGAAGCCATGACAAAGGTAGGGAAAGACGGCGTCATAACGGTTGAAGAAGGTAAGGCTTCCAAGACAGAGCTGGAGCTCGTTGAGGGCATGGAGTTCGATCAGGGCTATCTTTCACCGTATTTCGTTACAGATGCGGAGAAGATGGAATGTTCGCTCGAGGATCCGTTCATATTGATCCATGAGAAGAAGATATCCGCCATGAAGGATATACTTCCGTTATTGGAAAAAGTGGCCAGAGCCGGCAAGCCGTTACTCATAATCTCGGAAGAGACTGAGGGTGAAGTGCTCGCAACACTGGTAGTTAACAAGATGCGCGGTACTTTAGTGTGCGCCGCCGTAAAAGCTCCGGGTTATGGAGACAGGCGTAAGGCCATGCTAGAGGATATAGCTGTGTTAACGGGCGGCAAAGCCATTACCGAGGATCTCGGGATGAAGCTTGAGAACGTTAAGCTGGAGGAACTTGGACGCGCTAAGAGAGTAAGAATAGATAAAGATAATACAACCATAGTACAGGGAGCCGGCAAGACGGCCGATATTCAGTCCAGGATCGCCCAGCTGAAGAAGCAGATCGAAGGCACCGATTCCGATTACGATAAAGAGAAGCTGCAGGAGAGGCTGGCAAAGCTTTCAGGCGGAGTCGCCGTTATCAATGTCGGAGCCGCTACCGAAACAGAGATGAAGGAGAAGAAGGCCCGCGTTGAAGACGCTTTACACGCGACGAGAGCTGCAGTTGAAGAAGGCATCGTTGCGGGAGGCGGGGTCGCTCTATTAAGATGCATCGAAGCTCTTAATAAATCGAAGTTTTCGGGTGATGAGCAGATCGGGGCCGATATCGTAAAGAGGGCTCTCGAAGAGCCGATCAGGACTATCGCTAATAACGCCGGTCAGGAAGGCTCGGTAGTAGTTCAAAAAGTAAAAGAGATGAAGACCAATGAAGGGTATGATGCCGATAAAGATGTTTACTGTGACATGATACAGGCCGGCGTCATCGATCCTAAGAAGGTTACGCGTTCGGCGCTTCAGAATGCGGCGAGCATTGCCGCTTTGATGATCACGACCGAAACTATCGTGACCGACATCCCTGAAGAAGAGAAGGCTCCTATGGGAATGCCAGGCGGCATGCCCCCCGGAGGCGGAATGGGCGGGATGTATTAAGAGCTTTAAGTTGTAAGCTTTAAGCTGTAAAGTAGGGCGGGATTAAACCCGCCCTACTTTGCTTTATATTGCCTTGACAAAATTGCCGTAAATCTGTATCATATCTACACTAATGTAATATTAAGGACGAATGGCGAAGCTAATTTATTGAGAGGAGTATATGGGGCAATTTTATATCGGTGTTGAGAGAAAAGCAAGACGTTGCTACGGTTTTGATGAAATAGCGCTGGTGCCGGGCAGGATAACGATAGATCCGGCGGATGTAGATACTTCATGGTCGATAGGTGGCAAAAAATTCCGTATCCCGATAATCGCCGCGGCGATGGATGGGGTGGTCGATGTCAAGTTCGCCATAGCGATGGGCAAGCTTGGCGGGCTGGCCGTTCTAAATCTCGAAGGCGTACAGACACGTTATGAAAACCCCGAAGAGGTACTTGAGAAGATAGCCATGGCGGCGTCCGATCAGGCTACTGCGCTCGTCCAGAGCGTTTATGCCGAGCCTATCAAAGAAAAGCTCATATCAAAAAGAATAGACCAGATTAAATCGGCCGGAGTACCGGCTATAGTAAGCGCCATTCCCCAAAGAGCGGACCGCTTTGCCGAGATAGCCGAAGAAGCCGGAGCGGATATATTCATAGTCCAGTCCACCGTATCCACAGTTAAGCATATTTCGACTAAATATAAGGCGCTTGATTTTAAAAAATTCTGCAAATCCGTCAAGATGCCGGTTGTGATAGGTAACTGCGTTACCTACGAGGTCGCTCTTGATCTCTTGAATGCCGGATGTTCAGGACTTCTTGTAGGTATAGGGCCGGGTGCCGCCTGCACTACGAGAGGCGTATTAGGTATAGGCGTTCCGCAGGTCACTACAACGATAGATTGCGCTGCCGCCAGGGATGCCTTTTATAAAAAGACCAAAAAATATATCCCTATAATCACCGACGGGGGAATGACTACAGGTGGAGATATATGTAAAGCGTTCGCTTGCGGAGCCGATGCCGTGATGGTAGGCTCGGCTTTTGCCAGATCGAAAGAAGCTCCCGGCAGAGGTAACCACTGGGGCATGGCAACGCCGCACGCCAACCTTCCCAGAGGTACCAGGGTAAGAGTAGGCGTCACAGGCACGCTTGACGAGATATTGTTCGGGCCCGCCAAAGTTGACGATGGCTCTCAAAATCTTATGGGAGCGCTACAGACATCGATGGGAAACGTAGGCGCGAAGAATATAAGCCAGATGCAGAAGACCGAGATCATAATAGCTCCGTCAATTCAGACAGAAGGAAAAGTATTCCAGGTCGCTCAGCGAGTTGGAATGGGAAAGTAATTTCACACTCTCACGATGAATCACTCCGATTTCGTGCACCTGCACGTCCACACGCAGTATAGTCTCTTAGATGGAGCCTGCCAATTAGAAAGGCTTTTCCAGAAGGCCAGAGAACTAAGAATGCCCGCATGCGCCATCACCGACCACGGTAATATGTTCGGCGCTATAGAGTTCTATGATATGGCGATGAAGGCCGGTATAAAACCTATCATAGGATGCGAATCCTACATAGCCCCAGACTCGAGGTTCGATAAATCCAGCCGCGGCATCCAGGATGCTTCATTTCATATAATACTTCTAGCCAAGAACGAAACCGGATATAAAAATCTCATAAAGCTTACTACTGCCGGATACTTGGAAGGATTCTATTACCGCCCGCGTATAGACAAAGAGCTCTTATTCAACCACAAAGAGGGCTTGATATGTCTGTCGGCCTGCCTAAAAGGAGAGATACCGCATCTTATCCATACAAATCAATTAGAGCGGGCTAAAAAGACGGCTGATGAATATAAGAGCGCCTTCGGAAAAGATAATTTTTATCTCGAGATCCAGGATAACGGGATCCCTGAACAGGAGACCGTTAATCAGGAATTGATAAAGATGTCGAAGGAGCTAGGGCTTGGGCTAGTTGCCACAAATGATGTACATTACATGGAAAAAGACCACGCCAGGGCGCACGATCTGCTTTTATGCATACAGACGCAGACTAATGTAGACAATCCAAACAGGATGAGGATGGCCACCGATGAGTTCTATTTTAAGTCCAGACAGGAGATGGCGCGTACGTTCGGCAACACCGTGCCGGAGGCTCTTAAAAATACTTTGGCAATCGCCGAAAAGTGTAATCTTGAGCTGAACTTCAAAGCGATCCATCTGCCGCAATATAAAGTCCCGGAAGGCAAGACGAGAGAGTCATATTTAAGAGAGCTCGTGGCAGAAGGCATCAAAAGAAGATATCCGAACGCCGATGATCCGATAGCGCGCCGCGTCGAGCACGAGCTGAAAGTAATAGAGAACTTCGGTTATTCAAGCTACTTCCTTATAGCGCAAGATTTTGTCAATTACGCTAAAGAAAATTTAATACCCGTAGGCCCCGGCAGGGGAAGCGCGGCCGGTAGCGTGGTAAGTTACGCTCTTGGTATCACCGATATCGATCCGTTAAAATACGATCTCTTGTTCGAAAGATTCTTAAATCCCGAAAGAATAAGCCTTCCTGATATAGATATAGACTTCTGCTATGAGAGGCGCCAGGAGGTCATAGATTATGTAGTGCGTAAATATTCAAAAGATAACGTCGCGCAGATAGTGACATTCGGCACCATGATGGCCAAGGCGGTCATCCGGGACGTCGGCAGAGCTCTTGGCATGGCATATGCCGATGTAGATAAGATCGCCAAGCTCGTCCCCACCGAACTGAATATAACCCTGCAACACGCTATAGAGCAGGAGCCGGAGCTAAAGACTTTGTACAGGACGGACCCGAAGATAGCCCAACTTATAGATACGTCTCTTGTCCTGGAAGGCCTGACTCGCCATGCGTCAACCCACGCCGCCGGCGTGGTCATAAGCGAGAAGCCCCTCGTCAATTATTGCCCATTGTATAAGGTCAACGATGGACAGATATCCACCGGATATCCTATGACGTCACTTGAAAAGATAGGTCTCCTTAAGATGGACCTTCTGGGCTTAAGGACGCTAACCGTTATAAGTGAGGCGCTGAAGATAATAAAGAGGACAAAAAATATCGATCTGGACCTATCCAGCATCTCGCTGGAAGACAAAAAGACTTACAAGCTACTGGCTAACGCGGAATCGGTCGGAGTATTTCAGCTGGAAAGTTCCGGAATGCGCGACCTTCTGAAAAAATTGAAGCCTGAAAAGTTTGAGGATATAGTGGCTCTCCTGGCGCTCTTCAGGCCGGGACCGATAGGCTCCGGGATGTTGGATGACTTCATGAAGAGAAAGCACGGAGAGGTCGAGCTCAAGTATGACCATCCGTTATTGGAGCCCATACTTAAGGAGACGTACGGCGTCATACTCTATCAGGAGCAGGCCATGAGGATAGCGTCAAGCCTTGCCGGCTTCAGCCTGGCTCAAGCCGATAATTTGCGCCGAGCCATGGCAAAGAAGACGCCCGAGGTCATGGTCCAGATGCGACAATTATTCTCCGAGGGATGTTCGAAGAACAAGATAGACAGGAGGACGGCCGATAAGGTATTTGGTTTAATTGAATATTTCGCCGGCTACGGGTTTAATAAATCTCATTCGGCGGCGTACGCGTTGATAAGCTTCAGGACAGCATACCTTAAATCGAACTTTCCGGTAGAGTTCATGACGGCTCTTCTCACCAGTGAAAAAGACAACCTGGATAAGATAGCCGTTTATATAAATGAATCGGCAAGGATGGGCATAAAGATACTTCCTCCGGACGTTAACGAAAGCTACGCTAACTTCACCGTGGTGGGAGATTCCATAAGATTCGGGCTTGCCGCTATAAAAAATGTCGGTGAAGGCGCCATACTCTCTATAATAAAGGTGAGGGAGAAGGACGGCAAGTTCAAATCTATATACGACTTTACGGGCAAAGTAGACCCCAGGCTTGTAAACAGGAAGGTGATAGAGAGCCTTATAAAATGCGGCGCCATGGACTCGCTGAAACTTTTCAGGTCTCAACTTTCGGCGATGGTAGACAAGGCGCTTGAATCGGCGGGTGACGTGCATAAGGACAGGCTTAACGGACAGCTCTCTTTCTTTGAGAGTTTCGAGGACCAGGAAAATTTCAAAAAGACATTTGAGGATATACCTAATATCCCGGAATGGCCGGAGAACCAGCTCCTCACATATGAAAAAGAGATGATAGGTTTTTATGTGACAAAGCACCCTCTGGCAAGGTTCGAAAAGATGCTGAACACATATTCCACATGTAATACTACACAGCTGCAGAATATGCGCGATGGCGATGAGGTCTTACTGGGAGGAATAATATCCAAGATCAAATTCACTACCACCAGACGAACGAACGAAAAGATGGCCATAGTCACGCTTGAAGATCTAAGCGGTACCGTCGAGGTGCTTGTATTTCCGCAAACATTCTCAAAATCAGGCGGCCTGGTCAAGCCGGATGCTATAGTCTTCGTAAAAGGCCGTATCGGTCTTAGGGAGGAGGCCCCCAAGATAGTGGCGAACGAGATAGTGACCTTAGATTCCGTGCGCGCGAAGTATACCAAAGCTATAACGGTGAACGTAGTCACGGCAGGATTAGAGAAGAACAGCCTTGAAAATCTCAAAAGGATATTTTCACGCTATCCGGGCAGGATACCTGTCTATCTGAATTTCGTGAAGCCCGACGGAAAACGCACCACGGTTGCCACCGGAAGAGATCTTCTGGTAGAGCCACACGAAGGATTGGTCAGGGATATAGAGAAGATACTTGGCATTGATGTGGTGAACTTTAAAGTCTAACATTGACTTTTTCTATAACTCCTTATAGAATAATGATTTATGAGCATCCATTAGAACGAGCATACCATGATAGATAAGAAGACAGAGTCAGACATAAAGACAGTGAGAAGTTTTCTCGAGTTCTGGGATAAATTCCATTCCATATATTCGGGTGTCATTTCCAGGGAGAGCATCAGCAATGAAGATGAGCAGAAATTGCTTGAGACGAAAGAGATCATAAAGAACAAGTATGAAGGGTTGAGAGGCTCTCTTGAGTTCAAATATATGCCGCACGGCAGATTGACCGATCCTGTAAACGACATCTTGGGAATAGACAATGTGCGCTTCATGGCCGAAAAGAACCTGAAGAAACTCCAGGGAGACTGGAAGGATTCTTACGTTTTTTTGCATAACATAGTTGAGAGGCTGGAGAACAAGAAGAGACGGCTCTACCAATTTAATCCTATGGGTGTGTTTGTTAAGAAATTTTTCGAAGAGGGCATAACAAAAAGATTACGGAGGGTTTTAAGATGACAAAGAAGGATATAGTTATCAAGATAGCCGAAGAGACCGAATTAAAGCAGATAGACGTAAAGATAGTGGTGCAAAAGACGCTTGACCATATTGTGGAGGCGCTGGCCAAGGCTGAGACCGTGGAGCTGAGGAACTTTGGCATATTCAAAGTTAAGTCGAGGAAGTCGAGGGTCGGCAGAAATCCGAAGACCGGCGTAACGGTACCAATACCGGAAAAGAGAATAGTATCGTTCAAATCGGGAATGATAATGAAGAAGAGGGTGATGAAGTGATAAAGGCCGTACGAGGAACGAAGGATATATTGCCCGGAGAATCCTCTATCTGGCAGGATATAGAGAAAGCTTCCCGGGACAATCTAAAATTATTCGGATATCAGGAGATACGTACGCCCGTCATAGAGGAGACAGCCCTCTTTGTAAAGAATATAGGCGAGGAGACCGACATAGTAAGCAAGGAGATGTTCTCTTTTGTGGACAGGGGCGATAGGAATATAAGCCTGAGGCCCGAAGGAACAGCGTCTATAATCCGTTCTTATATTGAAAATAATCTCGACAAGATATCGCAGTTCCAGAAATTGTACTATATCGGCCCGATGTTCAGAGCCGAGAGGCCGCAGGCCGGGCGTTTAAGACAGTTCCATCAGATAGGTGTTGAGGCTATAGGGTCGCTTCATCCCGCTCTCGATGCAGAGGTGATAGCGTTGTCGGCTAAATTATTGGATTCAGCGGGTATTAAAGGGTACAAGATAAAGCTGAATAACCTGGGATGCAGGGATGACAAGAAGAAGCTTTCGAAGATGCTGAAGGAAATATTTTCAGATAAAAAAGGCGAACATCTTTGCGAAGATTGTAAAAGACGAATAAAGATGAATCCTTTGAGAGTGCTCGACTGTAAAAACGATGGCTGCAGAGAAGTCGTTAGAAAGACGTTTAAAGAGGCTTCATTTATATGCGGCGATTGCAAAACTCACTTCGATGAGGTCTTAAAGTTCGTTGATATGCTCAATATAAAGTACGAAATAGATCCCTATATAGTCCGGGGGCTGGATTATTACACTAGGACGGTATTTGAGATCACGCATGAAGGATTGGGCTCTAAAGACGCGATAGGAGCCGGCGGCAGATATGACAATCTTTCCCTTGATATGGGAGGGCCTGATGTCGGCGCGTGCGGCTTTGCTTTAGGGATAGACAGGATGACAATGGTCCTTGGAAGAGAGAAAGGATCAAGCGCTGTGGATATATTCGTCGCAACAATAGGTGACGCAGCTTATGAAAAAGCATTTGGCATACTGAACGATCTAAGAAATAACGGGATATCATCTGAACTAGATTATGAGAAGAGATCCCTAAAAGCTCAGATGAGAGCCGCGGATTCTATGGGATCGAAGTTCGTTCTAATAATAGGCGAGGACGAGATCGCTAAGGGTGAGGCGGCCCTGCGTGATATGAAGACAAAGGAGCAGATCCCGATCAAGTTTAACGATATGGTATCCAAAATAAAAGAAAAGGTAAGGTAATAGATGCTGCGCACACATACTTGCTCGGAACTCAATGAGAAGAACATAGGTAAGGTAGTTAAATTATGCGGCTGGGTAGGAAGTCGCAGGGATCACGGCAGCCTCATTTTTATAGACATGAGAGATGGGTATGGCCTGACGCAGATAGTATTCGATCCAAAGACGCATCCCGCGGTACATAAAGAGGCTGAGGGCTTGCGCTCGGAGTTCGTTATAAGCGTAGAGGGTAGCGTTGAGTCAAGGCCTGAGGGCACGAACAACGAAAAGCTTCCCACGGGCAAGATCGAAGTGAAGGCCCAGAAGCTTGAGATATTGAACAGATCCTTGACCACGCCCTTTGAGATAACGGATGCGATCAATATTTCGGAAGAGGCAAGGCTCAAATACAGATATCTGGACTTGAGGCGGCCTTCGATGCAGAAGGCCTTAAGGCTGCGCCATAAGGTATGCAAGATGGCCCGCGACTATTTTGACGAGAGGAATTTTGTCGAGGTGGAGACGCCGATACTCACAAAGTCTACCCCTGAAGGAGCGCGTGACTATCTTGTGCCGTCAAGAGTCAATCCCGGCATGTTCTACGCGCTGCCTCAGTCACCGCAGCTATTCAAGCAGATACTGATGGTCTCATCGCTCGACAGGTACTTTCAGATAGCAAAATGTTTCCGCGACGAAGACCTGAGGGCCGACCGGCAACCTGAGTTCACACAGTTCGATATCGAGATGTCTTTCGTAACTGAAGAAGATATATATGAGCTATCCGAAGGCCTGATGAAGAAGATATTTAAAGGGGCAATAGGATACGACCTGAAGACGCCTTTCCCGAGATTAAAATACTCAGAATCTATGGCGAGATTCGGCTGCGATAAGCCGGATACGAGGTTCGGCCTTGAGCTGACCGAGATCACAAATCTTGTGAAGGACTGCAAGTTCAAGATATTCCACGAAGTTATAAAAAATGGCGGCAAGGTCATAGCGATAAACGCCAAAGGCTGCGGCTCATATTCGAGGGGGCAGGTAGATGAACTTATAGAATTTGTTAAGGCTTTTGGGGCGAAAGGGCTGGCAAATTTTAAAGTGGAGAAGGGTTCTTTAGTTTCTCAGATAGATAAGTTCTTCACGAAAGAGGAGTTGTCGGCCATAAAAGAGGTGCTGTCGGGCCTTGATGGCGATATGATATTTATAGTAGCGGATGGCAAAAAAGTGGCTTACGATGCCATGGCCAATTTGCGCAAATTATTCGGCAAAAGACTCAATATTATCGATGAGAAGAAGTTCGAATTCTTATGGATAGTGGACTTCCCGTTGTTTCAATACAATGCCGAAGAGAAGAGGTGGGAGTCGGAACATCATCCCTTTACCTCCTGCCACCCGGATGACATAGAGCTCTTGGAAAAAGGTAAGGACCTTGCGTCCGTGCGATCGAGATCCTACGATCTCGTAATAAACGGCACAGAGATAGGCTCCGGAAGCATAAGGATACATGACCGCAAGATGCAGGAATTGATATTTAAGACGATCGGAATAAGCGATGAAGACGCGTTAACGAGATTCGGATTCCTTCTCGACGCTTTCAAATACGGAGCCCCGCCTCACGGAGGCGTAGCGTTCGGACTTGACAGGCTCATGACATTCTTCACCGGGAGCGAATCGATAAGGGATGTCATAGCGTTCCCAAAGACGCAGAAGGCTTTCTGTCCCATGACGAGCGCGCCTTCAGCTATCGATGAAAAGCAGCTGAACGAACTGAATATAAAGATAAAGAAGTGAGATGAATGCCGGCATAGCGGTCTCAAATCTAAATAAGAAACACCGGATCAACGAAAGATTCATTGGAGAGATAGCCGGCAAGATACTCAAGATCCTGAAAAAAGATAAGAGAGAATTAGAAATAATTTTCTTAAGCGATGCGGCAATAAAGAGAATCAACGGGAAGTATAAGCATAGTAATAGGGTTACGGATGTTTTAAGTTTTGACCTGGGTTCATGCGGACAGATACTGATATCGTCGGACATGGCCCTGAAGAACTCCCGCGTCTTTAGCACGTCTCTTGAAAAAGAGCTGGTTTTATATGTAATACACGGTATTCTGCACCTCTTTGGATATGACGATGAGGAGATCAGCGCCAGATCAAAGATGTTCAGGAAACAGGACTCCATCCTGGAGATGTTATGCGCGAGCACAAGCTTGTCGAAAGTTTTAACGCGGCGATAGAGGGATTTCTCTACGTCGTTAGAACAGAGCGCAATATGCGCATCCATTTTCTCGCCGCTATATTCATACTCCTTTTAGGCATATATCTGAACTTCAAACCGCAGGAATTGATGATACTCGCGGTCACTATAACGCTGGTCCTCGTAGCCGAAATGATAAATACCGCTATAGAGCTGATAGTGGATATTATAGTAGAGATGGAATTTCACCCGATAGCCAAGGTTATAAAGGACGCATCGGCCGGAGCGGTCTTACTTACAGTTATTAACGCTATTATCGTAGGCTATCTGCTATTTGCCGGCAAGGTGCCTTTTACGCTTGAGGACGGAATAACGAGGCTCGGACAGTCGCCGTGGCACCTGACATTCATATCAATTATAGTCGTCCTGGCACTTACTATAATCGGGAAGATCACCTTACGCAGTGGAACGCCTCTGCACGGCGGAATGCCATCAGGGCATTCAGCGATCGCCTTCGCGATGTGGACTGTGATAGCCTTTCTCACACATAATGCCGTGGTGATGCTATTGGCTTTCGCAATGGCCTTCCTGATAGCGCGTCATAGGATAAAAGATTCCATACATACGGTATGGGAGGTGGTGGCCGGCGCGATACTCGGCATCCTTTGTACGGGCCTCATCTTTCAGTTACTGCGTCAATAATGCCGATCCAGAAATCAGAAGCCATCGTCTTACGCCATCAGGACCTCAGAGAGACCTCTCTGATACTGACTTTCTACACAAAAGATTTCGGCAAGATCAAAGGAATACTGCGCGGCGTCCGGGGCGCGCGTGGTCAATACGGCCAAAGCAGTTTTGAAATACTGTCTCACGACGAGATAGTATTCTACGACCGTAAAAATAGCGATATCTTCACTACGAGCCAGTGCGACCTGATAGAGTTCTTTAATCCAATAAGAGAGTCTCTTGAGAGGCTGGCATACGCCACATATATGGCGGAGCTATTAGATTCCGTAACGACTCTCGGCGACAAGAACGAAGCAGTGTTTGAGTTATTATTGAACAGCCTGAAGCTTCTATCCACAGAAGCGAGTTCCCGAAGGGTCACGAGGATATTCGAGATCAAGCTACTAAGCCTTCTTGGGATTATGCCTACGCTTGAATCCTGCGCCAATTGTGGAGGCAAAGTCGACGTCTCTGCCAAGTTCAGCGTCCTGCAGGGTGGGCTCATATGCAAAAATTGTTTTAAGAGCGATGAGAATGCTCACGTCATAATGCAGGGGACGGTCAAGTTCATCGAACATATACGCGCTCTGCCATTCGAAAAGGTAGCGCGCGTGAAGGTCGCCAACGCGGTCGGCAAAGAGCTCGAGTCCACATTACGCAAATTCCTCGATTATCACATCGAACGCCGCCTCAAATCCCTCGACTTCATCAAAGAGATCGAAAAGTCGTAAACCCTATTCAGCGCATTCGCATTACTGCCCCAACCATCAGGCGGGAACTTACGGTGTCCGCCTTCCGCTAACGTAAATTGCATTGGGCATGCAATTTACTATGTAAAAATTCTGACAAAAATTTTAACTTCTTTCAGGAATTTAAAATTTTTCCTGTACCGCCATAAGGTGTCAGAATTTTTGACATTCGCTCCAGGCGGATCACCGTAAGTTCCGCCTACACCATGAGTGGGGCAGGCGGACCTTAGCGGGGTAGTTGCCGAAGCGGCGTTACAAATTTTCACTTCGCTCTACACGAGAAATCCCCGAGCTTCGTGGAATTTCCCGCTAGTGAGCGAGGGAAATTTGATACCTTATGGCAATACAGAAAGGCCGGACAAACTGCTCCAGCTATTGACTGCTGGCAGGTTGGACGGCCATCAAAATTTGTCCGAGCAAATTTACTTGCCTAATGTA
>CAYVCD010000023.1:0-1738 GCA_964450115.1 uncultured Planctomycetia bacterium
TAACTTGCGTCAGACTTATATGATACGGATCTGACCATCACGTCTTCAGGGTTATCGGTCGCACTGGCTCTATTACCTGTTACACCATTGGCGAGATTAGTAGTCCCATACTCAAAGATCGACATACTCTTGACTGTCAAGCCGTCGGCTGTAAAGTTAAAGCTTCTATCTGCTATCTCATCACCTTTACCTAGGTGGACGTCGTAGTAGGTCTCGCTCGTCTTGTAGCCGACCTCTGTGTAGGCTATTGTGCCGTTGGCATCGGTGTCGGTCATCTTGTAGGAGACGCTTCTAACCATAACAGCTTCGCTTGAATCTGTATCTATGGCGTACGTAATCGTTGTGCCGTCGTTTAGAGCGCCATCAGATATTGAGCCCGTATCGATGGTACCATACTCATATACAGTGACAGTCTTAAGGATGGCTCCATTACTTGTGTAGTTATATGTTCTATCCGCTATCTCTTCGCCCTCATAGCCAATATAGAATGTTTCTGACTTAAGCGCTTCGGCGCCGCCGGCTCCAAGCCTATAAACGGAGACGACGTCCAATCCATCGTCCTGGATTAGACCTGCGTCCCCTTTGTAATTGTAATCGGACCTCTCGACTCCAACTCCATCAGAATTGTATTTGGTCATATGAACGATCTTCTCTTTTGACTCTCTGCCGCTATAAGACGATTCGCTCTTCTTATATGTGCTGCCAGTCCAATCTCTCTCAGTGTTAAAATATGTCGTCACATTATCAAGCGTCCTTGAAACGCCATCCCCGCCATCTCCAGATGCGAGATCATATGTATAAACACTCTCACTCTCTTTAGTGCCATCGGACATTCTATACGATATGCTCTTTCGTATCTGTTCGCGCTTCGGAATACTAGTGATATCGGCATCGTAATATATGTACTCTCCCTTCGGACTTGTTTGGGTAGAGCCGTAATACTCGGTGACCTTGTCAAGAGTAGCGTTAATGCCATCTCCGCCCGCGCCAAGAGCCAGATCATACTGATAGACAGAATTGGTTTTAACTTGGCCGTCTGCATAATATTTTGTTATGGTAGATATGCGCTCATTGCCTTTGGTCTCTCCGATATACTCGATCTGAGACTTTAGTATATCGCCCGCATCATAGATGCCGTTATAGACGCCGCCAACGTCGACATCTTTAAATTGTATAACGCTCTCTAATACACCTGTATCGGTATTGTAATTATATGCGGAGATAAGATGCAGCGGATTATTGACCAAGTTAAGGACTTCTTCACCCATCTGCCCACGATATATGAACGTGGTTCGAACTTCAGCGTTAACCGTTTCTTTTATTTCAACCAACGCCCCCGTGACATTGCCGGAGAGATCGTAGCTTGAGTGCGTATAATTATAAGTTCTACCCTCAGCTCCTATTGTAACGCTCTTTATCTTGAGGTTTGCATCCCGCACTACTGTAGCTTCACCTCGAGCTTCAAGCGCTTCAACCATTGCTATAAATTCTTGTGAATTAGGGTCAACAACTGTGACTTCCCCCGCAGAGATATCTCCATAAGTCGAGCTCCATGTAAGCTTCTCGTGCCCTGCGCGGCCTTCATATGTTCTTAATTCTTCCTCGATACCTGTGCCCATTTGCCTCGCTTGCGCCTCAGAAAGATCTTCGGTGTCATACAATGTACTTGAGACCATTTTGCCCTTCTGATAGATGTAATCCTGTCTTTCGACTACATCGCCTCCGTAGTACGAGAATG
>CAYVCD010000023.1:1838-18506 GCA_964450115.1 uncultured Planctomycetia bacterium
TGTCGGCCGATGCCATGTCTTCGGTGTTGAAAGTAAAGACATTGGTGAGCCTGCCGTTCTGATAGATGTAATCCTGTCTTTCGACTACATCGCCTCCGTAGTACGAGAATGTCTGGCTTATCTTCTCTCTGCCTATCCTGCCGGTATACTGGGATTCCGTGAACTCTCCGTTGCTGGTAAGATCGTTGGCATCTTTATAATCTATAGACCCATCGCTATTCCTATCGAATAGCTTTGTTCTTCTGTCGGCCGATGCCATGTCTTCGGTGTTGAAAGTAAAGACATTGGTGAGCCTGCCCTTTTGATAGATGTAATCCTGTCTTTCGACTATCTGGCCACCCGAGTAGAAGAACGACTGATCTATCTGTTCGTGGCCTGCGAGGCCTTTGAACGAGTCTTCTTGTATAAGCTCTCCGTTGCTTTCCAGCTCTCCGTTACCCCTGGTTCTTCTGTCTGCTTCCGATAATGCAGGATTATCGGTATCATAAGTAAAGATGCTCCTTAAGGCTTTCTTCTTCGTCTCGCTATATTTAGCTTCATACTCATAGTATGAGTAGTCTTTCCTATTTACGATTTCGCCTTTATCGTAGTAGAAGGATTGGTCTATTACCTCGGCGCCCTTTGCCCCGGAAAAGAGCGATTCGACCTCCAGCTCATTTTTATACTTATCCAAAATACTTTCATCGTCGCTCAGCAACTCACCCAATACGGTACTCCACTCGCCCTTGATATAGAGCTCCGATATATCGTATGACCGGACTTCATCGAGAGTTTCGTTCTTATCATCAGCTGCGGGGTTGTTGTTATAATCATAAACGCTCACGCTATTGGGCTTGTTGGCACCGCCTTCATCCTTAGCATAATCATCGAGAATATACTTAACCCGCTCCTTGTCCTTTTCGCCGGTATAAACGGTCGTCTTGTCGAGCATATCATCGGTCAGAAGCCCGACCCACTTGTCTTTGGAATCATTAAGATTAATGCCCATGCCCTCAACGTAGTACGTCTTCGCTTCGTCAAGATTTGCGTTTGTATCTCCGTCCTTGGCATAATCGTAAACGCTGACAAGTGTTGGTGTACCATTTTCGGTATAGCCGGACAAGATATAGTCTATCCTGGCCGAATCCCCTGACCCGGAATACATGACCTTATCTATGATCCTGTCATCTGTAAGTCCGGTCTTGTCGGCCTCCGCGTATGACCCAAAAAACTTTTTGCCTTCCTTGTCGGTGATCTCCTGGCCGCCGGCTATCCATTTGGACTTGTCAAGATCTCTGATATCGTATGAAGTTATTGATTTGAGCGAGCCATCGCTGTTATAGTCATAGACGTTCATCTGCTGCGGATTACCCTCTTCGTCGTAATCGCTCATCGTGTACTTTATTGGCTGGCCTGACATGCGCCTGTTGTTGCCCTCACCGCCGCCGCGCTTCTTCTTCAGGTCCAGCTCTTCGTCATCTTTGTTGAGCTTTCTCCTGAGCCTGTCATCGAGACTCATGAGCATATCCTGCGTATCCTGCTTCTGGCGGATTATGTTCTCATGCTTCGATTGCTGATTTTGGATATAGTCCGGGGCAAATTTATTGGATTGATCAGATTCCTGCTCGGAGGGCAATAACTTCCTGGCAATGGACTCTTGCGTTTCATATGACAGCTTATCGTAGTTGGTAATTTCCTTGGCCTGCTTTGCTGCCTTATCGTGATTAACTGGTGCTGTTTGTCCTATAGGTGTTATATTAGTATAAAAGAGATCGGCTGCCCAGGATATGTCATACCATACGAATGCCGCTATCAATAAGACCGCGACAGCCTTAAATATGAGCCTCTTCGTAGGATTCGTCTGATATTCTATCATGGTCTTCTTAAACCTTTGTTTAAAACTTTTTTAAACATTATATAAACATCCCAAAAAAATCAGCCCCACATTCACCCATTGATACTATATCATATAAAGCTGATCTTGGCAAGGAACTATATTAAGCTTTTTTGAATCTTAACAAGGATGAAACTATTTGAATTGTTAAAAGATATTATAGTAGGTCACTACGACAAAGAGGTCAGGCTTTTTTACTTTTTTGCGGTTAGTATCTTATTCAGCCAGCCCTTGAAGTCCTCTAAAACTACATACGCGCTGGGAACTATCAGGAGGGTAAGAACCGTGGAGGATATGAGGCCACCCATGACCGTAATAGCCAAAGGGCTCCATAGATTGGACCCCTCTTCTGTGCTGATCGCCATCGGCAGCAACCCTAAAAGAGTCGTTATGGTAGTCATAAGTATCGGCCTGAGCCTGTCCCTGGAAGCCATAACTATGGCTTTGAGGTACTTTATCTTCTTTTTTCTCAGCTGGTTGGCGTGATCTATTAAGAGAATGGCGTTATTTACGACTATACCGCCCAACATCATAAGCCCTACAAATACTCCCATCCCGACCGATTTGCCGGACGCGTACAAAGCTATCACGACTCCTATGATGGCAAGCGGCACGGATAGCATTATTATCAGCGGCTGGGCATAAGACTCGAAGAGCGAGGCCAGCACAAGATATATAAGTACTGTGATAAGTATAAGCGTCGGCCAGACCTGATTCTGCGTAGCCACCATGGTGGGATAATTGCCGCCCAGCCTGAAATAATATCCTTCCGGTAACTTCAGATCGCTAAGCGACTGCTTGGTCAACTCCGCCGCCCTACTGAGCGCCGTCTTTCCGATATTGGCGCTCACCTGTATCATCCTGGTCTTATTTTTACGCCATATTTCGCTGGGACCCAATCCGTATTTGAAGTCGGTGACCTGCTCCAGATAGATGCTGTCGTCTTTCTTATTCGTCAGAACAAGTTTTCGCATATCTTTGAAAGTCTTCCTGTATTTCTCGTCGATACGGGCTATCGTTTCGACTTCGCTGGCCTCGGTATGGAAGAGGGTCGCTCTTAAGCCTCTCATCTGCGCATGGACCATGTCGGCAATATCCGAAACACTCATGTCGAACGTGCTGGCCTTGTGCCTGTCGACCCTGAGGCCCAGCTCAGGACGCCCTTCTCTCATCCTTATCTTCGTATCGGTAAAGCCTTTTATCGTCCCGAGTCTCGACGCTATTGATATCGCTATCTCCCTCAAAACTCCGTAATCATAGCCGAAGAGTTCCAGTATGACCTCTTTTGTTCCGACCTCCTGCTCCTCCTCGAAATATATGAAGGCCGGGCGTATCTTCTCCACCTTGGGCCGGATGCTGTCTATGACCTCCGCCACCGATCTCTTCCTGGCTGTCAGGCCGACTAGTTCCACGTAGATCTTGCTCGACCACGGCTCCACCCTCGACGAGAAAGTCTTCACCTCGGGGATCTCTTTGATAAGGGCTTCCACCCTCTTGACCACCGAGTCGGTAGCTTCAAGCTTCGTCCCTGTGGGCATCTCGATAAATATGGTAAATTTATTCTGCTCCGTAGTGCCTAAAAATTCTTTGCCGAGTTTCATGAATAGAAAAATAGATATCAATAAAGCGATGAACGCCAGAGTAAAGACGCGCCGCCGGTGACGCATAAAATATATTACGCCCCGCCGTTGAACAATGTAGACTTTATGCATAAAACCTTCGGTGGCGGCCTTGCCGTACCCTTTGGGTATATCTTCTATTGAAAACTTTAAGCGGGAAGCCATGAGCGGCACCACGGTGATGGCCACGAAGAGCGAGATCAGCAGCGAGAACGTGACTGTCCAGGCAACGCCGCCATAGAGCAGTTTTATCTCCTGCCCGACGAAGATCATCGGCAGGAAGACTATAACCGTCGTGAGCGTGGAGGCCCAGATAGCTATCCAGACCTCTTCTGCGCCTTCAGTTGCGGCCTGCAATCCTGTAAGCCCTTGTTCGTTCTTCTGAAGTATGTTCTCAAAGACGACTATCGAATTATCGACTAGCATCCCTACTCCCAGCGCCAGTCCGAAAAGCGTCATAAAATTGATCGTGAGATGCATGGCCCACATACAGGAGAATGTTATTATTATTGAGATCGGTATTGCGGACGTCACTATCAGCACAGGCCTTAGTTTCACTATCGCTATTGACGCGATGACCATTCCCACTAAAAGCGGGTTTAAATATTTGGCCGGCAAGAACATCGTCGCTATCAGGAGAACCGATACCAAAACGTACAATGGCTTGGTCAATTTTATAAGAAAGAACGCCAGGACGAGCATTATAAGGCCCGCGCCCTGCAGCAACGACAGCTTCAGGTTATCTATCGATTTTTTGATAAAGTCAGCCTGGTTGCTCGTCACCACCAGGCTGAGGTCTTTAGGTAATATGCTCTTTATCCTGTCGAGCTCCTTTACTATATTGCCTGCTACTTTGATAGTATTCGCCGTGGACTCTTTCTGGATATATAAGCTTACAACCGGCCGGACATTCACACGGGCATATCCGGTCGGCTCCAGGTAGGAATCGAGGACATTCGCCACGTCTTTCAATCTGACTATCGTGCCATTGGGAAGCGTCGAGACAGGTATCCTCTTTATATCGTCGACGCTTCTGTAGAGACCTATGGTTCTTATGAGATACTTCTCTTTCTCCCTGTCTATTTCACCCGACAAAAGATTGAGGTTATTCAGCCCTATCGTGGAGATGACGCGTTCGAGCGAAATATTGTATGCGGCGAGTTTGCGCTGGTCCACTTCGACTAAGATCTTGCGCTCCCTGCCGCCGGCAACTTCGACATCGGCCACGCCATTAACGCGCTTGAGCGCTTCCTTCACATTTTCGTCTACGATCTTTCTGATATCCTCTGTCGTCCGTCGTAAACTCGTTACGGCAATGATCAATATGGGAACGTCCGAGCGCTTGAATTGCGCTATGATCGGTTTCTCGATCTCTTTCGGGAGCTTATTTTTGACTTTAGCGAACTTTTCCCTGACCTCGAGCGCAGCGAAGTTCATATCTATGCCGGGTTCGAAGCTCAACACTACGGTAGACTCACCCTCTTTCGATATAGAGAGCATCTCCTCGAGGTGACTCACAGTGCCGACCGCCTCCTCGACTTGCTTTGTAACGAGCGATTCGACCTCCGTAGGCGGTATGCCTCCGCGCACCTGAATGATTATGCTTATCTCACCAAAACTTATATTGGGGTAGAGTTCAACCGGAAGCTGTATAAGCGACAGGAATCCGACGAGGACCAGTATGGTGTAGGTCATCAACATCGTAACGGGCCGCTTGATGGAAAAGGATGGGAGGCTCATATATTTATTATCTTATTTTTTCTTTTTAAAGATCTTATCGCGCGTTTCGACATAGCCCAGATAAAGGGTGGGTATCACGACTAAAGTAAGGAATGTGGCCACCAGCAATCCGCCCATAACGGTGATGGCCATGGGCGCGCGCAATTCCGCGCCTTCACCGCCCAAGAATGCCATGGGGGCAAGGCCCAATATCGTTGTTAGAGCGGTCATAAGTATGGGTCTCAGCCTTATTTTGCTGGCGAATATTACGGCTTCCTTAACATTCATGCCTCTGGATATGAAAAGATTCGTGCAGTCTATCAGCACTATGGCGTTGTTGACGACTATACCTCCGAGTATTCCAACGCCCATCAGGACGTATGCGCTTACGCTTGTGTGCGTAAAGAAGAGCGCCCAGGCAACTCCTATCAAAGAGAGCGGTATGGTGAACATGATTATAAAAGGCTGCCAAAGCGATTCGAATAGCGCCGCCATGATCATGTACACCAGCACGAAGGCGGCTATTATGGCATTCTGCATGCTCGTGAACGAAGCCTTCATATCCTCGGTTTCGCCTGTAAGCTTCACCATATAATTTTTCGGTATGTTCAACTTCTTTATCATCGCGTCTACGTCACTGTAGACATTCTTCGTCGGCCTGTTGTAGATATTAGCGTATACCGATACCACTCTCTCCTGGTTCGTCCTTCTTATTTCGCTGGGCCCCTTGCCTATACCGAATGTCGCTACGCTCTCCAAAGGTACGCTCATGCCCATAGGCGACTGTATCTGAACTCGTGCCAGTTTATTAAAATTATTCCTGTCCTTTTCTCTTAATCTGACGCGGATATCGTACTCCTGGCCCTTCTCTTTGAATTTGCTCGAGACGGACCCCTTCAGCGCTATGATCGCGGTTTGAGCGATATCCGAAACGGAGAGCCCGTACATCGACGCCTTATCCTTATCTATGTATATTTTGGTTTCTGGCGAAGGCTCCGCGAGGTTATTCTTCATGCCATACACACCTTCGATCTTGCCGAGGCCGGCCTGAGTGTCATTGGTCAGGCGTTCCAGCTCTTTCAGGTCATTACCTTTGATCTCTATCGTCACTGGCGCTTGTACTCCAAGCCCTGCGGTCAATACATTCTCCTGCAATATATATTCTATTCTAGCGCCGCCGAGGCTCATCGCGGAAAGCCTCTCTTTTATTATCTGCACCACATCCGGGCTGCCGAGCTTTCTCTTGGCCTTCAGATTGACTATTATTTCGGCCTGGTTCGAGCTTAGGCGCTCCAGAACGTGCTTGGTGGAAGACTCTTGAGTTGACCCAACGGTAACGTTCATGCTGTACACTTCCGGTATAGAAGATATGAGCTTCTCCACTTTTTCCGATAGATTATTCGTTACTGTCAGCCTCGTGCCGGCCGGCATATCTATCTTCACCACGAACTGCCCCTGGTCGACTTTTGGCATAAGCTCTTTATCCATAAAAGCGAATAGCCCAAGTGACAGAATAAATATGACAAGGGTTATGATGAGATATCTTCCTTTTCTATCCACAAATTTTACCAGCATGCCTTCATATAATTTCCTAAGCTTTGAGGCTGCCGCTGCTTTGTCTATATTAGACAGGTCGTCTTCGTTCTCCATAACAACGTTTTTTCCGGCGCTGATACCGCGCGAGGCCAATAGCGGCACTATGGTGAGAGAAGCGACCAATGACGCGAGAAGTGAGAACGTAACGGTAAGCGCAAAGTCCTTCGAGACCTGACCTATGATACCTATAACAAATATGAGCGGCAAAAATACGACTACAGTGGTAAGTATGGACCCCGTAACCGATAGAAACACTTCATTGGCGCCTACTATCGCGGCCTCTTTCTTGTCTTTACCAAGCTGTATATGCCTGAATACGTTCTCCACGACCACGATGGCGCAGTCAACGAGCGAGCCTACGCCGAATGCCAATCCGCCTAGAGACATCATGTTGATGGAGATATTTGAGAAGTACATCAGGGCGAAAGTCGCCATTACCGAGATCGGTATTGTGAGAGTGACTATTATGGCGCTCCAGAAATTCCTTAAGAAATAGAAGAGCACCAGGAATACGAGTATGCCACCCTGCCAAGCGGCATCCCACACTCCTGTTATTGAACTCTTTATGAATGTGGATTGATCATATACTACAGCAACACCTATATCTTTTGGAAGATCGGCCTTCAATTCAGAGATCTTCTTCTTTACCCTGTTTATTATTCTGACGGTATTGCCAAGCGCCTGTTTTTGTATCGATATGGAGATATTCTCGTTGCCATTATATCGCGAATAGCTCGTCCTCTCTCTTAAGTCATCTGTTATAGTGGCCACATCTTTCAGATATATGAGGCGCTTATCCTTGCTGATCTGGCCGCCCTTTTCGTTCTGATATCCGTACATCTCTTCGTCGGATAATCCTGAGCCGACGGATACGTTCTCTATATCACGGACCTTCTCAAACTCTCCCAGAGTCCTTATAAGGTATTCGTAAAAGCTCTCTTTTATTGTTCCTGCGGGGTAGTTCAGGTTGGCGCTTGATACGGCTTTTGAGACGTCCAAGAGCGGGATCTTTCTCGCCTGCAGTTTATCCTGATCGACATCGACCCTTATTTCGCGCTCAAGGCCTCCAGATATAGTGGCCGATGCCACACCCTCCACCTTTTCCAATTCATCCTTTATCATCCTGCGCGTGAGATCTCTCAAAGAAAGCGGCGAGCGCTCACCGGAGCTCGTTATGCTCAATATAAGTATCGGTCTGTCAAATGGGTTGTACGGCAGGACTATCGGTTCTTCCGCATCCCTGGGAAGCCTCTCCTTGATAAGGTCTATCTTCTCTCTCATGCCCAAAGCCGCGAAGTTTATATTCTGACTCCATCCGAACTCGGCTATTACTAAAGAGAGGCCTTCTTTGGAGATGGAGTTTATCCTCTTTACTCCGGCGACCGTCCCTACAGCCTCTTCTATCGGCTTCGTTATCAGGGTCTCTATCTCTTCGGGAGCGGCATTTGCATAAGGGGTCACTACCGTGAGCTGCGGATATGTTATCTGGGGAAAAAGCTCCTGCGGAAGGAGCATTAAAGAGACTGCTCCAAAGACCATGATCCCCGTAACCATCATTATGATCGTGACGGGACGTTCTACTGAAAACTTGGGTAAATTCATTTAACTACAATATTCCTTCTTGGACTTCGGCTATCTCGACCTTGGCCTTGTCCTTAAACTCTTCCTGCACCTCGACCACTACAAGCTCGTCTTCTTGTATACCCTTGTCTACTTCGACAAGGTCTTCGGACATATAGCCGGGAACGATCTTTCTCACCTCTATGGTGCCGTACTCAGCGGCCTTCTCTTTGGGGCCCGTCTGAGCTTGAGGTTTCGGCTCTTCCTTCTTCTTGCCGCCGAAGATCCCGAACAACCCTTTATCTTTAATTTTATCCTTTGTAAGAACGGCCTCGGCCATCCTCTTCGCCTCTTCTTTGTGTATCACGTATGCCAGATATTCGTTCTCTTTCTTCTTAAGCGACGACGCGGGGATCACGAGCGCGTCCTTCTTTTCATATGTTGATATGAGCGCGCGGACGAACATGCCGGGCTTCAAGATGCCTTCTTTGTTGTCGAGCTCCACCTTTATGGTCTGGGTCCTGGACCTCCCCTCTATCACCGGGGATACCCTGTCTATGGCTCCGGCAAATGATTTGCCGGGATACGCGTCGACAAAGACCTCGACCCTTTGGCCCAGCGATATCTTCGGCACATCCTTCTCTATGATATTAAATTCGGCATATACTTTGTCGGCATTGATAAAGAGCCCTACCTTATCGCCGGTTTCGCTGGGGTTGAAATAACTGCCGACATCCCTGGTCTTCGGTCCCATAAGCCCATTGCTGATGGCGTAGATATTAGTTTTGTCGAGATCGCTCTTCGCGGACTCATACTCCAGCTTTGACTGCTCCATCTTTATGGAGCTTATCGCGCCCAACTCAAAAAGCTTCTTATTTTTGCTCAATTCCACTTCGGCATATTTTAATTTAAGGAGCGCGTCTCTTTGATTGAGGCTGGCGATTATGTCGCCCTCCTGGATCTTCTCCCCTTCTTCAAAGTTTATACTCTCAACCATTCCCGGAACCTGGAACTTAAGCTCTACCTCTTTAAATCCTTTTATATTGCCGAGCGAAGGAAGCGTATCCTTAAAGTCCATCCTCTTTATCTTGTACGCCTTCACCGCCGTAGCGTCCTCCTCAAAAGTTATTGGTTTGGATTTTGACGCTATGTCGGACTTCTTCTTGAAGAGGACCTTCTGTATATTGCCCGTCGTCCTTGCGACGACGACAAGCACTATCACAGCTATGATGATCATGAAGAACGTCTTTTTATTGAATTTGAAATTTTTCATATCGATCTTTTTCAGGCCGCTAAGCTTTTCCTTGATGCTGTTCAGGTCTATCATCTTCATAATTTTGGCTCCTCGCTTATTATTTTGCGTTTTTATTGTTTGCCGGTTCCGGATCATTAAAATATTCTGGGATCCCAACAGCCTTGCTTATGCTTGCTATGGCTATATGGCAGTCGCTTATGGCCTGCACCTGACCGAACTTTTCCTGCGCAAGCTTTATCATGCTCTCTATGACGTTCGAATCCTGCGCTTCATCCAGCTGGCGCCTGAATTTGGTGAGCTCAAGGTCGCCCTCCTGGTACTTCACCTTATTGATGGCGGTATCCAGCTGCAGCAGGGCCTTTTCGTAATTAAAGCAGGCCTCCTTGACCTCGAGCGTTACATCCTGCTTTGTCTTTATCAACTCCTGGCGCGCCCTGTCCATATCCACGTCCGCCGAGGCTTTATCGGAGAACTGCGCGAGATTATCCAAAAAGTTGAATTTGTATGAATTCGTTATAGTTGAAGTTCCCCGGTAAGCGCTCACAACCGGAGCCCACACCTCTTTTGTGTAGGAATATTCTCCCGTCGACCCCCACAGTGGAATGCTGCACTTTACGCCGGCGTACCACTGCTGTTCCATCTTTTGATCCGTGGCCTCGGTGCCTGTGGCGGGATCTACTCCCGCATCTTTAGATATATATTCTTCCTTGGCCATCCCGAAGGAACCTATAAAATCTACCTTTGGCCAACTCTTCGACCTTGCCACCTTCTTCTCGTAGATATAGTACTGGATCATCATGGAGTTGATCTGCATCTCGGGCCTGTGGACGAGCGCGTCGTGTAAAATATTTTCATAATCTACACTGACTTTTTTAAATTCATCCGGAGTCGTTATGTCTATCTTCTCGTTCGAATCTATATTCATCGCCTGCTTCAATATTAGCTCCGCCACCTCAACGTCGCCTTTAGCCGAAGTGTGCTGGAATCTTATCTGGTTCATCTGTGAGTTCACGTTCAATAATTCCAGGTTTGCGGTCACGCCCGCCTCAAACTCCTTTATCACCATATCGCTTATCCTTGAAACTTCGCGCGAAAGCCCCATCTGCATCTTAAAGTTCTCTTTCGCCTTCGCAAAAGTGTAATATCCTTTTTTAACCTGCAGTATGAGTTCGTTCTTGATCCTGGCATACTCTTTGTTCACTATCTTAAGGTTCATCTGCGCCTGCATCATGGTGTACAGGAATTCGCCGCCATGCATGAGGGTCTGCTGGATGTCCACTGCTGTGCTCTTACCATAGAAACGCCGGCCGCCTATCTGGCCGGTATGCTCTTCCATCCTTATGCCGACCTTTGGGAGCAGGTTACGCCGCGCCTCAAACAACCTCCACTGGGCCAGCTTCACGCTCTTCTTAACCGTCTTTAAAGGCAAGTGGTTCTTAATGGCTATATCTATGCACTCGTCCAAGGTCAATACCTGTACCTCCTCGCTTATCGGGGATCCAAGTTCGCCCTGCGTGCCGGCGGGCAATCTATCCTGGCCGATCACAGAGACGCTTGACCTTTCAACCTCAGAGGGGGAGCCTGCCATATCTTCCGAGAAGGATGGCGACACCTGTGTCCCCAAGGCTAAAATAACAGCCCAGATTATAAGTGTAAGCTTACTTGGCCTCATTATTCTTCGAACTCTCCCCGTCGCCCGTAAGGCCTCTGTTCTTTCTGTACTCTCTCATGTAGTTCTTCATATACGTCCTGTGCCTGTCACGATGCTCTTCCCTGTATAGCTTCAGGTACTCCTGGTGTTTCTTGCGCCACTCCAGGGATCTCTGCCTGCAGGTCTCGCGCCATGACGAATCCTGGCTCTCTTTATACTTAAAGTAGTTGGGATTTCTAGTCCGCCATTTCTTCATATTCTCCAGCTGGCGCTGGTACTGACATTCCAGCGAAGAACATACTGTCTGGTTCGGACGGTACTTATTTGCAAGAAACGATTTCCCGCAAACCTTACAGAACCTTTCCTCATCCATATTTCACCCCGCCTTTTTTATGCTTTTAGAAATATCTCTCTCGCCGCCAATGAAGCCGCGCCAAGTGAGACCGCGTCTTCGCCGAGAGCGCTCGTTATTATTTTGACTATGCCTGCCTGCTCCGAAAAAGCAAGCTTCTTGACGGTCTTGCGGACAGGGTCCAGGATAAGCTCCCCGGCCTTCTCCACGCCGCCGCCGACGACTACAACTTCGGGATTAAAGAGATTTACCAGATAGGCTATCCGCACCCCCAGATTCATTCCGGCGTTCCGCACTATGTCGGTCGCGATCTCGTCATCCTGCTTTGCCGCCTCGATCACCACCTCGGTGTTGATATTCTTCGGATCGCCTTTGGCGCAGGCCACTATCTTTGTGCCGACGCCTTTCTCTATTTCATGTTTCGCCATGCTGGTTATCCCCAGGTCCATGCCCCATGGCTTCAGGTACTGTGAAGATTTGAAGAAGAGAAGTTCCTCCTCTTTGGATATATGCTCATGCGAGATCTGTATCTCACCGGCGTTGCCTCCGGCGCCAAAGTACGCGTCGCCCTTTATTATTATCCCGCATCCGATATCGGAATACATGTAGAGAAGGTCTTCCACGTCGGCCTTCGGATTTAGATGTTTCTCGCCGAACGCCGCGCACGTAGCGTCACTACCCATGAACACGTCTATGCCGAACTTTGCTCTTACGGCGTCTATTGTGGGATAAAAACGATTGTTGGCGCAGGCGGCCCCTATACCGATAACCTTTATCTTCTCTTTTTCAACCCCCGATTTTTCCAAAAGCTCTCCGATCGACCCGATCGCCTTTAGGGTAATATCGCTGGTATTGCCGGCAGGTGTGGGTATCTTGATCTTTGATACGATGTTGATGGAGAAGTCCGTGACCGTCGCGATAATATTTGAAATGCCTATGTCGAGGCCGACCACATAGAGGCCTTTCGCGTTCAATTCAACAAGCTCGGGACGCCTCCCGCCGGTAGAGACGTCGCATCCGGTCTCCACAAGGATCCCTTTGGCAATATAATCCTTTACATAGTTGGAGATCGACACGATGTTGATATCAGTGGTGTGAGATATATCTGTCCTTGATATCGGACCCTTTTTCCTTATCAGCTCAAGTATTGCTAAATTTTTTCTCTCCTTATCTGAAAAGGAGCGATGGTGGAACAGTCCTTCCTGCTTTATATCCATTTTCTTAACCTTCCATGGCTTTGTAGTTAGAAACTAACTTTTGAAGTAAGTATACCTGATGCAGAACAAAAAGTCAACTATAGATAGGTGGATTTTAGTGATGTTAACAACGGGAAGGAAAGCTACTCTGTCTGGGCTCTGGATTTTCGGCCGGTGCGTACTCTATCTACTTCTTTTAACTGCATCTTCCTGAGCCGTATATTGAGAGGCGTGACCTCGACAAGTTCGTCATCGTCAATGAAGACAAGCGCAAACTCAAGATTGATCTTCCGTGGAGGCACCAACTGGATCGCCATATCTTTGGTCGAAGAACGCATATTGCTTAACTTTTTCTCCTTCTGCGAATTTACAACTATATCGACACCTTTATTGTAGATACCTACGATCATGCCCTCGTAAACTATATCTCCCGGCGCGACAAACATCTCTCCGCGCTCCTGCAGGTTCCAGAGCGCGAACGCTACCACTTTTCCGTCGCTGTTCGAGACCTGGACGCCTCTTTGCCGCATCGGCATATCGCCTTTATATATCTGATATTCGAGAAAGTTCTGGCACATAACGCCGCTTCCCCGCGTCATCAAAAGAAATTCGCTCCTGAACCCTATCAGCGCTCTTGAGGTGATGATAAATTCCATCCGGATATCACCGGAGGACGTACTCTTCAAATCCTTCATCTCGGCCTTGCGCTCTCCGAGCGCCTGAATAACCGCGCCCTGATATACGCCGCCCACTTCTATGACCACCATCTCTACCGGCTCAAGGACCTGATCGCCCATCTTTTTAAATATAACCTGCGGTCTCGAAACTTCCAGCTCATATCCTTCGCGCCGCATCGTCTCTATAAGTATCTCCAGATGGAGCTCGCCCCTGCCTGAGACTTTGAACCTCTCTCCCCCGTCAACCTCTTCGATCTTTATGCCGACATTCACCATCGCCTCATGCTCAAGGCGTTCGCGGATATGGCGCGATGTCAGAAATATGCCTCCGTCTTTGCCTGACAGGGGGCTCGTATTATGGGAAAAATTCATAGATACCGTGGGCTCGTCGATCTTTACCGCGGGCAGCGCTTTCGGATCGGTAATGCATGCGAGCGTTTCGCCGACCGACACGCCCTCGATACCGGTTATCAAAATAATGTCGCCGGCCATCGCTTCGCTCGCCTCCACGCGGATCAGCCCCTGATACTTCATGATCTTAGTCACCTTATTCCTGGTGATCGTGCCGTCGCGCTTCACAAGGGCGACGTCCTCCCCTACGCGTATAGTGCCATGGAATATGCGTCCGATAGCCATGCGTCCGAAGTATGAATTATGGTCTAGCATCGTCACCAGCATCTGAAAAGGAAGGTCGGGATTGGCGATCGGCGGCAGCACCCTGTGCAGGATCGTGTCCAGGAGAGGCTTTATGGTATCGCTCGGTTCGTCAAGGTCAAGCGTGGCGTATCCGTCCCGGCCGGAGGCGTAGACTATCGGAAAATCGAGCTGCTCATCGGTCGCTTTTAACTCGCAGAATAGGTCAAATGTCATGTTGGCGACTTCATGCGGGCGCGCGTTCGGACGGTCGATCTTATTGATGACGAGTATTGGCTTCAGATGCAATTCGAGGGACTTTTTTAAGACAAATTTTGTCTGGGGCATCGGTCCGTCTACGGCGTCGACAAGAAGAAGCACGCCATCGACCATTTCAAGGATGCGTTCCACCTCGCTTCCGAAATCAGCATGGCCCGGAGTATCTACGATATTGCATTGCACGCCTTTGTAGTTGAAGGAGGCGTTCTTTGAAAAGATCGTGATCCCCCTCTCTTTCTCGAGAGGGTTGGAATCCATGATGGTCTCTTCGCCTTCTTCGAACTTATAGGCGCCCGTGTATTTGAGCAACGTATCGACAAGAGTTGTCTTCCCGTGATCAACGTGCGCCACTATCGCGAGGTTGCGTACGTCTTTTCTTCTCTTTTGGTTCGGCATCAGTTGTGGGCCTTTTCTTTTATCTGCTTTTTTGAGTTCAGAGATAAGATTCCTCGGTGATTTTCGGTGTCCGACTTACCCCGCCAGTACTTCTTCTATCTTAAGCACAAAATCTTTCGCGTCCTCTAATATCCATTCGGCATCGTCATTTGTAAGCACCTCGACTCCGTATTGATCTATAACTCTATCCTCTTGTGCTTTTTCTAAGGTATTGGCATATTTTTGCTCAAGCTGCTTTGCCTTCTTAATATAGCTAATATACTCAGGCCTTACCCTGCCCCTCCTTACATAGAATTCTTTAAATGCCGCTATGGCGCAATAATGAGCCGTGGCGCGTATGCCTATCTTAAACAAAGCCGCCAAGACAGCATGATACATTGCGTAATATCCGCAGATGATAGTCCAGTCGAACAGATCGTTATCAAACATTATTTTCATCGCCCGCAGGTTCTTGCGAGCTTTATCGATATGCTGTCGTGCTCGTTCTGTATTAACCGGCACTTTATGTAGATTCGGCCGGCCTTCTTTTGGATGGAAACATCCATGTAATATTTTTTCAATATCTTTTGCCATTACTTGTTCCCCTCCCTGACTAATTGCCAGAATAATGATTCGTTATAAAGAACGATTCTATCGCTCCACAATTCGTGATAAAACTCGGCCTTTTTCCTAATGCCTTCTGCGAATTTTTCTATCGTTGTAGAAATTGGGCGAATTTCTAAAAGAGGGCTCACGTCTATTTTTGCCTTGTTTAGTACGCTGACAACGTCGTTATCTTTGTCGGAACTAACAGCCAGTATATCAATATCGCTACCCTTAACCCACTCGCCTCTGGCTACTGACCCAAAAAGAACTACAAGTTGGATTTGTCTTTTTGATAATTCAATAACATTGGCAGTATATTTATCTAACAGGCGGGCAATGCTTTTATTTTTGCCGTAGAATGCCTTTTTCCTTTTTAGCTCCATATATTCGAAAAGCTTAAGCAAGTCCTCGCTATCAAGATTCGGTTTGAATAAGGACATATTCGAGATGTCGCGTCTTTTAAATAAGCCGTCTTTTACAAATTGCCGCATAGTATCGTTAACATTATTTAACGAAACCTTGGAAACACGGGAGATCTCTCGCAAGTGAATCTCGTCCGCGGGATCACTCATAAATACTTCTACTATCTTCTTTCTTTGTAAGGGTATCAGCATATATGACCTCATAAGTTAATGTTCCATAACATGGTTCAACTGTTCTATATTATGGTACACTATGGACATATTGTCAATTTAAAATTTCATGCAAACGCGTTATCAGATCTATCGTATTTTCCAACATCTTAATTATAATGAGAGCTGGAATCATCTTAAGCAGAAAATAGCCACGATCGTTGCGAATGATCATGGCTATTGTCCTCTCTCCTCTTGAAACGAGAGAGGGATTTTTGGTAGCGCTATCGGGATTCGAACCCGAGTCTTAAGCTTGAGAAGCTTATGTCCTAGGCCAGACTAGACGATAGCGCCACACATTCTTAAAAGGAAAATGGTGCGGAGAGGGGGATTTGAACCCCCATGAGTTGCCTCAACAGCCCCTCAAACTGTCGTGTCTGCCAGTTCCACCATCTCCGCGCACAAAATCATTTTTTACAACGAGGGTCCACTATTATAACCGAATAACCCGCAAAAGCAAGTCTTTGAATATTTTGTCCTACTTCGCCATTCAGCCCGTAAATTTCGGGTATGGCTTCGTAGGAACATTCTGCTTCGCTATAATTCCTGCGAAGCCCTACCGGCTATTGCTTGCCGAAGGGCGAAGCAGAATGGTTGCCCAGTTAGGATTCGAACCTAAACAAGCAGATCCAGAATCTGCTGTGC
>CAYVCD010000024.1:0-18197 GCA_964450115.1 uncultured Planctomycetia bacterium
TGCACGCCCTGGATATCGCGAAATATCTTATCGATAAAGGGTTCCATCCGATGACCATATATTTTCCTATGATAGTCAAAGAGGCGATGATGATCGAGCCCACGGAGACCGAGAGCAAAGAGACCATAGATTCTTTTATTGACGCTATGATCGAGGCCGCCCGACTCGCCAAGACAGATCCGGAGAGAGTCCGCATGGCGCCGTTGACTATGCCTATAAAAAGGCTTGATGAAACCAAGGCCGCCCGCGAACCAAACTTGCGGTGGCTCCCCACAAAAAAATAATATGAAGCGATTCAGACTTATTCGTTCAGATCCATCCGATGCCATGTCGAATATGGCGCTGGATGAGAAGATATTCCGCGCTTTTTTGGAGGATGGCATTCCTGCATTTCGCGTATATGGATGGGCGTCACCATCATTCACGTATGGCGTCTCTCAGAAGCCCGAAGACGAGATCGATATGAAGCGATGCGCGGCCACAGGCCTTGGGATCGCCAAGAGGATGACCGGCGGCGGCGTCCTTTTTCATAACAATGAAATAACCTACAGCCTTGTATGCGCCAAAGAGGATATAGGAGAGCCTGACTCGGTCTTCGTCTCATATCGTAAGATATGCTCCTTCCTGATATCTTTTTACAGGTCTTTGGGTCTCGATGCTTCTTTTGCGCTAGAGAAAGAGGACTTTAAAACCAGGTGCGCGCCACACTCTCTTTGCAGCGCCTCCCGCGAAAAGTACGATATCGTCATAAATGGTAAGAAGATCGGCGGCAACGCGCAGAAGAGGAAGAAACGCGCCGTTTTCCAGCATGGCTCGATACCTATAAGCGTCGACTGGCCTTTTATGCGCCGGTACACGAGATCTTTGCCCGAAGATATTTCTTCGGGTGTGACAACGCTAAGCGAAGAATTAAAGCTCGTTCCGGATAAGCGTATCCTCGAGGATATACTGATAGCCGCAGTGGCTAAAGAGTTCGATGCTCAATTTATAGAGGAAGAGTGCCCGCATGAAGCCATCATGGCTCAATAAAAAGATCCAACTCGGCTCTTGTTCAGAGATGAAGAGCTTCTTGCGTGACATGAAGCTTGAGACCGTCTGCGAGGCGGCATCCTGCCCCAATATAGGCGAATGTTTTTCCCGTTCTCACGCGACCTTCCTGATACTAGGAAAGCAATGTACCCGCTCCTGCAGTTTTTGTAATGTGATCAAAGGCAAGCCTTTGCCGCCCGATATAGATGAGCCGGCCAGAGTGGCTATGGCCGTGAAGAGACTTGCGCTCAAGCATGTGGTGATAACGAGCGTTACCAGGGATGATCTTAGGGACGGCGGGGCGGGGATATTCGCCGATACGGTTTTAAATATAAGAAAAAATACGCCTCAAGTTACCATAGAACTACTTATACCGGACTTTAAGCTTTCATTGGATCCGCTCCGGACCGTGGCCGGGTCAGGGCCGGATATTATCGCGCATAATGTGGAGACCGTCCCGTCGCTTTATCAATGTGTGCGTCAGGGCTCGGACTATAAGCGTTCGCTAGGAGTTCTTGAAGCGATAAAGAATATATCGCCTGTCCTTAAGACAAAGTCAGGTATCATGTTGGGCCTGGGAGAGAAAGAGGCGGAAGTTATTGCCGTAATGGCAGATCTACGCGCCGTGGGGTGCGACTTCCTAAGTATCGGCCAGTATCTTGCTCCGAGCGTACTCCATTATCCGGTTAAGGAATATATTACTCCGGGGCAATTCGCGTACTATAAGGAAAAAGGATTGTCGATGGGGTTTTCCCATATCGAAAGCGGCCCGTATGTGCGTAGTTCCTACATGGCCAGCGAATACAAATAGGGGACAGCGCCCTATTTTCTATACGCAATAGCATAAAATAGGGCGCTGTCCCCTATTTAATACCTATGGAAAAAGTAAAGATCGTCATAGTGGGCGCGGGTGCCATCGGTTTGAGCATCGCCGCGGAGCTTTCCCGTGTCCATAAAGATATAGTCGTAGTTGAACGCAATCCCGCCTTCGGCCAGGAGACGAGTTCCCGTAACAGCGAAGTCATCCATGCCGGCATCTACTATCCGAAAGATTCTTTAAAGCTAAAGACCTGCCTTGAAGGGAAGGCGCTCCTATACGAATTCTCGGCGCGAAATCATATTCCTCATAAGAAGACCGGAAAACTCATCATAGCCATAGATAAAAACGAGATGAAGGATCTCGAAAAACTTTTCGCCCGCGGCAAAGCCAACGGAGTAGACGACCTTACATTGATCTCGAAGGCGGATGTAAAAAAAATGGAACCCGGCATAAACTCCGAAGGCGCCATATACTCTCCTTCCACGGGTATTTTAGATACTCATAGCTTTATGAAGCATCTCGTCGCTTCTTTTGAAAAGAATGGCGGCCAGATCGCTTACAATACGGAAGTGGCCGGTATAGCTAAAAAGGGGAGCGGATATGAAGTCACGGTCATTGACAGCCAAAAAGAGAGCTTTAAATTAAATAGCGATATAATTATAAATGCGGCCGGACTCAATTCTGATAGGATCGCCGCTTTTGTGGGACTGAAGAAGGCTGAATACAAATTAAAATATTGTAAGGGAGATTACTTTAGATTATCGCATTCTAAAGAGGCCAATATAAAACATCTCGTATACCCAGTGCCTAAAGAGGATAGAGGAGGATTAGGGATTCATCTTACATTGGACATGACAGGCTCTATCCGCCTGGGGCCGGACGATGAATATGTAGAAAGAATAGATTATAAAATAGATCCTTCTAAAGCAAGGCTCTTTTATGAAAGCGTCAAAACCTTTCTGCCGTTCGTAAAGTTAGAAGATATCTCTCCGGATACCTCGGGTGTCCGTCCCAAGCTTCAAGGCAAGGGCGAAGGCTTCAGGGACTTCATTATCCGTCATGAAGACGTAAGCGGCTTTCCGGGCTTTATCAATCTTATCGGCATCGAGTCCCCGGGCCTCACAGCCTCTCTATCCATCGCAAAAATAGTAGCTGGAATGGTATGAAAAATATATATATTCCGCTCTTATCGTTACTGATCGCTATCACTCTCATCGATAGTGCGTGGGCAAAGGAAAAAAAAGATATATGGGAGCCGATAACCCCTGGGCCGTTCGTGACTTATACGGCGCCCTTGATCAAAAAGAACGCCTTTGCGGTCCAACCGCTATACTTCTTCAACATAGCCAGAGGAATATTTGACGGCGACGGACATTATTCAAGCCTGCCTTCTAAGGACTATATGTATCAGCAGCTCATTCAATTATATACCCAATACGGTCTGACGGAATGTATTGAGATAAATGCCCAGCCATCATGGCAGATCAACTATGCAAAAGATGAAGGCGTCTCTGCCCAAAGCGCCGGTTTTGCGGACTTTTTGATGAATATCAGGTACTGCGGAATAGATGAGACCACATGGGTCCCCAGAATAACCGGATTATTTCAGGTTAAGCTTCCTACTGGTAAGTACGAAAAACCGGATGAGGGCAAGCTCCTGACCGATATCACCGGAACGGGCTCTACCGACTACACTTACGGCTTAAGCTTTACTAAAGGCGTATATCCGATAAGAACAGTTTTTCATTTAGATCTTCTATTGACAAATGTACCGAGTCCTGTGAAAATAGACGGTGTAAAGACAATTTTCAGCAACACCTATATAGTGAACGGAGCATTTGAGTGGATCTTTTACAAGGACTTCAATCTCCTGGGTGAGCTTCTGTGGCAGACTCAAGGCAACAGGCGGCTCAACGGGGATAGGACGCCGGACACGGGCTGGGGCTCGTTGATATTTTCAACAGGCATCGGATATTCAAAAGAAAATTGGCAGGCCTTGGTCGGCTATCAAAGGACTTTAACCGGGACTAATACTAACGCTAATGATACGGTAGCAGGGACCGTTATAATAACTTTTTAGGGCGTCACAAAATCTGGAGAGCTCATATGAATAAAGGATATCTTATACTGATGATGTCGACATTATCTATAGCGTTTTTACATTCATTGGCGCCGGACCATTGGATGCCGTTCGCGGTGATAGGAAAGGCCAAAAGATGGTCGAATCTTAAGCTCGTACTCGTAACTCTTATTTCAGGCATAGGCCACGTAGGCTCATCTATCTTGCTTGGCGCACTCGGCATAGCTCTCGGCTTCAGCCTGTCGCATTTAAAGGCCGTTGAATCGCAAAGAGCTCAGGTAGGGATGTATCTACTGATAGGATTTGGCATAGCATATATGCTCTGGGGGATCAAAAAGGCCCGCGACTATAAACACGAACACAGCCACAGTCACGAAATAAATAAAAAGACAGTCACTCTATGGACGCTATTCGCAGTATTTGTGCTGGGCCCATGTGAGCCGCTTATTCCGATAATGTTCCTGGCAACCGACTACGGTTGGAATGGGATCGCGCTGGCAAGCGCTACATTTTCCGTGGTGACCATCGTCATGATGATAGGGCAGACTCTTCTAGCTAGATACGGCATACAGATGATCCGGCATGACATCGCGGAACGTTATTCGCACGCCCTGGCGGGACTGGTCATTGCCCTCACCGGCGGTTTTCTCTTCTTCGTAGGCGCCTAGAGATGGTATAATACATCTCCTTATGGATGAAAAGAGATACAAGATAGTCTACGAGGATGAGCAGATAATCGTTGTCGATAAGCCCTCCGGCATGCTCGTCATACCTACCCCTAAGAAAGAGACCAATACTTTAACTGACCTCTTGAACCGCGAGCTGGATCTGCGCGGCGTGTCGTCGAATGCCTGCCCGCCTGCAAGAGAAATTCATGCGGTCAGGCGGGCTCATCCGTGCCATCGCCTTGACAGGGAGACCTCCGGGCTCATCATTTATGCTAAAGGAAAGTCAGTCCAGCAGATGATGATGGAGGAGTTCAGGAAACGGGCTGTAAAGAAGACCTACATAGCATTTGTTAACGGTAAGACGGCGAAAGACTTTGATATTATTAAGCTTCGCATTTATAATAGGAATAAGAATAGGTCAGATGAGGCGACTACAAAGTATAAGACTATCGAGAGGCTTGAAGATTTCACTGTAGTAGAGGCGGAGCCCGTGACGGGGCGGACCAACCAGATCCGTATACACTTTAAAGAGATCGGGCACCCTTTGGTAGGCGAGAGCGTCTTCGCGTTCAGGAAAGATTTCAAACTGAAGTTCAAAAGAGCGGCGCTTCACGCTTCATACATAAGGTTCACTCATCCGGTGACAAAGAAGACGCTGGATTACTCGTCGCCGATGCCCGGCGACATGGAAACTTTTTTAAAAAATGGGAGGAAGCAGTAATGAGCGGTATATTTGGGGTTGTGTCAAAGGGTGATTGCGCGGAAGTCCTTCTCTACGGCACCGATTATCATTCTCATCTGGGGACAGAGTACGGCGGCATGGCGATATTCGGCAAAGATTTTTCAAGACAGATACATAATATAAGCCAGACGCAGTTCAAATCAAAATTTTTCGAAGATTCGAGGAATATGAAGGGCAATAAGGGCATCGGCGTCATCAGCGCCTTTGAGGAGCAGCCGATATATCTCAATTGTAAATTCGGGCCATTCTGCATAGTGACGAACGGATTCATCGAAAATAAAGAGAAGCTCGCCAGGGACGTTATGAACAGGGGCCTTTCGTTCAGCGAGGTAAGCAAAAGCGGCGTTAACGCGACAGAATTGATCGCAAAGCTTATCAGCGAAGGCAAAGACATTATCGACGGCATCGAGAAGATGTTCGACGCCATAGAAGGTTCATGTTCGCTTCTACTATTGACCAAGGACGGCATATATGCCGCCCGCGATAGATTAGGATATACGCCTCTAGTAGTAGGAAAAAACAGTGATGCGTGGGCTATCACTTCGGAGACGAGCGCCTTCCCGAACAGTAATTTTGAGATATTTAAGTATCTCGAGCCGGGGGAGATAACATTTATAGGCGATAAAGGCATCGCCCAAAGAAAGAAGGGCGGATCAGATAACCAGATATGCTCATTCTATTGGATATATACGGGTTTCCCGGCGTCAAGTTACGAAGGAATAAATACCGAGATAGTCCGGGAGAGATGCGGCAGGTGTCTGGCAAAGCACGATAAGGATATAAAGGTGGATGTCGTCGCCGGGATACCGGATTCCGGGATAGCGCACGCGATAGGCTACGCCATGGAATCGGGCAAGCCTTTCAGGCGCCCGCTCGTAAAGTACACGCCCGGATACGGCAGAAGCTACACCCCGCCGTCGCAGGCGACGAGAGATCTCATAGCGAAGATGAAGCTCGTCCCCATAAAAGAGATCATAGACGGTAATAGTATAGTGGTATGTGAAGACTCGATAGTGCGGGGCACGCAGCTGAAAAACTTTACTGTACATAAATTATGGGATGGCGGCGCCAAGGAGATCCATGTCAGGCCCGCATGTCCGCCTCTGATGTTCCCGTGTAATTTTAACTTCTCGACACGCAGCATAGATGAGCTAGCCGCAAGGCGCGCCATACGCGCTATAGAGGGTAAGGATATAGATGATGTCTCGGAATATCTTGACCCTAAGTCCGCCAAATACAAGAAGATGATCGAATGGATACGCAAGGACCTGGAAGTGACCACTTTGAGGTATCAGACCATCGAGGAGATGGTCGATTCGATCGGGCTGCCTAAAGAGAAGCTCTGTACATATTGCTGGACTGGAGAATGTCCCGGCAAGGCCAAGCCGGTCGCTTCAAAAGTAAAAAAAGATAAGATGCGCCTGAAGGAGATGGCCGCGGCAAAATAATATGGAAAAATTCAGCACAGTAATTATCGGAGGGGGCGCCGGCGGGATAGCGGCGGCTATAAGCGCCAAGCGCCGTGGTCAGTCCGTCGCGATCTGCGACAGGATGCCAAAGCTCGGCAAGAAGATACTCGCCTCCGGCAACGGCAGATGCAACCTCCTGAATGAGAAATTGGACGAATCGTTCTATAATCCTCCGGCTCGCCCGCTCGTAAGATCAATATTTGAAAAATTTGGCCTGGGAGAGATGCAGGGCTTCTTCAAAGAGCTCGGGCTCCAGACATATTCCGAAGACGGGCGGATATTCCCCCGGACGAACCAATCGTCTTCGGTCATGAAGGTGCTGGAGATGGAGTTGGATAGATTATCAGTGCCCAGAGAGCTCAATTTTGAGGTCAAGGGTATCTCGCATTTGAATGGAAAATTCACAATAACATCTAAGGGCGGCAAATCGATAGAATGTGAAAAACTTATAGTGGCCGCCGGAGGCAGGTCTTATCCGGCGCTTGGCTCAGACGGAAGTTGTTATAAGATGGTCGAGAATTTGGGGCACAAGATAGTAGAGCCGGTCCCGGCGGCGGTGCCATTAGTATTAAAGGAGAGACTCTGCCATGTGCTTCAGGGGCAGAAGATAGCGGCGTCAGTAAAATCCATTATAAACCAGAGGACGGTGTGTGAATCCTTTGGAGATCTTCTATTTACGAATTACGGCCTCTCTGGCACTGCGATCCTCGATGTAAGTGAAGAGATATCCATAGCCATAAACAGGCAGAAGGTAAAAGACGTCCTGGTGTCGGTAGATATGGTGCCGTTCATGAATAAGGATGCGTTAAGATCGGAGATATCGAAGAGAATAAAGGATCGTTGGAAGGCGGAGGACCTGCTCGCCGGCATACTTCCCAATAAGTTCCATTTTGCGTTCGAAGGCAAGGATATGGCTTTCGATGCCGGAAAGATCACAGATGCCGTAAAGAGCAGGATCTTCAAGGTCGTGGAGACGAAGAGATGGAACGAAGCCGATTTTACGGCCGGAGGCATCGACGTGAAGTATGTCAAGCCGTGCACACTTGAGTCTACGGTAGTAAAAGGGCTTTACTTCGCAGGAGAGATAATAGATGTCTGCGGCAAGCGAGGCGGATATAACCTGGCCTGGGCCTGGGCCTCGGGTTTTACGGCAGGTCAAACAGCGTAAATATGAATTCATACGATATAGCGGTGATAGGAGCGGGCGCGGCGGGCAGCATGGCAGCCATCAGGGCCGGACAATCGGGTAAGAGCGTGATCCTCCTCGAAAGAAATGAGATACTTGGCAAGAAGATACTCATGACCGGCAGGGGCAGGTGCAATATCACCAACAGCGGAAAGCTCGATACGTTCATAGAGAAGTTCGGGAAGCGACCCGGACAGTTCTTAAGGAACGCGTTCTACAAATTTTCCAATGAAGATGTCATGGATTTTTTCAAGTCTAAAGGATTGGAATTGAAGTCGGAGAGGCAGGGGCGCGTCTTTCCGCTCTGTGACAACGCTCGGAGCGTTACACAGGTCCTCGAAAAATGTCTTGAAGAGATTAAGGTCGATGTCAGGTACAAGGTCCGCATAAGAGAGATCAGAAAAGACGGTGAAGATTTCATATTGGATACCGACGGCGGGCCTGTCACGGCCAAAATGGTAATACTGGCCACCGGTGGGGCTTCTTATAAAGATACGGGCTCTACCGGGGATGGTTTTCAGATAGCGCAGGCCCTGGGACACGCGATATTGCCGCTAAAGCCCGGACTTGTGCCGTTGAAGACAAAAGAGACGTGGGTGAAAGAGGTCCAGGGCCTGACACTAAAGAATATAAGGCTCATATTTGTCGCGGGCAAGAAGAAGATAACGTCGGATGTAGGCGAGCTCCTATTTACGCATTTCGGAGTATCCGGGCCTCTTGTTTTGGACTTGAGCGCCGATATAGTTCAGCTATTATCTGAAGAGGGCCAGATGAACTTACTGATAGACCTTAAGCCCGGGATAGATAAGACAGAAATGGACGATAAGTTATTACGCGAGATAAAGGAGCACGGCGGCAGGGAGATCAAGACGATGCTTGCCGAAGCTCTTCCTTTAAAACTGGCCCCCCTGATATTGAGGCTCGTGGAGATAGACCTGCATAAGAAAGTGCATCAGATGAATAAGGACGACAGACGCAAACTCGCCAAGATATTAAAAGAGCTGCCCCTGACCATAGCCGGGTCGCTGGCTTTAGAAGAAGCTATGGTGACCGTGGGCGGCGTATCCATTAAAGAGATCGATCCGCGCACCATGGGGTCGAGGATCATCCCAGGACTGTACTTCGCCGGAGAGGTCATAGAGGGCGGCGCGCCCAGCGGCGGCTATAATCTACAGCAGGCTTTTTCAACAGGATATCTCGCGGGAGAGAGCGCGGCAAATGCGTAATATAATATTAGCTTCGAGATCCAAGGCGCGCAGGAAATTATTAAATGATGTAGGCCTTAAGTTCACCGTCCGCACTTCAAACGCAAAAGAGAAGCGCATTATAAAGAGCGGTTGCGGCGAGCTCGTGATGAATAATGCCATGGCGAAGGCCCTCGACGTCGCCGGAAAGACAAAGACAGGGATAGTCATAGCGGCCGACACCGTGGTCTTAGTCGGTAAAAGGATAATCGGCAAGCCTAAAAGCATCAAAGAGGCCTTGCGCACATTGAGACTCCTTTCACGCAAACCTCAGTGGGTATACACCGGCATCGCCGTCATCGATATAGATAAAGGTAAAAGGTACAGATCGTTCGACAAGACAAAAGTCTACATGTATCGCCTTACCGACAGGGAGATAAAGAACTATTTTAAGAGAGTGTCGCCTTTGGATAAGGCGGGAAGTTTCGATATACAGGGGTTCGGGAGCGTCTTCATAGACCGCATAGAAGGCTGTTTTTATAATGTGGTGGGGCTTCCCATGGCAAAGTTAGCGAAAATATTAAAGAAGGCGGGTGTCTATGTATTTTAGCAAAAGGATCGCCGTATTATTGCTTCTCTTATTCACGGTGGGCTGCGGCAAAGCGAAAGAACTGCCCTCGCCGAACTCTGGATTCGTCGCGACGATAAATGATTATAAATTGACCGTGGAGGATTTTAAGGAAGACCTGAAGACCGCTGTGGCGCAAAAGTACCTGGCCGAAGATCCGGCCAAAGCGAAGAGAGATATCCTGGAAGAGCTCATAACCAGAAAGATCCTCGTCCAGGAAGCGCAGAGAGAGAACTTTGATAAACAGCCGAACTTCATGAAGGAGATCGAGCGGTATTGGGAGCAGGCCCTGATAAAATTTTTCCTTAAGCAAAAGTCGCAGATGCTGATAGGAATGATAAGGGCCGACAAGGGCGAGATCGCCGCCGAGTATGATAGGATGAAGAGACGACTACAGATCGAGATCACCATACTGAACGGTAAAGGCGATGTAGTTTCCGCCACAAAGACGGAGTGGATCGCCTATGGCGATCTGCCCAGACGCCTGGAGGATATTGTATTCTCGATGAAGGTCGGCCAGGAGAAGAGGAGCATCCCCTACGAAGAGAATATGGCTGTGGTGAAATTAATAAATGAGGAACCCGTGGAAGTGGGCCCTTTAGAAAAAGTGGAGCCCGAGATAGTAGAGAATATCCTGAACAAGACCAAGGAGGCGGTATTCGAGAAGTGGATCGCCAGCCTCAGGAAGAACGCTTCAATAAAGATAAACGAAAAAGTGCTCGACGAAATAGAGGTGGACAATGTCAGATAGAAGAAAGAATTATTTCATAAACAGGAAGTTCCAGGCCGGCTTTATAATAAAGTTCTGCGTCCTTGTCATAATGGGTACCGCCATATCGGGCGGGGTCGTCTACTGGATGTCCAGGTCGACCGTCACGTCGACTTTTGAGAACTCCAGGCTCGTCATAAAGAGCACGGCAGATTTTATACTGCCCAGCGTGTTGCTGAGCAGCGCATTTGTTGTGATAGCCATAGGAATAGCCGCCATAGCTATCACGCTATTTACCTCTCACAGGATAGCGGGCCCTCTCTACCGTATCGAGAAAGATCTGGAGGAGCTGGCGCGCGGCAATCTCAATGTGCATTTCAATCTCCGTAAGAATGATGAGATAAAAGTCCTGGCGGATACCCTTAATGATATGACCGGACTCTTCAGAAGGAATATATTGAATGCCTCAAAAGCCATTTCAGAGTTGGAGGCCGCGCTGAATGCGAATAATATCGATCTGGCCAAAGAGAAGTCGAAAGAACTGAACGGTATTGTGGGTAAATTCAAGACTTAAGCAAGGCTATGAAGAAACGTTACCTGACAATGTCTATGGTGCTCCTGGCGTCGTTTAATTATATGCTGCTTCCGGCGGAGTATATAAACAGCGTGACGACATCTCTCGAGATGAGCGATGCCATACCCGATCAATATGCAGGCCTGTCAGCGCCGCAAAGCTGGAATACATTCAAGAGCGCCTACTTCACCGTTTACTATCTCCCGCAGAACGACCTTAAATCTATAGAAAGAAAGTTGAGGACGAGGACCCTGCCCTCTTTTGGAAGGAATACTTATCCGGACAATGTGAGAAGCTCAGCCGAGAAGATAGCCTACAGGCTTGATATGCTATTTATCAGGACGAGAGAGCTACTGGATACGTACCCGGATGTACATGTCAACCTCAGGATATTTAAGACGAGGCAGGAGCTGGATGATGAATACTATAAGATATATAAGAAGGGTAAGGATACGGCCTCTTTTTACGTGAACAAGAACAAGACGATATATGTCTGCGAATCCGACCTGACCGACTCCCTGATAGTCCAGGAGATGGCACGAGTCATAGTGGACCAGGATATAGGAGTCATACTGCCGGCCGGCATAAAGAACATGTTCTCTTCATACGTCAATTCTCATCTGGACGAATGAGGTTTAGGGGGGCGAAGCCGTCTATTTGCCGGTCAGGTCCCACCTGGCGGACTCTTCCGTTATGATGAGATCGGCGCCTGCTCCCGGCACTTCATCATGCGCCAGTTCACCCTCGATCACTCCGTTAAAAAGGGCCCACACGATAGCCTGTGAATAACTCCTCTTATTGATCAGCCTCTTTACATACCTGACAAGCTCTTTCTTATGAAGCTTCACCAGAAATCTCTGCCTGGGGTTTGCCGCTATATCTACCAGTAGCCTCAAGATAGATCACCTTCTTTCTATAAAGAGTATATCACAGAATGTGATAATGTCAAGGTATAATCACTTTGCGTGTTGATTTTTCAACATAGTGTGATATACTTATTGGATGAATTTCGGCGACAGCATAAAGAAGATACGCGAAGAGAAGGGTTTCTCGCAGGAAGAGCTCGCCAAGAAGCTGAATGTCGCCCAGTCCACCGTAGGGATGTGGGAATCGGGAAAGCGCACCCCAAAACTCGACGAGCTTAACAGGCTCGCCAGGGTCCTAAAAATAACCGTCAATCGTCTCATCGGACAATCTAAAGAACGCAAGGTGGAGCTTATCAGTAACGAGATCTATGTTGACGGTGAAAAGATAAGCGATCTCGATGCCACGGATGTGGATGGCGTGGTGGAGTATATCAATGCCGTCAAGAAGAAGAAGGGCGTGATCCCGCAGACCCCGCCGCCACAGATGAGTCCCCAGGCCAAGAAGATCCTCATCATAGATGACGAGCAGGAGATATGCGAGATGCTCTATACGTTCCTCGTCCCGCATAACTATAAGGTATTCTTAGCTTTCAACGGACAGATGGGGCTCGAATACTTCGAGGAGATCAGGCCCGACATAGTGCTATTGGACCTCAAGATGCCCGATATCGACGGCCTGGAGGTATTGAAGATAATACGTAAAGTGAGCAATGTCCCGGTGATAATCATTACGGGCAACCCGCAGGATGTCTCCGAGATACACTTGGCGGATCTGGATATAGAGGGCTTTATAGAGAAGCCGATAAGCCTGCAGGCGGTATTGAATTCACTAAAATACCTTATAGGTGAATGAGGGGTAGCTATATGAAAGAGAGAAGGAAGTGCGTCAGGGTAAAGAAGTATTTTGCTATAAACATAGTGGCTTGCGACTCGGATGACAAGCATATGCGTTTTGATAAGATAAAGGCAAACCCTAAATATTGCGATGAGTCGGGGTTGGATTTTACTCCCGAAGGCGTAAGGATAATGTGCTCCAAGCCACTGCCCGAAGAATCAAAGATACAGATGAAGATGCTTATACCCGACGAGGATAACCTGAACCTTATCCGGGCCAACGGCACCATAAAATGGTTTAAACAGGTCAAGGGCAAATACAAAAAATACTTCATAATCGGCGTTCATTTCAGGGACCTGGCGCAGGACGACAAAGAGAAACTGGTCCGCCTCTGGAAAAAATACAAGTAGAGAGGACCATTTGGTAGCGTTCGCCGCATCTTTTATCTTCGTAGTCTTAGCCGAGATGGGAGACAAGACCCAGCTCCTGGCGATGGCTTTCGCCGCAAAGTACAAAGCATATCAGGTCCTCCTCGCGGTATTCATAGCAACTCTCCTTAATCACGCTCTTGCGGTAGTTGCCGGCCGCGCCCTGACCACTATAATACCTTTAGATGTGATATCTTTTATCGCGGCCCTATCCTTTGTGATATTCGGCCTATGGACGATCCGCGGCGATAAGCTGGATGGTGAGGAGAAGGGAGCGTCAAAGTTCGGGCCCGTTCTCACAGTGGCAATAGCGTTCTTTCTTGCGGAGATGGGCGATAAGACACAGCTAGCCACCATAAGCCTTGCCATTGAATATAATAATATGCTGAATGTTCTTATGGGCACCACTCTCGGGATGGTGGTGGCGGACGCGATAGGAATAATCATAGGGATAGTGATGAGGAAGCATATCCCTGAGAAGTCGATAAAATGGGTCTCTGCCAGCATATTTGTGCTCTTCGGGTTGATCGGGATACACAAAGTACTCTCTCTCAAAATAGACCCCATATATGTATGGATCATCATATCGTGCGTCGGCGCATTCTCGATCGCCGCAGCATACCGCATCACCAAATTAAATAGATCCGGTACCCCATAGACAATTTACTATACGATACCTATACGATAGGAAATTATGAGTAAAAATAAGCCCAGTGTATACGTGAAAACCTTCGGATGCCAGATGAGCTTTCGGGATTCGGAGTTTGTCGCGGGGCAACTGCTTGAGAGCGGATTTGCCCTCGCGGACTCGATCGACGGCGCTGACATAATAATATTCAACTCCTGTTCCGTGAGAAAACATGCCGAGGACAGGCTCATAAGCAATATCTCGGACCTGAAGTTATTAAAGAAGAAGAGGCCGGGACTCATCATAGGTCTCATGGGTTGTACCGCCCAGAGTTATAAGAGTAAGATCCTGGATAGAGTGCCTATACTCGATTTTTCATGCGGCCCCGGAAATGAAAGTGATATCCCCGGTATCATAAAGGATATCCTGGAGCATAAGGGCACGATAGTCGCTACAGATAAGATAGATAAGAAACGGCCTGAGCTATTTCCCGCGCATAGGGAAGATAAATATAAGGCATACGTTTCCATAGGTGAGGGCTGTAATAACTTCTGCTCATACTGTATCGTTCCTTATGTGCGCGGCAAAGAGAGATCAAGGGATGCAAAAGATATAACCAAGGAAGTAAAGGACTTGGCTAAGCGCGGCTTTAAAGAGATCATGCTTCTGGGGCAGAACGTAAATTCGTATAAAGATATAGGGTTCGTTAACCTTTTGAAAGAACTTAATGGTATCAAAGGTATCGAACGCATACGTTTTATGACGAGCCATCCGAAAGATGCGTCGGTCGAACTATTTAAGGCCATGCGGGACCTCGAGAAAGTCTGCGGTCATCTACACCTTCCTCTGCAGGCAGGTTCCGACAGTATATTGAAGCTTATGAACCGCGGTTATACCGCTAAGAAGTATCTGGAGATGGTAAAAGAATACAAAAAGCATGTGCCGGAAGGCAGTATCACGACAGATATAATAGTGGGCTTCCCATCCGAAACAAAGAAGGATTTCGAGAAGACCGTAAAGATAATGAAAGATATCAGTTTCGACGGAGCATATATGTTCAAATATTCACCCAGGCCGCCCGCCAAATCCTCCAAACTGAAAGACGATGTCCTTCAAAGGGTAAAGGAGGAGAGGCTCGATATGCTCATCGATCTTCAGTGTCAGATCTCATTAAATAAAAATCAACTATTGACAGGTAAGACTTTTGATGTTTTAGTAGATGGACAGAATAAAAAAGATCCTTCCAAGTTCACCGGCAGGACAGGCACGAATAAGGTGGCCGTCTTTGATGGATCAAAAGATATGATAGGCAGGATAGTCAGTGTTAAAATAGAGTCGGCAACACCGCATGCATTAAGAGGGAGAATTGTATGAGTCGTCGCGTGTTTTACATTGCAGTGATTGTTATAATGCTTTCTGTAGCTTTCACCGGCAGATCATATGCCAGAGCAACCGTCGAAAACCTGTCTCAAGTAGAGAAGTCCTTTCTCCAGGGAAAATACGACAGAGTGGTCTCGGAATCGAGTAAATTGATCGATGCGGGGGCTTACGGGAGAGAGGAGCTCTTCTATCTTAAAGGCTTGAGCCAGACGCAGCTTGCCAGATTCAGCGAGGCGCGCCAGACATTCGAGTACATGGTGGAGAGATACCAGAAAGGCAAGAGGGCCTTTGACGGTTATATAGGTATTGGCGATGCCTATTTTTTAGAAGGAAAATACTCCGAATCGATCTCAAGCTATAACGATGCCATGACTAATTTTCCGGATCACAAGAACGCGGCAATAGTTCAATATAAGATCGGTAATGCATATCACAAGCTGGGATCCGAAGATAAGGCCAGAGAATATTTTGATAAGGTAAAGAACGGTTCACCGCTTAGTTTCGAGTCCAAGATGATACCTAAGGACCTCGGAGCGTCAACGGGCCCAATCGCCGCCGTGAAGTCTTTCTTTAAACCCGCTCCTTCGGAAGGATCTGATCCTGGCGGCTATTTCTACGTCCAGGCAGGATATTTTAAGAGCAGGAGTAACGCCGAAGGTTTTACCGAAAAATTGAAGCGTAAAGGATATGAGAGCTATCTGGCCACTCAGATAAAGGGCGGCTACACCTTCTATAAGGTAAAAGTAGGGCGGTTCAAGACCAAGGGCGAAGCCGAAGCAATGGCCGGCAAGCTTAAGTCCGATGGGTATAAGACCAGGGTATGCCACTAGACAAAAGCACCGTTCTATTCATAGTCGGGCCCACAGCTATCGGCAAGACAGCTTTTGCATTGAAGCTGGCGCGCAAGATCAACGGTGAGATCATCTCCTGTGATTCGATGCAGGTGTACAAGGGGATGAATATATTAAGCCAATCCCCCAAGAAGTCCGAAACAAAAAAAATCCGCTACCATCTCGTAAGATTTTTAAGCCCCACAAAAGAGTACTCTGTCGGTTCCTTCAAAAGAATAGCCGCTTCTCTTATCGAAGATATTATCGAGCGCAAAAAGATCCCCATTATCGTAGGGGGCACAGGTCTGTATGTTAAAGGCCTCGTAGACGGGCTTTTCCCCACGCCAAAGGCTGACTTGAAGTTCCGTAAAGAGATGTATGGCTACGCTTCCCGTTATGGAAATATGCGCCTATATAAGAAATTGGAAAAGATAGACCAGGACGCGGCAAACGCTATACATCCGAATAATGTCAGGCGCGTCGTGAGGGCGCTTGAGATATGCCATTCTACCGGCCGCACCATGACGGAATTAAAGAACGGCACGAAGGGCATAGCCGATAAGTACAGGATAAAGATCTTCGGTCTCAATGCGCCTAGGGAAGAGGTCTATGCAAATGTTAATGCAAGAGTGGAGAAGATGTTCGCTCTAGGCGTTGTCAAAGAAGTGAAGAAGCTCTCCGGTAAAAGATTGAGCAGAACCGCGAGGGCCGCTTTAGGGCTTAAAGAGATCCTGGGGTATTTGAAAAAAGAATACTCTCTCGATGAAGCGAAAGAGCTTATGAAACGTAATACCCGAAGATACGCCAAGAGACAGCTGACATGGTTCCGGGCCGACAAACGTATCAAATGGGTCAAAGACGGAGAAAAAATAAGATGGAACGAGCTATTACGGTAACGGTGGACCTGGGCAAACCCGCCTGCCGCGATGGACATAGCACGCAGTCGGGCAGGCGCGAAGACTGGACGGCAGAAGAGCGTTCTCATGAATTGAGAGAGCTTGCCGCGTCTTGCGGCGTCTCGGTCATCGAGGAGTTGATAGTCAATAGGGATAGGATAGACTCAGGCCATTATATAGGTTCAGGCAAAGTAGAGGAGATAGCTATGATCTGCGCTGAAAAAAAGATAAGCGCCGTTATCTTCAATAATGACCTCACGGGAAGCCAGGAGAAGAACCTCGAAAAGATCATAAAGGCCAAGATCGTAGACAGGACGCGGCTGATACTCGACATATTCGCCCGCCGAGCGCATTCTAATGAAGGCAAGCTGCAGGTCGAACTAGCCAGGTTGTTATATATGCTTCCGAGACTTACCGGTAAAGGTGTCGAGATGTCACGCCCCGGAGGCGGCATAGGTACGAGCGGTCCCGGCGAACAGAAGCTTGAGGTGGATAGGCGCAGGATCAACTCCCGTATGTCGCGCTTAAAGAAAGAGCTCGATGGCTTAAGCAAGCGGCGCGGCATGATGCGCAAGAAGAGGACGAGGAACTCTCTGCCGTCCATAGCGATAGTGGGATATACAAATGCAGGCAAATCGACCCTTATCAACGCGTTGACCTCTTCAAATGTTATAGTGCAGGATAAGCTATTTTCGACGCTAGACCCTACAGTGCGCAGATTTGTGCTGCCGGGCAAGCGCGAGATACTATTTATTGATACAGTAGGTTTTATCGACAGATTGCCTCATAACTTGGTAGAAGCCTTCAAGGCTACACTGGAGGAAGTATCGCAGGCCGATATGCTTTTACACGTGGTTGATATAAGCCATCCAAAGGCGAAGGAGCAATCGGACGCGGTATATAGGGTGCTGGATGAGATAGGCGCTAAGGGCAAACAGGTAATAACGGCGCTCAATAAGATAGATAAGATCGCGGATAGGTCTATTATCGACAAGGCGCTCAAATCATTTACCAATCCGGTCCCGATATCCGCTTTAAAGAGAGAAGGGCTTGATGGGCTTATAGCAAGCCTGATCAATCTCAAAACAGGCCCTCAAATCGCTTGACAAAAAGAGCATTTTCGGGTAAACTCTTCATTAGCACTCTAAATTAAAGAGTGCTAATTTTTAGGACTGACTATGCCAACTAATCCAAGCAGACGAAGAGAAGAGATACTGGAGATGATCATCGACCGGTATATCGAGT
>CAYVCD010000025.1:0-17953 GCA_964450115.1 uncultured Planctomycetia bacterium
GCCCGAGAGATTTAGGTATGGACTTAATTTATGATGTGGCTCATAATATAGCTAAAGTGGAGAAGTACAATATTAACGGAAAAGAGAAGCTGCTTTGCGTTCACAGAAAAGGCGCAACTAGAGCATTCCCTCCGGGACATCCGGAGTTGCCGGCTAAGTATAAAAATACCGGACAACCTGTTATAATACCGGGAGATATGGGAAGAAATTCATATCTATTGACCGGCACAAAGAAGGCCGAAGACTCATTCTACTCAACGTGCCACGGAGCCGGTAGAAGACTTTCGCGTACGGCCGCGCTTAGGGCCTGTCGCGGTAGATCGATAGCCGGGGAGCTTGATAAGAAGGGTATTGTGGTAATGTCCAGCGGCAGAGAGACTCTGGCAGAAGAAGCGCCTGAAGCGTACAAGAATGTTAATGAAGTCGTAGGCGTGGTAGTAGGCGCAGGCATATCGAAGAAGGTCTGCCGCATGCGGCCTATGGGTGTTATCAAGGGGTAGGGCACACTTTAGTGTGCCCCGAATAGGAAATGAGGAGATGAGATGTTAGATTTAAAGTTCATACGAGACAACAGGGATAGTGTAAAAGAGGCCATCAAGAACCGCGGATATAAGTTGGATATAGACGAGCTCATTAAACTTGATGAAGAGCATAGGAAGATCCTTTCAGATGTAGAGGATCTGAGGTCCCAGCGCAATAAAGCCAACGATGAGGTGGCCGCAATTTTGAAGGCAAAAGGTAATCCAAAAGAGATTATTGCAAAAATGAAGCCAATATCCCAAAAAATAGCTGATTTTGAGGCAAAAGTGGAGGAATTAAGCCAAAAAATAGACAAAATCAAGTATATAATCCCAAATATACCCGATAAATCATTGCCAGTAGGTGGTCCGGATTGCAATAAAATAGTCAAATCATGGGGTAAAACGCCCAATTTTGACTTCAAACCCAAGACCCATGTCGAGCTTGCCGAGATACTTGATATCATATGCTTTGGGATAGCCGCCAAGATCACCGGGTCGAACTTCATCCTATATAAAGGATTAGGCGCCAGACTTGAACGCGCCCTTATAAACTTCATGCTTGATCTTCACACCAAGAAACACGGCTATACCGAAGTTTTCCCGCCGTTCCTGGTCAATAGAAGGAGCATGACAGGGACCGGCCAGCTCCCAAAGCTGGAAGATGATATGTATAGGCTTAAAGACGAGGACCTCTTCCTTATACCTACAGCGGAAGTGCCGGTCACAAATATACATGCCGGCGATACTCTGGAAGAGTCGGACCTGCCTATCCGCTACACTGCATATTCGGCGTGTTTTAGGCGCGAGGCCGGCTCTTATGGAAAAGATACGCGGGGCCTCGTAAGGGTGCACCAATTCAACAAGGTCGAGCTTGTAAAGTTCGTGAAACCAGAAACATCTTTCGATGAGCTTGAAAAATTATTGCTTGATGCCGAAGAGGTTCTTCAGCTTTTAGAGCTTCCATACCGCGTTCTGATGCTTGCCACGGGGGATATCTCTTTTGCCGCGGCCAAATGCTACGATATAGAGCTTTACGCCGCGGGCGTTGACGCGTATTTGGAAGTCTCGAGCTGCTCCTGCTTTACGGACTTTCAGGCAAGGCGCGCGAATATCCGTTACCGTGACAAATCCACAAAAAAGATAAATTTTGTGCACACATTGAACGGCTCGGGCGTAGCTCTGCCGAGACTAGTCGTGGCCATCATGGAAAATTATCAGAATAAGGACGGGAGTGTGCGTATACCCAAAGCGCTCATCCCATACATGGATGGCTTAGAGGTCATAAAACCGAAATGAAATTAGTTAAGCCGAAGAATAAAGGCTCCTGGCTGATACTCTTCATAAAACTGATTATAGGAGTTTTGGCGCTGCCCCTGACATATGGTGTTACGGCAGCCTTTTACGGCAACTTCATCCTGATAAAAGAGCTTGCTGCAAATCTCAGTTATTTTACGTGGGGTATAGGGAGCTATGTTATTCTACACCTCTTGTTCTACAAACCCACATATCTATATGTATTGGGCCATGAATCGGTCCATGCGGGCCTGGCGTGGGTATTCGGCGGCAAGATAAAATCATTTAAAGTATCCGAAGAAGGCGGCTCGGTCGGAACTGATAAGTCGAACTTCGTCATAGAGCTTGGGCCATACTTCATACCGATATACGCTATCATAATAACGGTCGTATATTTTGTAGTGGCGTCGTCCTATAACATCAGTGGTGGCCTATTCGTATTTCTGATAGGCTTTACGCTAGCGATGCATATGATATCCACGATAGAGGTGATGAAGATACGCCAGCCCGATATAGTGAAGTCGGGCTATCTCTTCTCGATAGTGCTGGTTTATATACTGAATATAGTCGTGATATCATTCATATTCAGCCTTATGTTCCAAACGTTCTCGATGCATAAATTTACAATTGACCTTTGGGACCAGTCGAAATATATTTATTTAGCGATATACAGGCAATTGTTCTTTTAAGAATTCGGCGGAGGAATGGCAGAGTGGTTGATCGCGGCAGTCTTGAAAACTGTTAGGGATGCAAGTCCCTCGAGGGTTCGAATCCTTCTTCCTCCGCCAGTTTTTTCAATTGGGATCCATAAATTACTTTCCAAACAAATGAAAAACAAAAATATCATAAAAATCACATCGACCTGTATGGCGGCATTCTTGATATGCGGATGTGTGAATTATGAGCAGGAAACATTCCTTAACCCGGATATGTCGGGCCGCATCGAGATACACGTCTTTCCAAATCCTCAGCCTATGGTCGAAGAGATAGCAAAAAAAATTAATGAGGAGGGCGAATCGTCACTAAATCTAAACGAAGCATTATCAAAAGCGACTTACAAGATGAAGGTGAAAATAAAGGAAGAAGATCTCCTGAATGCTTTCAACAGTGATGCGATCAAGAGCAAAAGTTTCAGAGAGATAGAGAGGAGCGGGATTTCGCATGTCTATTTAACGGTTGAATTCGATGACATAAGAAAATTATTTAAAGATAAAAAATCTGTAAGTGTGGTCGGGGGTCAAAGCGGGCTCGTTACTTATACGCAATTTTTTAATTTATCGAAAGACGGTAAAGAGAAGGGCGCTTCCGATAATACGCCGCCTGAATCTTTTAAGGGTTTTAATTTCAAGTGCATCTTGCATATGCCGGCGAATATAATGACCGCAAATACCCTTAATATAGATAAAAACACGGCCGTTTGGGAATTTCCGCTCAAACAGATCATGGAAGACAAGAATCTTAACATCACCGCAACATGTAAAGGCGAAAACAGATTTTTGCGCTGGATGAAGCGCAACACCAGAAAATAGTAGATTATCCCTCAATGGTCGTTGTATTGGCAGGCCCTTCTGGCTGTCTCTTGACCAATGTGTAACGATCTGCCTATCGCCTCATAGCTCATTCCTAACACGCGTAATTGTTTAGCCTTATGGGCGAGTATTTTGTATAATATAGGCTGTTTATTGACAGGAATCACTATGCGGGCGGTGAGGATCGGAAAAGGTTCGAATTGGTAACACCCGCGTCCGCCATGTTTAACCAGTAACGGAGTTTTATGCATTGGATCTATCTGATCATCGCGATACTTGGCGAAGTGATCGCGACCTCGTCGTTAAAAGCGTCCGAAGGGTTCACAAAACCGATCCCTTCAATAATTGTAGTTATAGGATACAGCATAACTTTTTACTTCTTGTCGCTTGCCTTAAAGTATATCCCCCTGGGGATAGCTTATGCCATCTGGTGCGGGATCGGAATCGTGCTTGTTACGCTTGTCGGATGGTTTTTTTACAAGCAGGCCATTGATATCTCCGCCATAATAGGAATAGTGCTTATATTCGCGGGTGTCTTGGCGATAAATCTTTTTTCAAAGAGCGTCATGTATTGATATAAAATAGCAGGCGAGTCAAATGCGATTTTTGGTGGCGATGACGATGATTTTAGGACTTTGTTTCCTGGGATTGAAATGCGCGCCGGGTAAGATTGGGAAGCCCGGCTTTTTCTTTGGCGCTTCGAATGCGGCGTTCCAAGTCGAAGGATCGTCCATAGATTCGGATTGGCGCGAATGGACGCGCACCGTTTATCCGGACGGCACCCCTCACATATCGGATAAAAGCAACGCCGAACTGGCTACTGATTTCTGGAACCGCTACGATGAGGATTTCCGGATCGCGAAGGAAGCCGGGCTTAACGCGTTCCGCGTATCCATCGCCTGGGAACGCATAGAGCCCGCACCCGGCGTCTGGGATGAGAAGGCCCTCGATCACTACGTAAAGATGATAGTCGCGATGCGCAGGCGCGGCCTCGAACCATTCGTCACGCTGCACCATTACGTGCTTCCGCTGTGGGTAAGTAGCGAAGGCGGCGTGACCTGGAAGGAATTTCCCAGCCGCTTCGGAGAATTTTCAAGGCACGTCGTCGGGAGGCTAAGTAAGCCGCCCGCGAATGTTATTTACTTCATGACTATCAACGAACCGACTATCCTCGTGCGTTTCGGATATCTGGACGATCATAAATTCCCGCCCGGTATCAACGACGCGTCGGCGGCGTCACGCGCGCTGGCCGGACTTGCCAAGGCCCACATAGAAGCTTACCGGCAGATAAAGGATCTCGGCATAAAATCGGTCAAGGTTGGCCTGGCCCACAACTGGCAGGTCTTCGAACCGCTGGATAAGGACTCGGTCTCCGATCAAGCGATAGCGCAAAAGGTTGACCGGATCTTCAATCGCGCGTTTATGGAAGCGATCATGACCGGTGATATCAATTTCAGTATGCCGTTCGGCGAGACCGTATCGGAGAAAGTCGAATTACCTGACAACGAACCCGCCCTGGACTACCTCGGCATACAAAACTACGGCCGATCATATGTGACACTCAGCGAGAAGAGGCCGGGATATGCGCTTTCCGAAAGCATCAGCGGCCCGAAGAACGACCTTGGTTGGGACCTGGTCCCTGACGCGCTCTATCTCGCCGTCAAGCAGTCCGCGGATTACGGATTCCCGATCATCATTACCGAAACAGGATTGGCTGACAGGGAAGACAGTTTCCGCCCGAAGTATCTGAAATGGAACTTTGACGCGATTCGCCGATTACTGGCCGAGAAGACGGATTTATTCGGATATATCCACTGGTCGCTGACCGACAATTTCGAGTGGGCATTCGGCCTGGAACCGCGTTTTGGCCTGGTCGAGATCGACTACCGTACCTTGGAGCGCAGGACCCGTCCGTCGTTGTCGACATATGCGGCCCTGATAAAACAGTTCAGGAAAGATTTCTCCCAAAGTGACAAAGACCGCCGTTAAGTCAAAAAGACCCGTGAAGATAACCGTCATAGGCGCCATCGTAGCCGACATAGTAGTTCCTTTGGACAGGGACAGCCTTTTTCCGGAGCCGGATGATAAAAGGCTCGTCTGGTCGGGAGACAAGGAATTCAGGACCCCTCCGAGAGAGGCCGCGGACTCCTATTTAAAGAACCTGCCCGCGGAACTTAAGTCCAGGTTGAGGATCACCTACGGCGGCCAGGCGTTCGCTTCAGCAAGCGTCTTAAATGAACTCGGCGCAAATGTAAAGCTCATAGGCGCGGTTGGCGATGACGGCCTGGGGACGGGCCTTATCCGACTGATGAAAGGCAGAAGAATGGACACCGTCGGCGTTAAGACCGTAAAAGGCGTCTCCACATCGGCCAATCTGATATTCTCGAATAAAGATACCGGGGAGACCGCATACAACCTGTCGATCGGGGCCGCGAACGAATATCTTGAAGAAAGCGATGTCAAAGATAAGGAACTGGATGTATCAGTGGTACACCTGGGCGGCATAGCCCTCAGCCCGAGGCTCATGGATGAAGACCTCCTTCTGCGGATTATCAAAAGGATCAGGTCCAAAAAGGCAAAGGTCGGCTGGGATACCGTGGTAGATGTATACGGCAAAGAGAGCTCTCCTTCGATACTGGCGGTCATGCGCGAAGTCGATTACCTTACCCCAAGCATAAAAGAGGCGCGCAAGATCACCCTTAAGCAGGGTGTCGAAGAAAATCTGGCATTCTTCGAAAAGCTAGGGGTCAAGGCTGTCTTCCTGAAGAACGGCGAGAACGGAAGCGAGGTATCGACTACCGAAGAGAGCATCTTCGGCGTCAGGATAAGGCAGCACGTGCCGGCTGTGCGCGGTATCAAATTCGTTGAAAGCACCGGCGCCGGCGACAGCTATAGCGCCTACATAGCGTACGCCGCGGCCATGGGCTTGTCGCCACTGGATGCCGCGCGTGGCGCATCGATATGCGGCGCGCTTACCTGTGAACGCGTCGGAGGCGGCAGCATAGGCAATGATCCGGACGCCGTCGCAATTACTTTGCCTTGAAGAGATGTTTTCTGTATAATATCAGGCATGAAGCTCAGATTAAACCCGCGTTACATGAGGTTTGCGATAAAAGAAGCCGAAAAAAGCATCAGGACCCTTAAGGGAGGACCATTCGGCGCGTGCATAATCAGGTCCGGAAAGATATTAGCCGCAGCCGGTAATACCGTATTCAAAAACGACGCCACCTGCCACGCTGAAGTCAACGCCATAAGGATAGCTTCGAAGAAGCTTAAAACATACGATCTTTCGGGATGCGTCATCTATACCACCACAGAGCCGTGCCCGATGTGTTTTAGCGCCATACACTGGTCCGGAATAAGCTGTGTCATATTCGGCTCCAAGATAGCCGATGCGGCAAAGGCCGGGTTTAACGAGCTTTGTATATCCGCCAAAAAGATGAAAAAAGAGGGTTCAAGCTCGGTTAAAATATGCCCGGGTTTTCTTGCAAAGGATTGCCAAAAGCTGTACAAAGAATGGGCGGCCCTGGAAAAAGGAAGACTCGGCCTGCTAGACCATAAATCTCCTTATTTCAAGTAAAATGCCGATAGCAAAACTAGAGAAGATATCCTTATATTACGAAATCCAAGGCAAGGGGTATCCTCTTCTTTTAATATCGGGTCTCAATTCGGACCACGCAAGCTGGGCCGGAGTATGCGCAAAATTAGCGAAACATTTTTGTGTCATAGCATTTGATAATCGCTCTTCCGGCAGGAGCGATGCTCCGAAAAAGAGATACTCGATAAGTGAAATGGCCGATGACGCGACAGGTCTTCTTGATCATTTAAAGATAAAGAGATGCCACGTTATAGGCCATTCGATGGGTGGTTATATCGCCCAGGAGCTTGCTATATATTATCCCAAGCGCATCGGAAAGCTTGTTCTTGAAGCTACCGCTTCTGTCTCATCGGCCCGCAATAACATATTATTTAACGATTTTTTAAAACGCTTTAAAAAAGATCACGATAATGAAGCGTTGATGCGGTCATGGACATACTGGTCATTCTCTCCGAAAACATTTGAACGCAAAAATTTTATAGAGCAGTTCATAAAAAATGCGTCGGCCTATCCGTATTTACAATCAGCGGAAGGCTTTAAAAGCCAGATCGACGCCCTTGGATCATATAACGCATCTGCCAGGATCAAAAATATCAAAGCCAAGGCCCTTCTTATCATAGGTACCGATGATATACTTATTTATCCGGAAGAATCTATGAAGCTTGCAAAGGGCATAAAGGGCAGCGTCTCTGAAGAAATAAAGGGCGCGGGCCATTGTCTTCATGTTGAAAAACCAGAAGCATTTGTTTCTAAGGTCGTACAATTTTTAATGAATTAAGCGATGAGCATTTTTAAGAGCACCTTTTGAGTCAATTTTTGGTATAATACTATCCTGCGAAGTGACGGGATCGCTATAAGGAGATATTATGGGAGTTAAGAAAACTGGTGAAAAATATCGATGTAACGTTTGCGGCAACGAGGTCACCGTTACAAAGGTAGGGGGCGGTGAACTTGTCTGCTGCGCCCAGCCCATGGAAAAGATCGAAAATAAATAGATCCGATGAAATCAAGGATCTATCTTTGCATTTTATTTTTTATTCTTGCGGGGATTTATACGAATAACGCACGCAGAGAAGATGAAAACAAGATATCAATATTCAACTCCGCGACCGGAAAGATCGAAGAGGTCGAGCGTGTAGTGAGATCCGGCGCCGAATGGAGGAAGATCCTCACTCCCGAACAATATCGTGTTACGCGCCAAAGAGGAACAGAAGCGCCGTTCACCGGAAAGTGCGAGATCGGAAAAGCCGGCGGCATATATAGATGCGTTGGCTGCGGAACAGACCTCTTCAGGATAGATGAAAAATTCGAATCAGGAACAGGATGGCCTAGTTTCTGGAAGCCTGTCTCCGATCTCAATATAAAAATAAAATCCGATAAGAGTATGGGTTATGATCGCACAGAGATCTTGTGCGCCAGATGCGATGCTCATCTGGGTCACGTATTTGAAGATGGTCCGCCACCTACCCATAAACGCTACTGCATAAATGCGGTCGCGTTTAAGGCTGTGTTTAAATAAAGTTCATATAGAATGAAGAGAAAGACCGTAACCGTCAACGATAAGATGCAGAAGCGGTTTCGATACGTGCTGACAGAGCCTATCGGAAAAAACTTTGACCTGGAATTTAAGCCCGAGCTCTCGCCTAAACAGATGTTATCACTCGGGGTATTTGGCGGTAGATACATGACGGATTGCCGGAAGGAATTTCCGGCAGACTGGTTTAAGAAAGCAAAGCTTTGCCCGGAGCGCCATGACCCGGAGCTGAATTATTTCGGAGTTAATGCAAGCAAGCCTCTCTGGTACTGGCGTAAAAAAGGATGGATATATCCTAATGATCCGCGCGGGTGGTTCCAGTGGTATTGCCGATATTACATGGGGCGGCGCCTGGGTGAAGAAGACCGCCGCCAGATAGCAAGGTGGAAAGCTATCAAGAGGCACATAGCGCAGATATATAAGCATTGTAACGCCGGCAATATGGAGTGCAGGCCTAAACAGCGGCAGGCCGTGCTCCATTGGGCTTATGACAGCAGGTTAATGTAGGAGATAAAGATGGGTAAGAAGGATAAAAAAATAATACTTATAGCGCAGTGCCTTGTAAATCCGTATTGTAGAGTACATATCTTAGGTCAGAACTTTCCGTTGTCCCAGGAACTCATGAATTATCTTATGGAGAGGCATGTCGGCATAATACAATATCTCTGTCCGGAGACGAGCGCCATGGGGTTGATGCGCAACCCCCAGGGCCGTCAGCAATATGACAATATATTTTTCAGGAATCATTGTAAAGAGTTATTAAAAACACCGATGCTCATGGTAAAAGAGTTCATCAAGAACAAATACCGTCTTACATGTTTCCTGGGTCTTGAGAATAGTCCCACGTGCGGTATACATTGGGGGAAGCATAAAGTAAACAGATATCAGACGGAATCTCCGAATTCAGTCGATAAGCCTGACCCGTCCGATCCGGCTCTCGCGGGCATAATGGCTGAAATATTGTCTGAGGAACTCGGCAAAGAAAATATAAAAGTGCCGTTTCTGGAATTTCCGGCGCTGTCGCCGTCAGATGCGGAAAACAGAAAAAAGTTCTGGGAAGATCTGCGCAAAGCAGTCGAGCCAAATTTCTTAGAAAATGAAGGAGGTATTTGATATGGATCTAAAAGATTATTTTAAGAAGAAGAAAGGATTCGGTGTCCTGAGTACTGCGGACGAAAGCGGTAAGGTAGACGCTGCGCCTTATGCCAGCCCGCATGTGATAGATGATACGCACGTAGCGTTCATCATGAGTGATAGGCTCAGCCATGCGAATATAAGAAAGAACCCTTATGCGGTATATCTTTTCAAAGAGGGTTGGTTCGGTTATAGCGGTAAGAGACTTTATCTGAAGAAAGAGAGCGAGTCCGATGATCAGGGCCTAATTGTAAATACCTGTAAAGCGACGTATCCCGGCCCATACTGTATTCCACGGTTCATTAAGGGCAGTTTCATCGTATTCTTTAAGGTCGAATCTGTATTGCCGCTGGTGGGCGCCTAGATAAGATAATAGAAGAGTATGAAAAAGAGAAAAACAAGTGCAAAACGCGTTGTGAGCAGATGCCCTAAATGCAGAGGAGACATTTGTGATAGGTATGAAGCGTGTTTAGCCAGGTATAAAAAAGAGAACGAAGCCCCAAATCGAGCATATGCGTAAAAATAAATGCATTAATTGCGTTGAGTACAAGAGATGCAAGGAAAGCGCCGCTTCGTTGATATTCTTTATCATCGGGTTGATAGCTATCATAGCTGTACGCGCTGTTACTATACTTGAGCATGTTAAACCGATATACGGAAAGATAGCCTGGTATGTGGGAATTCTTGGATTTTTTATGTACTTCGGTTATAAGTATAAGATAGATCGTAGTAGATATGGATTGATAAAAAATAGCGATCTGGTGAATAAGCTCTTGCGAGATGATAAGATGGAAAAGAAGGACCGCGAGATAATAGGCTCCGTGCTCTGCGCGTTGACTTCAAGCAAAGACAGGATAAATTATCTCATGATATTTATATCCTCAGCGATCGTGCTTATCATAGCTTTCTATCTGGATTTCTTAAAATAGAGTAAAATATGAAACGTATCTTTAGTTCGCAGGTGATCATCGGTTTTATCCTCATATTCCTTTCCGTCACAGTGTACTGCATTCATTATCTGATCTTCAGGGACGCCAGGCATATATTCATTTATCTGATCGGCGATATCGCATTCGCATTTTTTGAGTTGTTTTTGGTCACATTGGTTATTCACGGATTGCTCGATTATAGAGACAAGAAGGCCATGTTAAAGAAGCTTAACATGGTTATAGGCGCTTTCTTCAGTGAGGTTGGCACCGAGCTTATGAGGTTCTTCTCAAAATTTGACCGGTCATCAAATGAGATAGCCAATAAGCTGATAGTCGATAATAAGTGGTCCGATAAAGAGTTCGCCACTATGCAGAAAACGGTCAAAGCGCACGCCTCAACCATCGAATGCAAGGGGGGCGATATCGAAAATTTAAAGAATTTTCTTATCAACAAAAGGCGTTTCCTGCTGGCGCTTCTGGAAAATCCAAATCTTTTGGAGCACGAATCCTTCACTAATCTATTATGGGCTGTATTTCATTTGACTGAGGAGCTTGCCAACAGAAAAGACCTGAAAGCTCTATCAGACGCAGACCTTCAGCATCTCATGGGCGACATAAAAAGAGCATACGGTATAATTATCTCTGAGTGGCTCTCTTATATGAGCCACCTTAAGACCGATTATCCCTATCTTTTCTCTATGGCCTTGAGGACTAATCCTTTCGATCCCAATGCTTCGGTGGAATTAAAGGGGGGTGCCTAATGAATATATTTTATCTGATCGTATTGGGGGCGGCTTCAGGTATCATTTCGGGCCTGTTGGGACTAGGAGGCGCTATAATCGTGATACCCGTGCTCGTATATTGTTTCGGCTACAGTGAGCTTACCGCTCAAGGCACATCGCTGGCTATGCTCCTTCCTCCTATCGGGCTATTGGCCACCTGGCGTTATTGGAAAGAGGGCCATGTCGACTTTACCGCTGCCTTAATACTCGCCGTTTCGTTCTTCATATTCTCTTATTTGGGCGCAAATATGGCGGTAAAGATCCCCGAGATATTAATGAAGCGGATTTTCGGAGTGGGGATGTTAGCGGTCAGGTTATTCATGATCCTGGAGAAATAGATATCTGTACTCAGCTCCATACAATTCTCCGGATACAGGCGCAGACGAAGTAGAAGTTGACGAAGACGTTTAAGATCCATTTGCTAAAATAAAGGAGATAAAGAAAGATGCTTATGCAGATAATCAATGCCATATCGCTTGGTATCGGATCTTTCGGGGTCATAGTGATAATCTGGGGCTCTCTCATAACCGCGATCGATCTCTCTTCAGTGGAATTAAAGAGATTCTCGGGGAACAATTCTTTCGCGAAGCGCGCGCTGATAAGACATCATTTAGGTTTTTACCTATTAATGGGCTTGGAATTTATGATCGGCGCCGATATAGTCCGCACCCTGATAAGGCCTTCGCTTCAGGAGCTGGCGGTCCTGGGTTCGATGGTCGCTATAAGGACGGTCATAAGCTTCTTTTTAAATAAAGAGATGAATAAGAGCGGCGCAGACAACTAAAGACGGAGGGGCATCATGAGCCAGGAGGAGCACATATTACATGAATTGAAGGAGATGCATAGTTGGATCGCGCACGCAGATAGGCAGATATCGAGGATCAAATGGTCCCTTTGGGGTATAGTTTCGATGTTGGTTTTGGTTATCGCGATACTTTTAGTCAAATAATTCATTTCCAGCATTCGCCTTTTTAGTTTTTAACCAAAAAACTTTTCTCTTCGGACGAAAATTATTTTCCCCGCCATGATACGTTTATAGCGTGAGGCGGTGATCTCGAGGAAAAATATCCGCTATGAAAAAGATATTCACGAGCATTTTGTTTTTTATACTGGTATTTACTATTATCTCGGCAATAGCCGACGTCTATTATCGTCATCGAGTCACGCCTAAGGAGCCGGGAAAGCAAAATTGGACAGGCCAGTGCGACTTCAGGGTTTACTGGACCGCCGGATATAAATTAATAAATTACGCTTTCTCCGATCCTGGTACGCTGGCCGGCAGGTTGGCATTCGGAATTATCAGACCCAACGACGCCGAATACGAAAAAGAGCTCGAATACTACATAGGCCACGACAGGACCCGGGTCTATGACATGTCCGAACCGCGCTACCATTACAGGTATTCCCCTTTAGCGGCATTTTTTATGATCCCTTTTTCAATGATCGCCTACCCGATTCACGCTCTCACGGTGTGGCTTATAATGCTTAATATTTCGCTACTGGCCGCGCTGTTACTTTTGATCCGGCAGATCCATTCGGATTTTCATATATCGCGTGATGTCCGGTATATGATCTTGTGGAGCGCATTCATCGTATCTTTGAGATTCTATCTTCTGAATATAGATCTAGGGCAATTTGACGTCTTTATCGCTTTATTCTTTGTGCTCTTCCTGATGGCCTACATTCGGGGCAGGGAGATCGTATGTGGTATTATATTGGCTCTGATAGCACAATTTAAACCGCAATTTATTCTCATTCTTCCGTATTTTTTGCTTTCCGGGAAGAAGAAACTGGTCTTATCGGCTTTACTTAGCTTTACGGCATTTCTGTTTGCTCCGGCCGCGTTGATCGGTTTTGAAAAAACGGCGTCATTGCTGAAAGACTGTAAAGAGGCATTGAGCTTATCCATTCAGTCGCAGATCTTAGACCCCAAGAATCAGTCCATTACATATTTCGTTGGGAAATCCATTTTAGGCATAAGCGCCTTGAAGGCTTCAATTCGAGCAGATCGGCTATTTTATGCATTAAGTGCAATACTGACTATGTCTGCGTACATACCGCTTCTATTATTAAAGAGATCATTGAAAAGAGAAGAGGATAAAAAGTTTAAATATCTGGAGATAGCGCTCTTGATCATAATAACACTGCTTTTCTCGCCACAGGTCTGGATAGCGCAATTCATATGCATAATCATACCTGCCGGCATAACGGCGTTATTCTTATCGACCAGCCGAAAAAAAGGATATATATACGCTGCGCTTGCCGGCTTCTTTGTGCTAAGCGTAATAGTCGGCACGGATCTTACTAAGTTTACGCCGGCTATAAAAAATATGCGTTTCATCAATATATCAATAGGCGTTCTTTTTTTAACATACGCGCTTGTAGAGTCTTATAAACAGCAAGAACAGTAAATGGGACAATTGCTTTGCCTTAAGGATGTACGTTCTGTATAATACAGGCTGTTTATTGACGGGAATCACTATATGGGCGGTGATCTCGAAAGGTCGACAAGGAGATGCTGGAGCTGATGGCAAAGGAAAACAGTGTCAATAAGTGCGGCGACGGTTTGGAGGTTTCGGTATTAAAGATATCGACCGTTCTTACGATCATATACGGCATAATCGGAGTTACTATTGCGATCCTCTGCGATTCCATGACGTTGATGCTTGACGGTATGTATGGGATAGTCGATATCATCGTATCGCTCCTGTCCATCGTGGTCGTTCGTAAGATCCGTCTGCCGCCCAACGAAAGGTTCCACTTCGGTTACGCCAAATACGAACCTTTTATGACCGCTGTCGACGGGATACTGATAGTCACGATCTGCGCGGCTACGATCTTCTCGAGCATCCAGGATATGATCCATCCCGAGCCTATGGACAATGTCCATCTGGCTATAATCTATTCTTTCATAAGCTTCTTCATATGCACCGGGTTCGGTCTTTATATGAAACGGGTGGGGAAGCGCTGTAACTCTACGATCCTGCCGGCTGATGCCCAGCTTTGGATCATCGAAGGTGTAGTCAGCCTCGGCGTTTTTGTGGCATTCGGCATCTCAGAGTACGTCTCCAGGACATACTGGAAGGGATATGCCGATTACGTCGATCCGGTTCTCTGTATTATTCTGGCCATATTCCTGCTTGCCAAGCCCATCATCATAATACGTGATAGCTTTTACGACCTATTAGATGCAAGTCCCTATCAAAGCCTTAAGGACGAGATCATGAAGGTAGCGCGCGCCTGCGCGGAAGAACATCGATTACAAGGGATCAAATCGGTAAAACTGCGCAAGGCGGGCCGGAAGCTTTTTGTGATAGTCCACTTTTTGGCGGATAAATCTCTATCGCTTAATCAGACTGAGTTCGTCAAGCAGTGGGTTATCGAACGTGTCATAAAGGCATACCCCGAAGTGGATGTAACGGTGCTTTTTAGTGGACGATAATAAACACAAAGATCCCCTTCATGGCGTCACCCTTGAAATGATCCTTACGCATCTGGTTGAAAAATACGGATGGGAAGAGATGTCGCGACGAATCAGGATTAATTGTTTCGCAAAGAACCCCAGCATCAAATCCAGTCTGACATTTTTAAGAAGAACTCCGTGGGCCAGAAAAAAAGTGGAGTGCCTCTACTTAGGAAAATAGATGTCCGCTGATATCAACAGAGACCTTGGTGAACAACCGATAGCAAAGATCATGAGTCTGCATGGACTAAAAGCCCACGATCTCGTGGCGTGCTCAACCGAGCAGATAACGCATAAGATGGTAAGCCGCGCCGTAAAGGGCAGACTCTTGACGCCTGCTGTACAGTCCAAAATATTAAATGCGCTGAACAAAGTTTCAAAAAAGAGTTACTTGCTGAAAGATCTCTTTAATTATTAACCCAAAGTTATCTAAAAACACCATGCAATTGTTTTGTCTTGTGAGCGTCTATTTTGTATAATATGTACGTTCGTTGTTTGCGAAAGCAAGAAACGAGATTAAGGCGGCGTTAAAAAATGTTTAAATCGGCATTTTTAGCACTAGCGATCCTCATCATCTCTGTTGCGGCGGCGATGGCCGTAGTAGACATCCCGTATGTCAGACAGAAGCCTAACATGTGCGGCGCCGCATGCCTCTCCATGGTCTACAAGTCGTTCGGTGAAGACTATACGCAAGGCGAGATATTCGAATTCACCGCTACTCCCTGCATCGTAGACGGTAAAAACAAACCCACCAACCCCATTTATAAGATGGCGCAAGACCCCATTAACAGGGGATATCATGCCATCGCCATGCAGGCAAAAGATCCGATGATCTTTTTTCAATTATTCTCCACAATAAAAGATAGGGTCAGGGTCATTGTGAGCATGGTGCCAGGTGTAGGAGTCCATGGATCGCATTTGATGCTTCTTATCGACGCTACCGATAAAGATCTCGTATTCCACGATCCGGATAAATGTCCGTCATATCATCTGACCAGAGAAAAATTTATCAAAAAATGGGCATCCTGCAGTTTGGTGGCGATAAGCAAGGATGCGCTGAAGACTTATAATTGTTCCGTCTGCGGCTTGTCTATCCCAGAGAACGTCATATGCCCACAATGCGGCAAGAGCATACCTCTTGAGCCAAAAGAGGTTTTGGGATGCGTTCATGATGAATGCTCCGGCAAGATCTGGAAGCTGCTCTTCTGCCCTTATTGCAGTGCGAACATAAACGGGATACAAGATGGTAAGGCAAAAAGTCCATACAGAAAGAAAAAAATTAAAAAAAAGGAGATCTTGGCATGAGGCAGGCACAGGTCGCGAAAGTATTTGCTGTATTATTTTTAATAGTGTTTTTGACGTTGCCCAATGCGCTGTCGAAAGAGATGGACGTCATGTACGATTTTTACAACGGCTTCGCAGATGTGATCGAAAGCAATAGTAATGATCCGGACAATTGCGTCAAGCAGTCAGAGATATATATAAAGAATAAGGCGGCGTCCCTTATGGAATCGGCCCGTCAAGCGCAGGCCTCGGCAGGACAAAGCTCCGTCACGGAAGAAGAGGCCGCCGAATGGAGCCGCGAAGAGCCTTTGCGGGCTCAAAGAAAAGATCTGGAAGCGGTAAACAGGTTTGGAACAGCTTTTCAGGCGTTCCAGCAGCGTTATCCCGAGCATGCCGCCAGGATCAAGCGGATGATGAACGAGCAAGTTCAATAATAGGCATAGCGCCGGCATTTTTCTTTATTTGTGGTATACTATTATTCATTACACTAGGGGGATATCATGAGAACAGGAAAAGAAAGATCGCTCTTTTGTGTTTTGATAGTTGCACTATTATTTTTAACCGGTATAAGCGGATGCAGTTCTAAAAAATCTGATTCCTCATCGCAAAGTACAACACCGGCCGCACCCGCCGAACCGGCCGCTCCCGGACTCGTAGCGGCAGGAGCACCCGCGGATCTTCTCGGCACAAGCCTCTCATTTATTCCCGATGGTTCACAACAACCCGCCAGCGAAGTCACTGTAGGACAAAAAGGCACTTTTAATTCCACGGTATTTAATGCAGGCGGCACTGATGCTAATAGCGTCCTTGTCAGGTTCGAAGTGGATGACGCAAATTCAGGCGAGGCCACGATACCGGTCGTATCACAAAGCCAGGAAGCGCAGTCTTCTTCTATAGCTTATACTTTCAACGATCTTGGCCTGCGCACTATCCATTTAGCCATAGATCCGAACAATCAGGTCGTAGAGTCCGATGAAGGGAACAACGGCGATCTTACGACGACCGTCAATGTGGTTGCCGCGCCCGGTCCGGGCGGCGGCCAGGCGGCTGTAGTGGAAGGCCCCGATCTTTTAGGCAGCCGGCTTTATTTTAAGCCTGCCGGTTCACAGCAACAGATTTTGCAAACTGTAGCCGGACAGGCCGGTGATCTGGGCGCTACAATATTCAACGCCGGTACCGCCGAAGCGGCAAACGCCACCGGCCGTATAGAAATAGACGGCGTAAGCGCCGGCAATGTCACCTTTGGCGTTACTCCGGCAGGACAGGCATCGCCTCCCGGCCTCGTCTCGCACACATTCAGCGAGCCCGGAACATATTCTCTGCGGTTATTCGTCGATCCGTTCCCCGGAGAGACAAATACCAATAACAATGACGACACAACAGCTACGATCGAAGTTCTCGCTGCTGTACCCCCGGATCCAGGCAACGTGCCCGCCACGATAGATCTTACGGGTAGCAGCATATATTTTGTGCCTGACAATACGGGTGATGCCGCGCTGAGCACTACTGTCGGACAGTCAGCCCTGATCAAGGGCGCCATATTTAATTCCGGCAATGCCACAGCTTTTGATGTATTGGTCCGTGCTACTGATAATGGCGCAGATGCGGGCCAATGTACCGTATCTTCTGTAGATGCCGGCGGCGAGGCTAACATACCTCCTATACCTTATACATTTGCCACGCCGGACCTGCACACACTACAGCTAGTGATCAACCCGTTCAATAATCCGCGCGAAACGAATCCGAACAATAACAATAATCTCTCGATCGATATCAATGTCCTGCCCGCGCCCGGAGAGCCTCCTCAAGAAGAAGTGCTGCCCAAGATAAGCATAGCGAATCTTGACTTTCTGGACCAGACGACCGGCTCGAGCCTTACCGATACG
>CAYVCD010000026.1:0-17462 GCA_964450115.1 uncultured Planctomycetia bacterium
CCGGCATAGGCACGGAAAGCTATTCCATCATCGAACAGGGAAAGATGGACCTCATATTAAGCTCCCACCCGGAAGACAGGCGCTTTATCTTTGAAGAGGCGAGCGGCATCACCAAATATAAATCGAAGAAGAAGGAAGCTCTGCGTAAACTGGAGCAGACCGATCAGAACCTTCTGCGCATAAACGACATAATACTTGAGGTCAAGAGGCAGATAGGCTCGATAGAGCGCCAGGCGCGTAAAGCAGAGCGTTATAAAGAGGATTTTGACAAGCTGAAAGATCTCGAGATAAAGTCAGCCTTCTTTGATTATAACGATCTTAAGACTCAAGGTAAGACGTATGCCGTTGAGAGCGAGGACCTGAAGACGCGCGAAAGGGATATGGCTGCCGAGCTCGGTGGGGTAGCGTCGAAGATATCCCAGTTCAGACAGTCCCTGGACGAGCTAAATCAGAGAATATCCGAATTCAAAAATAAGCATACCACTATGTCCAGCTCCCTGGATATGAACAATCATAAGATAGAGATGAACGGCGAGAGGATAAGGGAGCTCATAGAGTCTCAGGGCGGCCTAAAGAGAGAGATGGAGCTTATAAGGGCGAAGGCGGCTGAGGCTGAAAAGTCGGCCATCTCGCTTAAGTCCGATCTTGAAAAGATCATCGCGTTGAGGTCCGAAAGGCTTAAGCTACTGGAAGAGAAGAATATGCTTATCGCGACTCTTTCGAAAGAGATAGAAGAGTCCGATGAAAAGATCAAGATCTCGAAGATACAGACCGTAGAATATCTCTCGAACGAGACCAAGATCAAGAACGAACTGATAAAGCTCGGAGCGGATCTGCAGAATAGAAAAGCCCGTGAGAGAAGGCTTATGTCGGAGAAGGAGACTGTCCAGAAGGACCTGGAGAGCGTAGATGCCGTCCTGGCTTCCATGATGAAAGAGTTTGAAGAGGCTCAAGGGAAGATCTCCGGTATAAGGAACGATCTTGACTCGAAGAGGAACCTGAAGAACAGCGCAGTTTCAGAGTTTGAATCTATCCAGGCCCAGATATCTCAGGAAGAGAACCGGCGCGCCGCCACAAGCTCCAAGATAGAGCTTTTGGAAGATGTTATAAAGAAGCATGAAGGGTTCTATCAGGGCGTCAAGAGCCTGCTCGTTAAGATGGATGAGAAGGACGCCTCGTTCGCCGGGATACTAGGCGTAGTGGCTGATATGATAAAGGTGGATAAGGGCTACGAAGAGGCCGTGAACGCCTTTCTCGGGGACAGCGCCCAAGCCCTTGTCACGGAAAAGGACGGCGATATCACAGCCGCTATAGAGTACTTAAAGACGAACAGGCTGGGCAAGGCGAGCTTCGTCTCTCTGGAGACACTTAAGAATATCAAGGGCTCGAGGACGAATGCGGATATGCCTGCCTCGGTTGACCTGGTGCCGCTCAAGAATTTTGTCAACATAGATCCACAGTACAGCGATATTCTGGAGCATCTATTCTCGAATGCTTATCTTGCGCAGTCTTTCGAGAACGCTATGATGGACTTCAGACGCTCCAACGCCGTAATAATCACAAAGTCCGGGCTCATGTATAACAACGGGACGGTCTCAGGCGGCAGCATCTCCGACAGCGAGGAGACGCTGTTGATCGGGAGAAAGAATAAGTTTGAAAGCCTGAAGGCCGAGCTCTCAGGGTTAGAGGAGAGCCTCGCGGCTCTCAAAGTAAGGGCTGCCCAAAAGAACGATATATCACGCTCGCTTGAAAACGAAATATCTTCGATCGAAGCGCTGTTGCGCGATGAGGAGATAGCCGCATCCGGAATAGCGATGAGGCAGGGCTCTCAGGCCGAAAGCGCCAAGAAGCTTAAGGAAGAGTACGATCTCGCCAGCCTCGAGCTGGATGAGGTCAAGCAGGTGATAGACGAATTGTCTAAGAAGGGCGAGAGCCTTAACGCAGAGCTCAATGAGATAGAGAAGAATAAGGCCGTTACCGAAAATATCATCACCGAATCTCTCATGTTGACTACGGACAGAAGGACCAGGAGAGAGAAGCTGGGCTTAGAGATAGCCACGTTGGTGGCGGAGAATCAGTCCGTCGATAAGGACCAGGAGAGCTTAAGACTTGGTGTTGAGAGGGAAGAGTTGAATATCAAAGAGCTGAAAGAGAGCCTCTTCAATAAAGAGAACACCTTAAACGATTATGTCTCTAAAGAGAAGTCGCTGGCCGAAGAGATAACCGCGTTAAAAGCAGAGAACGATACCATATCTGCGGAACTCGAGATACTGAGCGAAGAGTCGCAGACCATAGAGACCGGAAGGTCCCGGCTGGTCGACACCCTTAGCATCGATGAACTCCAGCTTAAAGAGAAAGAGGCGGCCATAGATTCTTTAAGGAACCAGGTAAGGGATCTGGACGTTAAGCTTACCGAGATATCGTATAAGAAGACGAACCTCAAAGAGAGAATAGCGCAATCCTACAAGATAGATATCGAAGAGACGCATATTGAGCTGGAGAACTCCATTGATTGGGAGGCGCTGAAGACACAGGTCGCGGAGCTTAAGGATAAGCTGGATAAGATGGGGCCGGTGAATCTTGTAGCTATCGATGAGCATAAAGAGCTTGAAGAGCGTCATTCATTCCTGGTACACCAGCAGGAAGACCTGGTTAACGCCAAAGATTCGCTGATGAAGGCTATCCAGAAGATAAACAAGACGACCAAAGAACTGTTCTTAGAGACGTTTCAGAAGATACAGGTCGAGTTCAAGACATTCTTCAGGCTCTTATTCGGCGGCGGCCAGGCCGAGCTGATACTGATGGATGAGCAGGATGTCCTTGAGTCGGGCATAGAGATAATAGTGAGGCCCCCCGGCAAGAAACTGCAGAACCTCATGCTTCTGTCCGGAGGCGAAAAGGCGATGACCGCCACGGCTCTGCTATTCGCGATATTCAAAGTAAAGCCCAGCCCGTTCTGCGTGCTGGACGAAATAGACGCGCCGCTTGACGAATCTAATGTTGAGAGGTTCTCGCGCGTATTAAAAGATTTCCTGAAGATCTCCCAGTTCATCATAATAACCCACAATAAACGCACGATAGAGCTCGCGGACGTCATGTATGGCATAACAATGCAGGAGCGAGGCGTTTCGAAGATAGTGTCGGTGAAGTTCCTGGATAATAAAGCAAAGCTTCAAGAGAAGCCTAAGGACTTACAGGAAGAGAAAGTCGAAGTAAGACAGGAAGATGCAACAAGCTCTAGTCCATTGCCCTCGTAGACAGGTATATTCTATTCTTTCCGCTGCGTTTTGCCTGATATAAAGCCACATCCGCCGTTGAGATAAGTTCGTCTTTTGTGCCGGCATCTTCGGGATATACGGCGATACCCGCGCTTATAGTAAGGCGTTTTTCAGGAACTATGGCCGTATCCTGCGCATAAAATTTTTCAACCTCGCTTCTGAGCCTTTCGGCGAAGAGCTTCGCGTTCTCCTTTACGGTATTCGGCATTATGATGGCGAACTCCTCGCCCCCGTAACGGGCGACCGGATCGCATTTTCTCGATTTATCGTGAAGTATGGCGGCGATATTCCTGAGAGCCTCATCACCCTTCAGATGACCGTGAGTGTCGTTATAATTCTTAAAATTATCCACGTCTATCATCACCAGGCACAGAGGGGTTGAATTGGTCCTTGCATTTTCGATCTCAAGGGCCAGAAGCTGCTGGAACCTGCCGTAATTCCATAATTTGGTAAGCCAGTCTATGTTGGAGAGGTATACCGTCTCCTCATATAGGCGCGAGTTCTCTATTGCCAGGCCTGCATGGTTGGCGAACATCGTGAGCATCCTCACGTCATTCTTTGTTATGGGCTTCTTGTTGAAGACGTTATCCACGAGGATGGCGCCCAGCACCCTGTCTTTGGTCCTAAGAGGTATCGTCACAAAGAAATTCGTATTTAGCATCCTTGTAATATCGGGAGATATCTTATTTTTTGCTTCTTCCGTGGTTATCTCGAAGGGCATACCCTCGAGTATGGTAAGCGCCAGGACCCCCATATCTTCACGCAGTGGGATCTTCATGCCTTTTACTATCGCGTTGAGCCTGGACTCCGGGTCCTTTTTGAAGTTGTCATAGGCCGAGACGAAGTCATCCAGCGTCATCTCGCTTTGGGATAGATAATGCCATATCTTGCCGGCCTCTTCGGCGGAATGCGGTCCTATGCCCATTACGCCCTCAAGCGCATTTTCCTTATCGTTTACCAGAAAGAGCATGGCGCGGTTAAAGCCGAGCCCTTCATGAGAGGTGAGGGCCGTCAGGATTATATAGAATACCTGATCGAGTTTGAGCGTGGTCCTCATGGCATTGGAGACCTCGTAAAGCATGGAGAACTCCCATTCCATCCGCTCAATATTCTCTTTCAGCTCTTTATCTTCTTCGTTCATTATTTTTTGGTCTGATCCTTAGCCGCCATCGGCGCCGGCATCTCTTTTAACTTTCCGGTAACGATGCTTATGGCGGTCTCTTTATCGCCCGTCTTTCTCGCCACGATCCTCGCCTTATCACCGACCTTGAGTTCGCCGACCTCAATAACTTTTAAAACGTTTGTGCCGGGGGCTATCTCCACAAGATGGTTCTTACCGTCGACATCGTTCAATACTTCCAACTTGATGCTTTCGGGTGCCGTAGCATCTATCTTTGAGATGGTGCCGGAGACGAAAGCTATATTCTTATCCATCATCATGGGCCTGGGCGCAATCCTTGGGGTCTGCGCCTTCTTCTCATCGGCGCCAAATGTGTCGCCAGAGAGCGCTATAAATAATGCCGCAACACAAAATACCGCAACCAGTTTCTTCATACAACCCTCCTTTATTTACTATCTTAAGGATAGCACAATTGAATGGGCATGTCAATTAGGAGGGCCGAAGAGCAAAAGCTATTGACACTACAGGAAAACCTGATATAATGAACTCACTTCAGGGTGAGGTGACCCGCCTGACCGATGTAGACAACATCAGTCGGGCAGGAATTCCTCAACCGGCGGTGATAGCCCGCGAGCTCCGTCATAAAGATGGGGCAGAACTTGTGAGATCCAAGTGCCGACCGTATAGACGGGATGGGAGAAGGTGTTACAGCTATAAGCTTTAAGCTGTAAGCTATAAGTGAATCAGGACCCCGAAGGAAACTGTCGGGGTTTTTTATTTATAGGGAGTAATATGAAGCTTAATACGATCACAGAAGTGCTGGAAGACCTCAGTAAGGGCAGGCAGGTCATCGTCATTGACGATGAGGGCCGCGAGAACGAAGGCGATCTCATAATGGCGGGAGAGTTCGCCAAAAGCTCCGATATTAATTTCATGGCGACCCACGGGCGCGGATTGATCTGTGTGCCCATGGAAGGTTTAAGGCTGGATGAGATAGATCTGCATCCGATGGCCGCGAACGTCCGCGACCCATACAAGACGGGATGGGCGATATCGTGCGATGCCAATAAAGGCGTTACGACCGGTATCTCGGCGCATGACAGAGCGCGAACCATCCAGATACTTTCAAATCCGAAGACCAAGCCTGACGATCTTTCCAGGCCCGGCCACGTATTTCCTCTCCGGGCAAACGAGGGAGGAGTTTTGGTCAGGGCCGGGCACACCGAGGCTTGCGTAGATCTTTTGAAGATGGCGCATCTCTTTCCGGTCGGAGTAATATGTGAGATCATGAACTATGACGGCACGATGGCAAGGCTTGACGATCTGATAAAATTCTCAAAAAAGTTCGAACTGAAGATATGTTCTATAGCTCAGCTAATAGAGTACAGAAGACGGTCGGAGAAGCTCGTGAAGAGGATCACTCAGACCACAATACCTACGGATTTTGGAGATTTTAAAGTCCTGGTTTACGAGTCGACGGTGGATAAGTATCACCATTTGGCTCTTATCAAAGGCTCTCCGGCCAAGAACGGAGCATTGGTGCGTGTCCATTCCGAATGTCTTACCGGGGACGTCTTCGGCTCAAAGAGGTGCGATTGCGGCGAGCAGTTGAAGCTCGCCATGAAGACCATAGAAAAATGCGGCAGCGGCGTTATCCTGTATATGAGACAGGAGGGCCGCGGCATAGGCCTGGCTAATAAGATGAAGGCGTATAAGCTGCAGGACAAGGGGCTTGATACCGTAGAAGCGAATGAGGCGCTGGGGTTCAAGGCGGACCTACGAGATTACGGGATCGGCGCCCAGATATTGGCAGATCTTGGCTTGGGCAAGATCAGACTTCTTACCAATAATCCCAAGAAGATAGTGGGTCTTGAAGGATATGGCCTGGAGGTGGTAGAGAGAGTTCCTCTGGTCGTGAAGCCGTCAAAGAGTAATAAGAGGTATCTTAGGACGAAGAAGGAAAAGTTAGGGCATAAAATACTGGTTTAAAAAAAGGAGGGTGGTAAAATGGCAAATCTGATAAAAGCTGATCTGGTAGCGAAGGGTAAGAAGTTCGCGATAGCGATATCGCGTTTTAACGAGTTCATATCGGCGAATCTTCTTGAAGGATGCGTCGATACGCTCACGAGGCATGGCGTGCAGGATAGCGGCATAGATGTCGTCTGGGTGCCCGGCGCTTTTGAGATACCGTTGGTAGCTTTAAAGCTGGCCAAGTCGAAGAAGTATGACGCAGTGGTATGTCTGGGCACCGTTATAAGGGGCTCAACGCCGCACTTTGAGTTCGTGGCGAGCGAGGCCGCAAAGGGCGTGGCGAAGATATCGCTCGATACGTCCGTACCATGCATATTCGGCGTTATAACCGCCGATACTCTGGAGCAGGCCATAGAGAGGGCCGGCACAAAGGACGGGAATAAAGGCCGCGACGCGGCGATCTCGGCGATCGAGATGGCGAACCTGATGGGAAAAATATAAAGGAGCATACATGCGTAAGCGCACCAAAGCGAGGGAATACGCGCTGCAGATATTGTACGCCGTGGACATTACCAAGGATGATCCGAAGGACTGTGTAGAGCGTTTTTGGGAAGGCAACGCAGAATCTTCAAGCGAGGTGAAGAAGTTCGCCGCCGGTATCGTCCTTGGAGTGGCTGATAATAAGAAAGATATCGACAAGATGATAGCCAAGTATGCCACCAATTGGCATCTCGACAGGATGGCCGTCATCGACAGGAACGTCCTGCGGTTTGCCACGTACGAGCTTCTCTATGAAAAAGATATCCCCCCGAAAGTCTCGATAAACGAGGCTATCGATATAGCAAAGAAGTTCGGCGGGCCCGACTCCGGTAAATTCGTGAACGGCATCCTTGATAAGATAAATAAGACGGAGCGCAAAGGATCTAAATGACCGGGACAAAATACGCGGATCTGCACGTTCACACATTCTATTCCGACTCTACTTTCTCCCCGGAAGAGGTCGTCATATGCGCTAAAGAGAAGGGTCTATCTGCAATAGCCATATGCGACCACGATACGGTGGATGGCATAGATCCCTGTATGGCCCTGGGCCTGAAAAATGGCGTGGAGATAATACCCGGAATAGAGATGTCGGTGGAGAAGATGGATGCTGAGATCCACGTATTGGGATATTTCATAGACTGGAAGCAGGAGTGGCTGCGCAAGATACTTAAAGAGATCCAGGATTCAAGGGTAGAGCGTATCTTTGTAATGATAGAGAAACTGAGGGGCATGGGCGTAAAGATAGACGCTGAGGAAGTCTTTAAGATCGCCGTCAATAAAGGATCCGTGGGCAGGCTTCACGTCGCCAAGGCTATGCTTATTTCCGGAGCTATAAAAAATTTAAGGGAGGCCTTCGCAAAATATATAGGTTTTGCGAAACCATGTTATGTCCCTTATACAAAATTATCTCCTGTGGAGACCATGGAGCTTATATTGAAAGCCGGCGGAGTGCCGGTGATAGCGCACCCCGATCTTATAGGTAATGATGATTATATACAAGAATTCGTAGATCATGGATTGAGGGGCCTTGAAGTATATCATACGGATCATAAGCCCCATGTCTCCAAGCGATATGAAGCGATGGCGAAGGATATGGGCCTTTTGATGACGGGCGGATCCGATTGTCATGGCATGGGCAAGGGCCGGATCCTTATGGGAACTGTCCGCGTGCCGTATGAGCTGGTCGAAAAGCTTAAAGAAGAGGCAAAGAAGATAAAGGATGACCCCGAATACCGATCATAAATATATGGCTCTCGCGATAGCCCTGGCAAAAAAAGCCGAGGGCATGACGAGCCCAAATCCTGTAGTAGGTGCCGTCATAGTCAGTAAGGGAAAGATAGTAGGGCGCGGCTATCATAAGAGGGCGGGCCTTGCGCACGCCGAGATCAACGCGCTTCGACAGGCCGGAGCCAAAGCAAAAGGCGCCACGCTTTACGTTACCCTGGAGCCATGTGATCATTTCGGACGGACCCCTCCCTGCACAGCAGCCATAATAAAGAGCGGTATCAAGCGGGTTGTTATCGCCATTAAGGACCCGAACCCCGTAAATAATGGGAGCGGCATAAGAAGATTGAATAAATATGGCATAAAGACGAAGGTCGGAATTCTCGCTAAATATGCTCTTGAGATCAACAGGCCTTACATAAAATTTATAACCAAGAATATCCCGTTCGTGACTGTTAAGGTCGCTCAGAGCCTTGATGGTAAGATCGCCACCAGGACTGGTGATTCAAGATGGATATCTTCCGAAGAGTCCAGACGATATGTGCATAGGTTAAGGAGAATGGCGGACGCTGTGATGGTCGGCGCAAATACCGTCAGGCGGGATGACCCGCTGCTTTTGAGTAGAGTATCGCCCGGCAAACAACCTGTCAGGGTGATCGTTGGCGGCAGATCGGCCCTTCCTTCAGGCGCGAAGGTCTTATCAGGAAAGGATAAGTATCCGGTGATAGTAGTGAGACCGGACGCCCGATCCGGGAAAAGGGTGGATCTAAACAAATTACTAAGATCGCTGGCTAAAAGCGGTATAACGAATATTCTAGTGGAAGGCGGCGGTGAATTGATAGCTAGCCTGTTGGAGAAGAAGCTGGTCGACAGGCTCCTTGTCTTCATAGCTCCGAAGATAATAGGGGGCCGGGATGCCAAGACGGCTGTAGAGGGTATCGGCATAGATAGGATGAAGGATGCGTTTGATCTTAAGAATATCTCCGTAAAGAGATTCAAAGAGGATGTATTGATAGAGGCAGAGGTACAATAATGTTCACAGGGATCGTAAAAGAGCTCGGGAAGGTCCGCAGGATATCCGGATTGGGAGGCCTCTACAAATTATCTATCGAGGCAAAGGATGTTGTGAATGGATCGAATATAGGGGACAGCATCTCTATTAACGGCGTCTGCCTGACATTGACCGGTAAGAATAAGAACGCCCTCGACTTTGATGTCATGGGTGAGACCTTCAAGAGGACGAATTTTTCGAAGCTCGCGATAGGTGAAGCCGTTAATTTAGAGCCCGCCTTGAGGGCGGGAGATCCTCTGGGCGGCCATTTTGTCACTGGGCATATAGATTGCGTGGGCAAGATAATAGATATAAGGCGCTCTGGCGATAATTATTCTATTGAAGTTGTCTTTCCACCGGATTATAGAAAATTGGTCGTAGAAAAAGGCTCTATCGCGCTGGACGGCATAAGCCTTACCGTTGGCAGTGTAGGCAATGGCAGCGCCGTAGTCCACATGATCCCTCACACTCTTAAGATCACGACCCTGGGGTCCAAGCGCTCAGGCGATGAAGTGAATATAGAATTCGATATTATAGGTAAATATATCCTTGGTGTAGACAGAAAATTCCTTAAATAAATTTGAAAATGCGGTCTTTTCGTGGTATAGTTTAACCTAACAGGAGGGGGATAGGATGATGAAGAAAATGTTTTTGACCGCAGTCATATTATTATTGGTAGCGAGTTCGGCAACACCGGCTTTTTGCGATGGTCCGACTTCAAAGTTGGGCAGAGGTTTATGTAATATGATAACCTTTCCGCTGGAGATCCCCGAGCAGATCTCGAGAGTGAACAATTCGGATGGCCCGTTCGCTGCCAGCACCGTAGGAGTATTAAAAGGTTTTGGATGGGCGATCGGCAGAGCATGCGTCGGCGTCTTTGAGGCGGCAACGTTCATGTTCCCGGTACCCAAGGATTATGCGCCTGTGCTTAAGGATCCGGAATACTTTCTAGAAAACAGCAATTTCTAGTCTTTTAAGTTTACGAAGTTATCCACAATGTAGGGGACGTTCCTGCCTGCTGGCAGGCAGGTAAACGTCCCCTACATTTTTTTCAATTGCCTGCCTTTTTCTCTTGTGTTATAGTATTATGTTAACTTGATCGGGGCGTAGCGCAGCTGGCTAGCGCGCTTGGTTCGGGACCAAGAGGTCGACGGTTCAAATCCGTCCGCCCCGACCACCTTTTTCCTCGTTTCTTATTATGAATAAACGCCTTAATATATACTATTCAGGGTGCGTTCAGGGCGTGGGCTTCAGATATATCGCCGAAAGTGCCGCACGCCAACTGGGCATCACCGGCTGGGTGAAGAATTTGGAGGATGGCCGGGTGGAGATAGTCTGCGAGGGAGAGGGGGCGGCTTTGAATAAATTTATGGATAAGATAAAGGATGTATTTGGCGCCTACATAAAGGACACCAGCATAGAACCGCAGCCCGCGACAGAGGAATTCGAAGGATTCGATATAAGGTTTTAATACATATGCAGAAAGAGAGTGTTAAAAAAGAGATAGAGGCTTTGAGAGAGATGATAAGAGAGAATGACGATCTCTATTACGTTCTCAATAAGCCCGTCATCTCCGATCATGAGTATGACATATTGTACAGGAAGTTAAAAGAGCTTGAGGATGCGCATCCTGAGCTGATCACACCGGATTCGCCTACACAGCGCGTAGGAGGCCATCCTGCCGAAGGGTTTGCTGTAGTAAAGCACATAGTCCCCATGATGAGCATGGATAATACGTATTCTTCCGCCCAGTTGAAAGAATTTGACGAGCGTGTGCGCAAGAACTTAAAAGGCGAAGAATACGAATATGTCGTGGAGTTAAAATTTGACGGTGTCAGCATCTCGCTTCTTTACGAGAAAGGCCGCTGGATAAGAGGCGCTACCAGAGGCGATGGCACGGAAGGCGATGACGTATCGAATAATCTAAAGACCATACGCTCTATACCGCTGAAATTCAGTGAAAAAGTGAAGGGAGTCCCCGCTCGCGTCGAGCTGCGCGGCGAAGTCTATATGACAAAGGACGTATTCGAATCGATAAATCGTGAGAAGGAGAAGGCGGGTGAAGAGCCCTTCAAAAATCCGAGGAACGCGGCGGCCGGATCTCTAAAATTGCTCGATCCCAGGATAGTGGCAAAGAGACGCCTCAATATATTCATATGGGGACTGGGTTATTGCGAAGGGATAGATTTTGGAAAACACACGGACCTGCTCGAATATCTAAAAGAAGCGGGTTTTAGGGTAAATCCGCACTATAAGCTATGCAAGGATATAGATGATGTCATTGAGTTCTGCGATTCGTGGGAAGCGAAGAGAGAAAAACTGGAGTTTGATATAGACGGCATGGTAGTCAAAGTAAACGACCTGAAGCAGAGAGAGGCGTTGGGGAGCACGTCTAAGAGCCCGCGCTGGGCGATAGCGTATAAATTTCCAGCCGAAAAAGCGCTTACCGAAGTAGAAGATATAATAATACAGGTGGGCAGAACCGGGACGATAACGCCTGTGGCGATACTGAAACCTGTGCATCTATCAGGTTCTACCGTATCGAGGGCGACTCTGCATAATTTTGACGAGATAGAGAGGCTGGACGTCAGGATAGGCGATAAGGTCTATGTCGAGAAGTCCGGAGAGATAATCCCGAAAGTACTCAGCGTCGCAAAAGATAAGAGGACAGGCAAAGAGAAGAGTTTCCCGCTTCCTAAAGCGTGCCCCGCATGCGCCTCAAAGCTTCACTGTGCTCCGGATGAGGTGGCGCTGCGTTGCGAGAACGTCGGATGCCCCGCGCAGATAAAGGAGAGGATATTGCACTTTGCCTCCAGGGATGCCATGGACATAGAAGGCATGGGCACCGCTATCACGGATCAGCTTGTGGATAAAGGATTGATAAAGGATTATGCGGACATATACTATCTAAAGGTGGACGATATCAGGAAATTGGACAGGATGGCCGAAAAGAGCGCCTCGAACTTATTGAGCGCCATAGAAAAGAGTAAATCCAACGATCTCAACCGGCTGATATACGCTCTCGGTATCAGGCATGTGGGCGAACATTCCGCATGGGTCCTTGCCCAGCACTTCGGCTCTATCAGTAAACTGTCTGGCGCGGGCGTCGACGAGCTTACCGGGATACGCGAGATAGGTCCGGTAATGGCGGAATCGATCAGCGATTTTTTCTCTAACAAAGAGAATATGAAGATACTGAAGAGATTATCCGAAACCAATATCAAGATGTCCCAGGCAGGTTTAAAGACAGCCGGCGCCGCTCTTGAAGGCAAGACCGTAGTGATAACGGGGACTCTTAAGAATTACAGCCGTAGCCAAGCCGAGGAGCTTGTAAGAAAGCTAGGTGGGAATCCGTCGTCCAGCGTCAGTAAAAATACATATTTTGTGGTGGCCGGAGAGGAGCCCGGATCGAAGATAGAGAAGGCAAAGGCCCTTGGCGTTAAAATAATAGACGAAGAAGAGTTCAAGAAAATAGCGGGGTGAAAAAAATGAGAAGATGGGTCTCTTTGTTATTGATACTAGTGGTGGCTATGAGCCTCGCGGGCTGCGGTGAGGAGTGGAGAAGGAAGTTCATCAGGAAGAAGAAGGATGTCGCGAAGAAACCCCGCATATATCAGACCAAGAGGTACACTAAAGAACCGACGGAGTCTCTCTATTCAAAGCATTACAACTACACGATATCGTGGCTTTCAGAGCTTGCCGATGATCTCGGACAGAACAGCAAGAAGGACGCGCGCTGCATTGAGGAGGCGCTCGGCCAGATCGGGGACTTGCAGATATTCCTCGTTCCGGAAAAAGCGAAGGAGCTCGACAAGCATATCAACAGGCTTAAGGAGGTCCAGGACCTCATCCTAAGGCGCGATCTGGGACAGGCGAATATGGACTATGCCAGAAGGACCGTTGAAAGGGAAGAGAGGTTCTTAAGGGCCGAGTTCTATTATAACAAGATAAAGAAGTATATGAAGAAGTCGTTCGACGATGAGGAAGAGGCTGAGATAGAAGAGGCTGAATCTAAAGAGGCGCCGGTGGAGGTGGCGGCAAAAGGTGGCTGATTTTAATGTGGATTCTCTTGAGGTCGGGCCGATGGGTGCTAATTGCTATATAGTAACGCATAACCCGACAAAAGATGCCTGTATCATAGATCCGGGCGGCGAGCCGGAGCGTATAATGGATTTTATTAAGAAGAACGGCCTGAAGCCAAAATTCATAATAAATACACATGGCCATGGCGACCATATTCTAGGCAACGGCTATTTTGGCGTACCGATATACATTCACCGGTTGGAAAAAGATTTTTTGACTGATCCGGGCCTGAACTTATCGGGCGCATTCGGCCTGTCTATTAAGACCCCGAAGGCTTCGAAGCTTCTAGAAGATGGTGATAAGGTATATCTGAACGATCTGGAATTTGAGATATTGCATACGCCTGGCCATACGCCCGGAGGCATATCTATAAAACTGAAAGACGTTGTATTTACAGGTGATACTCTATTTGCCGGCACAGTAGGGCGGACCGACCTTCCGGATGGAGATGAGAAGGCTTTGCTCGGATCAATAAGGAGTAAATTGTTTACGCTCGATGACGACACTCTGGTCTATCCGGGCCACGGGCAGGAATCTACGATAGGGATCGAGAAGGAGTCAAACCCGTTCTTTATTTAGCGGATAACTTACTGGTATGAAAAAATTATTAGACGAATTTCTAAACTATCTATCGGTCGAAAGAGGCTTAAGTAAGAATACGATATCCTCTTACAGCTCGGATCTATTTGCTTTCATCAACTATCTGGAGACCAAGGGCGTCACCGCGATAGAGAAGATAAAGAGGGATGATATAACAAAATATCTCATGCACCTGAAGGACAAGGGCTTGTCAGGAAATTCCATATCCCGGGCGCTTGTGGCGATAAAGATGTTCTACAAATTTTTGGCGCAGGAGCGTTTTATAAAGGATGATGTCGCCGGTATATTGGAATCTCCCAAATTGATACGCCCGCTTCCAAATGTGCTGAATGTCGCCGAGGTCACAAAGCTTTTGCAGACGCCTGACACGAAAAGCTGGATGGGGATACGGGACAGGGCTGCGCTGGAGCTGATGTACGCTACCGGTATGCGCGTCTCGGAGATGGTGGAGCTCTCAACCGGCACACTGAATCTCGACATGGGATTCATAAAATGCAAAGGCAAAGGCGACAAAGAGAGGATGGTCCCCATAGGCTCCGAAGCCCGCGGTGCTGTATCGCGTTATTTGGATAAGGTGAGGCCGTCTCTCTTGAAGAGCAGGACCGACAATCATCTTTTCCTGACCAGACTGGGGAAGAAGGTCTCGAGGCAATCCTTCTGGAAGATGATGAAGAAGTATGCTCTGACGGCAAAGATAAGGAAAGAGATAACTCCGCATACCTTGAGGCATTCGTTCGCGACGCATCTATTGGAGCGCGGGGCTGACTTGAGAGTAGTGCAGGAGATGCTGGGCCACTCCGATATCGCGACGACCCAGATCTATACGCATATTGACAAAGGAAGGTTAAAATCGATCCACAAACAGTTCCACCCAAGACCCTAAAGAAGGAATATTGATATGAAGAATCTATACGAGAAGATGCAGCACTGTTTTTCAGAGAGCACTATGATGCTTTTGAAGAAAGTAGGCGATATCAGTAAGCGCATGGATTATAAGGCCTATCTTATCGGCGGTACAGTGAGGGACCTCTTCCTGTGCAAAGAGAACCTCGATATAGATATAGTCATAGAGGGCGATGCCATACTCTTTGGCGAAAAATTGGCGCACGATATTCACGGCATAATAGTTTCACATAAAAGATTTGGTACTTGCACTGTCACGACTCCGGAATATATAAAGATAGATTTCGCGACCGCGCGCCGGGAGATCTACGCAAAGCCGGCGGCCCTGCCTACGGTGGAATTCAGTTCATTCAGGGACGACCTGGCCCGCCGCGATTTTACAGTGAACGCGATGGCCATAAGCCTGAACGATGGAGACTTTGGCCATCCGATAGACTTTTTTGACGGCGTGGGCGATATTGAAAAGAAGCATATAAAGGCGCTCCACGACAAGAGCTTTGTGGACGATCCCACCAGGATATTGCGCGGCATACGTCTGGAGAAGAGGCTCGGATTCACCATAGAACCTCATACGGCGGGCCTTATACGCAAGTCTATCGAGAAAGAGATATATAAGAAGGTGGAGGAGCCGCGATTGCGCGACGAGATAATGCTTATCCTGAAAGAGAAGGAGCCTTTTCATATAATAGAGAGGATGGACGAATTCCGGGCGCTTAAGATAATCCATCCGTACCTGAAGCTTCATAAAGGACTAAACAAAACATTTACGGCTATAGACGAGGCCTGCGCCTGGTACAATGACAATAGCCCCAGAAAGAGATCGATCGAGAAGTGGCTGGTTTATCTCATGGCGCTCTTCGAAGATGTAAGTCACGACGGCATGATCTACTTCGCCAATAAATTTGAATTTAAGCGCGGCGAGAGGCTGAGGATGCTCTCCTATAAGAAGCAGGGCAGAAAAGTCCTGAAGACGCTCAACGCCAAAAGGAAGATACTGCCGAGCAAGATCTATCGCCTACTGGAACCGTTATCGCATGAGGTCACTCTTCTTTTGATGGCGGTATCGCGTTCGGATATAGGCAAGGGACGCATAATGGAGTTCTTCCATAAATATAACGGAATGCGCACGTCAGCGAGGGGCGAAGATATAAAGGCTCTTGGGGTAAAGGCGGGGCCGCATTTCGCCAAGATCATGGAAAAGATGCTCCATAAGAAGCTCGACGGCATACTTATAACTAAGGAAGCCGAAATAGAATATGCTAAAAAATTGGCAAAAAGGAGACTATGAGTAGGCTTAGACCGGAAAGAGTTCAGGAAGCGCTCAGGCAGGAGATCAGCAAGGTCGCCTTGGAAGAGATAAAGGATCCGAGGGTCGGATTCCTTACTATAACCAAAGTGGAACTAACCAAAGATCTGCGCTTCGCAAAAGTTTATTTCAGCGTTCTCGGAGGCCAAAAGGAGAAGGCGCTGGCATTAAAGGGCCTGAATAGCGCCAAGGGGTATATTAAAGGCGTGGTGGCCGACAGGATAAAATTGAGGCTCGTACCCGATCTCTCTTTCAGGATAGACGAGTCTATAGAGCACACCAAAGAGATATATGATCTCTTCGAAAAGATAAAGAAGAAAGATAAAGGTGAACCCGATGCGGGAAGTGATTGAGGCGATAAAGAAGGGTAAGCGTTTTCTGGTAACGGCCCATGTGAATGTGGAGGGCGACGCGCTGGGCAGCCAGCTTGCGATGAAGGAGCTCCTGACGGGCATGGGTAAAGAAGCTTTCATACTCGACAGCGATCCTGTGCCCGAACATTACATGTTCCTGCCAAAGGCATCCGAAGTATCCAATAAATTTGATAAAGTAGGCGCCTTCGATGCCGCCATAGTCCTCGACTGCCCGACGCTCAACAGGACCGGGAAGGTAAGGGACTTGATAAAGTCGCGGGCCGTACCCGTTATAAATATAGATCATCATATATCGAATGAGAAGTTTGGCAGTGTTAATTGGGTAGAGCCCAACGCAAGTAGCGCGGGAGAGATGGTATTCAGGCTCTTTAAAGAGACGGGCGTTAAGATGACGAAAGAGGTTGCTCTTTCGCTTTACATAGCGATACTCACCGATACAGGCTCGTTCAATTACGACAATACTTCAAGCGCCACGCATGAGATAGCGGGCGAGCTCTTGGGGTACGGGCTCGATCCGGCCGTAGTATCAGAGAGCGTTTATGAGCGAAGATCTGTGAAAGATATAAATCTGCTCGGCCTTGTTCTGGCCACTATACGCGTCAATAAGAGCGGTATGATAGCGCATTTAGAAGTGACAAAAGATATGCTCAAAAAAACCGGCGCCGATCTCGCCAAATCCGAAGGTCTCATAAACTTCGCCAGGTCGATTGACGGCGTCAAGGTCGCTATCCTGTTCAAGGAAGATCAGCAGGAGAAGGGCAAGATAAACATAAGTTTCAGGTCAAAGGGCAACGGAGACGCGGCGGACGTCAACAAGATAGCCGCAATATTCGGCGGCGGCGGCCATGCCAAGGCATCGGGCTGCATAGTTGCCGGAAGCCTTAAAGAGGTCAAGAAGAAGGTCCTCGCGAAGGTCGAATCATCGCTGAAGGGTAGTTAAATTATTTCGCTTCAAGCGACAGGCGGAACTTTTGGGGTGTTGCTTCCGCTTGCCGCAAATTGGATTAAG
>CAYVCD010000027.1:0-8016 GCA_964450115.1 uncultured Planctomycetia bacterium
CGCGGAGATGGTGGAACTGGCAGACACGCATGTTTGAGGGGCATGTGGCGCAAGCCTTGGGGGTTCAAATCCCCCTCTCCGCACCATGTACCACTCGCGAAAACTAGAAATAGCTATCGCTCGGGTACATGGCACGGCCCGCCATGCATCTGAACGAAGTGAATGGTGCATGGCCATTACCTTAGTGGTACATACCCCGTACCGGAGGTTATCGCCTAAGATTATACCGACTGGTACGGGGCAGAAGTTAGTTCATAGCCGAGCGAAGCGAAAGAGCGTAAGAGTGCAAGTCAAGCATTGGTCCGTATACATTATTAGATGTCGCGATAGTAAATTATACACCGGCATTTCTAATGATGTAGAGCACCGGGTTGCTAAGCATAATGAAGGTAAGGGCTGCAAATTTACCAAATCAAGGCATCCGGTAAAATTAGTTTATAAAGAAGATCTCGGCACTCAATCCGCCGCGCGCAAGCGGGAACTGGAGATCCAGAGTTTTACGCGCACTAAAAAGCTGAATTTGATCAACGGTTTAAGTGGCGCTATCGTCTAGCCTGGTCTAGGACATAAGCTTCTCAAGCTTAAGACTCGGGTTCAAATCCCGATAGCGCTACCACTTGTGTTTTTTGAGTCTGCATTTGTTGTAAGTGCTTGAAGATTAAGGCGATATTGTCGGTTCTAATTGTTCTGTTGTCGTAATAGGTCTTGTCAGGGAAGATGATAGTTTGCAACCGTTGTTTCAGGTCAAGACTACCGCTTGCCCATAGGTCAGCCACGTTAGCTATAACAGCCTTACAGTAGCGGACGCACCCTTCCATATCAGTTGTTACAGTCTGTTGTGAGTCCTCAAACTCTCTTCTCTTTTGCTCCATTTTAGCCTTTACTTCTTCAGCCTTGCGTTTGTAGGTCTCATCAGTAAGGACATCTCGTATCTTCAGGTCGTCAATTCGGTCTCGCTCTTTCTCAAGGGCTTTCAGGTGGGTTCCAAGCACTTCCTTCTCCTTGACCATATTGCTCTGTCGCTCTTGCCACACATCCAACACCACAGCCTCAAAGGCATTCAGCATCTCTTCTTTTGGCTCTATGGTCTTCAAATAGCCATAAAAACTGTCTTCTATATCACCTTTCTTGGTATTTAGACCGCATCCTGTGCCATAGCATCGGTAGTAGGGATACCTGATGCCTTTTCGCCCTGTTGACAACCCACCTGTGAGTTTATGACCACACCGCCCGCACCTCAAGAAGTTCCGCAGAGGGAAGGCAGGATTGTTCCGTGCTTTTGCCGTTACAGAGGGTCGCTTGCCGTCAAGAATGTTCTGGACACGGTAGAAAGTTTCTCTTGAGATTATTGCTATCTCTTGATGTAAGTAGTCTATCTCTTCATCAAACCACTTAACCTTAATTATTCCGCAGTAGAGAGGGTTCCTCAACATTCGGTTGATGAGACTTGTTGTCGCCCTCTTGAATCCTTTTTTCCTTAGCTCTTTGGCAATGTCTACCTGCTTATATAGTCCAGTCTCTGCCAGTCTGAATGCCTCTTGGACAAATATGCTCTCATCTGAACGGACAAGTATGGGCATCTCCATTTCATCTTCGGAGTTATCATATCCGACAGGAGCTTGCCAGCACCACCGTCCTTCTTTGACCGCCTGTCGCATTCCGCTGGCTGTTCTTTCACTCCTTACATCGTTATCAAGCTGTGCAACATTTGATAGCATACTTTTCATAAACTTTCCCAGAGGAGTATTATCAAAGTTTTCTGTGGCGGACTTAAGTTCAACACCGAGCTTATCAAGGGTTCTGACCAAATCCGCAAAGTCGTAGGTATCACGGGAGAACCTATCTATCTTATGGACGATGAGAACCTTGACGAGCTTACGGTTCTTTGTGAGAAAATGTAGTAACTTTTGAAGCTGTGTCCGTAGAGCGGTCTTCGCACTTTCGCCCTCTTCTACAAAGACTTGCAGGACATTGTAGCCATTCCTTTCGGCATACTCCCGACACACCTTTTCCTGCGTTGCCAAGGAGTATCCGTATTGAGCTTGGTCAGTAGTGGACACTCGGCAATATATGACAGCGTTTTCCGTATCTTTAGTCGCCTGCATTTCCGCAATCCTTCTTGACGCATTTGCTATTCAGGTATTCATCTACCAATACGGTTGCTAACTGGCGAAGACTATCCCTAATCTTTTCAACCTCTTCGTCTGTGTAGCGACCACTGGGGAGTAGTCGCCTGCACTGTTCTATGGAAAGCATAACCCGAACTCCGTCTATCGTGACTCAAGTTCGGGTTTGTCCGACGCTCTCGCCCTTAACTAATAATTAGGTTTAGTGGTTCGGGTTTGTCCGATACCGCTAAACTTTTGTCGTCTCTTCCCGTGTCAGCTCTATTTTTCTATTATCCGCCACCGCTACCGTTACTTTTTGATAAGCCCCGCTATTTATGGCGTTTATTATCTCTTGGTCAGATATCAAGTGTTGTTGCCTTGATTTGGCACTTATGGTTATTATATCGCCATCAGACTTTGCGATTGTTATCTGCTGATAGGTCTTATCCTTGATGATATCCAAAATCTTTTTTTCCTTATCGGTAAGAGCGTAGATAAGCCGATATTCACCTGACTTGTCTCCCTCTGTTATGGCATAAGTAGCAAGGCTTACAACATCTGTGACATAAGAATGAAAGGGCAATGTTAAAAGACCTCCCATAAATAGACGGGCATAACCAGCATCCTTATCATTTTCGTCGGCATAGAAGGCGTCTTTCCCCCTATCATAGAAGTAAAATTGACCGTCTTTAGTGACTATGAGCACGATTTTATATCCGAGCATAGATGACAGAATAAAATACTCTAACGGCGATGCTACTTTTTTAACTGGGCGTGCATCGTGAATTATAAAAGAACTTTTGCGTATGCTGTTCAGAAAAGACTTAATCTCGTTGGTATCAAATCCAAACTGCCTCAAATCGGAAATAATACGCAGTCTTATCGCATCAACCACCGAGAACTTACGCCACCCCGCCTTGTTGTTCTCTCTTGAACTTGACAGGAGCCCATCAGAGTCCCAGTCCGCAATCTTTTTATAGGTCAAATCCATTACAAACGATTTCAAGTCTTTAATCGTAAACAGGGGAATAGTAAGTAGCAAGCCGTTTTTCTCCGAGAACTTACAGACCTCTTCGCAGGAAGGCTCGCTCGCCGTCTTGTATTGAACCTCTTGGTTTTGTTGTATATTTACTGTAGTCATAAAGTATACCTCAAGGTATAAATTATCATTAAACCGAAAAGATGTCAAGCGAAATTGTTAGTGTATTTGAAGACAATCGTCCTATCAGGGGGTATTGCTGGAAGTGGTATTACGCAAACTTTTGGACTTCGTATATCACCTTCAGTCGCTCGTAGTCCATCGGCTCAGCGTGGGGAAGGAAGATGTAGAGATGGCGTTCGTTATCTTTTGTGATGGTTATATGGTCGTTATTAAGACTTACTTCAAGACCTGCGGATAATTTCAGGGCAAGGGTTAGCATCTCCATTAGGCGGATATAGCTGTCGGTCGTGAGCTCTTGGCTATCCACTCCAACAACAAACGCCTTCTCTTGGTCGTTGCGGAGCGTTGCGAACTCGTCTGATACCACAGTATCCTTACCTGCCAACACGACCACCTTGGCACCTGCCTTGCCTTGCTTGGCTCTCTCGGCGTTGATATGAGCCAGTAACTTGTCGTCATCGTCTACTATAAATGGTATACCCTTTGACTCACAGTAAGTGCGTAGCGAGCCTATCAGCGGATTAAGTGCGTCATACTGCAAATATCGTCCCTTCTCGTAACCCTTTATCCAGCTCGTGCCAAGTGCAACGATGAGAGGCTGGGTCTGCGGTTGGGCTTGGATATAGGTCAGTGTGTCTTGGAAGTTTGTGGCGTGGATGCGTTCGGTTTCGGGCGATATGGCAACTGGCGTTGTGGTAACTTTGCTTACTTCTTCCACCTTTCCCGATAGAAGGTCTAATCTGTTTTGTAAAGTGATGTTTTCGTTCTCCAAACTTTTAATTCGCTCTTTAAGCCATACGATGTGGTTAATGGCACTCTCTCTTCTATTAGCAGGGGTCTCATCTGTCATTTTAGCAAGTCTTGCTTCTGTTTTAGCAAGGTCGCTCTTCAAAAGTTCAAGCTGATACTGCCCCGACGCAACATTATGCGTAAGGTCTTTTTTATACCCATCATTTTGCACTTGGGGCTTACTGACTATCCCTGTGTCTTCTGCGTTGGCAACTAACTCTTGTAGTGCAATTGGCAACCGTATCGTGAATGTCGTGCCTTTGCCGAGTTCGGACTGGACATCTATTGTGCCACCCAGCTCTTCAACAGTTTGTTTAATTAAATACAGCCCAAGACCAGTTCCTCTTTCTTTTGTTGTTTCACCTTTTTGAAATAGGCGACTGTTACGCAACATCTCTGCTGGAATGCCATTGCCGTTATCACTAACCGTAATCTCGGCAAACCTTTTATTGTCCCTGATAACAGTATTAGTTTTTATAACAACTCTGCCCATTCTTTCCTTATCAGCCTTCCTCGTTTCAAAGATAGCATCCATACTATTCCTGATGAGGTTTGTCCAAATGTAGGAGACTCTGACCGTATTACCGTAAATATATGGTGTGTCCGAAGCGAGTTGTAATTGCAGTTCAAATCTTTTACTGCCTTTGTATGGCTGTGACGCTTCACTTACGGACTCATTTACAGCTACTAAAGTATTTTCGTTAGAATGCAGTATCTGTCGCCTTATCTCTTTCAATCGTATCAGATTCAGCTTACATTCGTCGTCGGCTTTCTTTGCCTCTTCAAAATACTCGCTTACAATACTCTCGTCTATTTTATTGCGATGCTCCTCAATATATCTCACTAAATCGGCTCTTGTGGAGACAACCTCTTCTAAGTTCTTTGCGAGACCGTTAATAAGTGCTAATATAATTTTAGGATTTAGAGCCCCAAGCCCTTTCCATTGGGCTAATATCAACATCCATCCCAGCGTCTCTTCAGCGTAATGGTCACGGAATGCGTTCTCAAGCCTGTCTATTTCTTTTTGCACATTGGAATCTTGCACCAGTTTTTTTTCATCTTCTTGGTGAAACAGATAGCTCAGAGCCACTAAATCGTCCAATGTATGAGCTAACTCGTGTGAAAAAAAACCGTTTCCAATTTCATCAACAGCAGACAAAGTGAAGATAGGAACATCGGATATACCCAATGCCGATAATTCTGCTGATGTTAAAATATGCAAGGGTATCGCATATCTCCATATTTCTTTCTTGTCTGTCTTTTTTTCAAGATATTCTGGGTATAGATTAAAATGTTTGGCTACCCCCACCAGATATTGCTTATCGTCTTCTGTAACATCGTCTGGCTTCTTGTCTTTTATCTTCTGCAATTGTGACAGCCTGATATTTATTTCATCTCTGGACGCTGGCGTTATTGCAAGGTTCTCCGTCTTTATATAAACGCTTATACCATCTCTCGTCGGTATAGCGGTTTCGCCATCTTGCAGGTTATAGACAAGTCTATACGCTGGCGTGCCATTCCTTGTAATAGGTAGAGAGAGCCCTGTTATGACTTGTCCTTCCCGCACCTCTTCTATGCCGTCAATGTCATATCCTTCAAGCAATATCTCTGCCATCCCGTCTCTGTTGCGAATATGCTTCTTGATGAGAGGGATGAGGATGTCTTTCGGATTCTGAAGGTTGTGCTGTTGGGTCAGTATAAGCATCTGACCTATGAGGTAACTCACATCTACAAATGCCCATCTGTTGCGAAAGGATTTGCCGAGTGTCTCGCCAGCCTTGACACTTCTGGCGGTCTCTCTATCCCACGACTCTGTAACACCATTATTAGTAACGACATCGTAAGAGCCGTCTGATTTCTGAACTATCTCACAGGGAGGCTTTGTTGCTAACGGAGGAGCGAGAGCAGAATCACTTGGGTTTGTAACGGCATAGGATGGTATGCCAGCACCAGACAGGAGAAGTCCGCAGATGAGAACTCCGCAGACCACACGCAACATTATATTATTGGTCTTACAGGATAACATAGTTCTAAGAGTATATCATATCCTGTCAAGACTGAGAAATGCCTTTTTTATAACTTAACCGAATATCTTCTTCTCCCATTTCTTATACAGTTCTTGGTCTATGGTTGGGTCGGCAAGAAGGTAGGCGTCCATATCCTCAACCTCTTTGTAGCACCTCTCCTTCTCTTCCCGCATTAGCCACGCCTCGGACTCTTTCGCATCGTCTCTGGTCGCCTCTAAGACAATCTTATTGTGCTCTTTGATAGAAGCCGTTATTGCATCCATTCGGTCTTGAGTCGTGATATTATCATCCCTTATTTGGAATGGGTCAAAGCCGAGCTCTTCTTTTATGCGATACGCTATGTGTATCATAGTCAGTAGGTCGGATGCTAACTTATGGAGCACCGATACGGTCGCCTTAAGTTCAAGGTTGCCTTTGAAGGCTATCTTATGTGCCATAAAAGGCTCCACCCCATTGTAGTCAATTGGCGATATAGCATCAAACAACCTAACCGCTACCTCTAATGACTTTTTTACATTTTTTTGCCACGCCTGCGTAATTGGGTCGGGGTCTTCGCCTCTGATGACCAAGTAATAATCATATAAGGTGGTGGTCAGGATGGTATCAAGCCTGTCGGGGTATTTTTCCCAGTCCGCAATTCTGGCTACTTTACCGTCGGATGGCAGTCGTCCCGATGCTATCACTTCTTTCATCTTGGCTTCTTGCTTGGCACGCTCTTCTATAAACATTCGTTTGAACTCCGCATCCTTTTCTGGGTCGTCATATCGTAGCGGGCTTTTGTTCAAGTTAAACTTCTCGTAGGCATCAACTCTCAATTCCGATACCTTGCCGTCCTTCGCCAGAGTCAGACCAGTCTCTATGTCTATAAGCTCGTCTATCGGCATAGTTTGTTCACGGCTGTCCTGTATTAACTTCTGATGCTCTTCCTCTGTGACGAGCCTTACCACCGCACCAGCCACAAAACCTCTTACGCCTTGTAAGGCTCCACATAGTCTAAAGCGGTAATGTGCCTCCTTAAGCGTCTGGTATATGAACATAAACTGCATATATATATCCAATATGAACAGGGCAACATCTGGGACAGAGGTATATATGTGCAGAAACCCATTGAACTCATCAAAGGATGCTGTGTCAGGTGCCTTCAACACGGCTCGTTCGTCTGCGTCTGAAAGGAATCCGATTTTATTGCCGTATTTTTTCTGATGAAAATCTTTTATGTATAGTTTTGCTCGTTCCTTGCCATCCAACCTTGCCACTACCTTTGCGAATGGTATGCTGTTACTCATATAAGCCCCTTCTCTTGGTGAGCCCTCTCTCCGATATAATGGATTTGAGCTCTTCCGTCTTGTCGTTTAGCTCGGTAATTTCAAATGCCCTGAGAAGGTGTCCAGCGAGGAATCCGATTCCTGTGGCAACACGAACATCAAGGGTGCCATCTCTTAGCTCGTCTATCACTTGGGACAGAAGGACAATCACGTCTTTCGGGGTGGTGACCGATATCTTCCTTAACGGAGTTTCCACAATTGCTTTCTTTGTGGCACCGCCTTTACGGACTGCTATCATTTTCTCCTCTCTGCTTGAATCGTCGTGAGAGAAGCACTTATCTCGTCCTTCTAAAGCCCACGCCTCGCATCGCTCACCATTACCTAAGATATGCTCGCATTTATTGCCCGCCATTTGTCGTCCCCATAAGTTGCTTATAGTGGCTACCACTATGTTCTAATGCTGTGAGGTATAGTCTTATATTCGGTTGACAGAGACGCCTTAAGATTGTAAAATCAGCATAGTTATGCAACTGGTAATAGCTCCCGTAGGTTATAAACTTGCTTCAGCTCTTGGAATATCTGATTCCAATTATCAGTAGTTGGGGCTACCAAATTTTGCCGGCTATTCTCAGGAGAAAAATTCGATCCCGAGGAGGCCGGCAATT
>CAYVCD010000027.1:8116-17432 GCA_964450115.1 uncultured Planctomycetia bacterium
AAATTTTGCCGGCTATTCTCAGGAGAAAAATTCGATCCCGAGGAGGCCGGCAATTTTTTTTAGGCCGACGAAGGACCCCGACAGTAAATTTTCCAAAGATAAAAACCAAGATGAATTTCGCTTGATTATGCGCCTCCGTCGTAGTATTCTATTTACAAATCGGAGGTACGCATGCCCTACCTTGGGGTAACGAATATAATGATGTTCTTCGTAATAGTCGGCGTCGCAGTGATCTTCATCGCAGTCTGGATAATTAAATCAGAATCCCGCGTAAATCTAGCCAAGGAACAGATCAAAACTTTAAGAGCTCGTCTCGAATCCGGAGAGAGGGAGAGATATCTGCTTTCGGAGAAGATGTCGGATCTCGCGAACTCCGGGACCATCCGGACAGAGACCATTCAAATAGCAAGAGAGCCGGAAACTACGAGTAAAGACAAGGGTGTATCGAAAAAGAAGCTCGAAGCGGCGCTCGAGGAGAAAGAGTCGCTCGTGAAAGATAAAGAATCACTTGTAAAGGATAAAGAATCGCTCGGAGCTGAGAATAGAATTCTGAAACTCGAACTCGAAGAAGCCAAGGCATCATTAGCCGAAGTGTACAAAGCCCTCTGCGAAAATAATAAGATCAAATGAACCGCGTCGAGCCGACGCGGCTCAACGCGGTCATAATAACTGAAAGAGAAAAATATGAGCAAGATGTTCGATCTTCTTAAAAGAAAATCCCCGCCTGAAAAGAAGCCCTCCGCCGTTGTAAATCCTTCGGATAGAAATGCCGATCTAGGGCCGATCCCGGTGGCCGATATGAGATCCAGGATACTTGAGCGCATAAAAGAATCCAAAGAAGGCATGGCCTCAGCGGTGGCAATAAAAGCAGCGGCTGTTGAAGATATTCGCCCGCCCGATAAAAAAGAGGTCAAAGATCAGCATGAAAAACTGCGTAAGCGCATAGAAGAGCTTGAGAGGGAAACTAAGAGCCTTAAGTCGGATAATAACAAGCTGGTCTCCGATAATAAAAGGGCGACCGTGGAATCTGCCCGCAGCGAAGCAGAAAAAAATAAGCTCGGTGTCGATAAAGAGGCCCTGGTTAAAGATAAGGCAAGGCTTGAGGACGAGTTAAAGCGTTTTAGAGCCGTCAAAGATGAAAAAGACTCGGCTCTCGGCAGTCTTAAAAAACGTTTTGAGAGTGAAGCGGAGGAAATTAAAAAAGACCGGGATGAGGCGCGTTCGATCGTCGAGAGTTTGAATTTGAAGATATCCTCGATGGAGAAAGAGCTTCGGGAGGCTATCGGTAAAGCGGCGAGATCCGAAGATGAGATAAAGCGTTTTCAGGTCGAGAGCGAAGAGAAGAACAATAGCCTGGTCGATTTGCAAAAACGATTGGAGCAGGAAGCCGAAGAACTCAGAAAAGACAGGGACAAGACGGCGGCCAACGTCGAGGGGCTAAGATCTAAACTGTATGCCGCCACAAAAGAATTGAAGGAGCAGACCGACAGATCATCGGGACTTGAAGAGACGCTTAAAGCTCGTGACAAAAAAATAGCAGCCGGGGAGAATCAATGTAGAGTGTTAGAAGCGGCAAAGATGGAGTTGTCTTCCGGACTGAAAAAGGCTGAAGAGAATATTAAGCTCTCAGCTGAGCGCATATCGGCGCTGGAGATGGATATAGACGTTCGCGATAAAAAAATGTCCGATATGGAAAAGGCTCATGCGAAGAATGTGGAGATGGCCAAGTCCGAACTCGTGCTAAAAATACAGGCCGTCGAAAGGGAGAAGAAGGATCTGGACGGTAAGATCTCTCAGTTCGCGCGGGAAATAGAGGCCAAAAACAAGAGGCTTAAAGAGAGCGAAGATTATTGTAAAGAGCTGGACGCTTCGGTTAAGGACGCGGCTCTCAAGCTGAAGGCCGCTGAGATGGAAAAGAAGGAGTTGGAGCGCGAGAAGAGAGGGCTTGAGGGCAAAATATCCCAGCTCGGCGACGAGATAGAGGCTAAGAACTCGCGTATAGACGAGATAGAATCCTCAAAGCGCGAACTTGACGATATGGTGAAAGAATCCTCTTTGAGCGTCAAGAAGGCGGAGGCGCTTGTGAAAGATTCCGAGGAAAAGGCCGATCAGTCGGCCCTCCGTCTGGGGCAAGAGGTAAAGCGTCGCGAAGCCGATAAGGCGCTGGCCGAAGAAGTCGCGGTAAAGCTCACTTCAGATATAGAAATGCTTAAAAACGTCATCGTCGAAAAAGAGAAGTCGGAGACCGAGCTCCGCGATCTCGCGGCTTCGCTTAGGGCGGAGATAGAGGCCCGGGACCAGAAGATAGATCGCGACATAAAATACTGTGAAGGGCTTTTGAAAGAGATAACCGAGTTGCGAAAGAGGAGCAAAGCGTCGCTCTTCAGGGCGAAGTAGAATAGAATAAATAAGATGAGAGCGAAAAAACAACTTTTCTTAAATTACAAAGGCGGGACGGGAAAGACCAGTATCTCCACCGCTTACGGCCAGTATCTTGCGATGTCCGGCAAGCGCGTGCTAATGGTGGATCTCGACGCGCAGGCGCATCTTACCACATGCCTGAATGAGGAGTCCGTTCACCACGAAAAGAGCCTCTACAGCGTTATAGTCAAAAATGAGGATCTGAAGAATGTCATAGTGGATACTTCAACGCCGAACCTCAGGCTTATACCTTCTTCGATATCGCTTTCATCGCTTGAACTTCCGCTTTTCAGGATGCCGCTAAGGGAGTTCAGGCTTAGAAAAGCCCTTAAGAACGCGGAGAGGGATTACGATTATATAATAATAGATTCGGCCCCCACGATCGGCCTTCTGAGCCTCAACGCGATACTTGCCTCCGACGAGATACTAATACCGCTGTTGGCGGATTTTCTGTCATTCCACGGACTTAAGATATTGCTTGAGACGCTGTCCTCGATAGAGAAGGATTTTTCGTACTATCTCGGCAAGACGCATATATTTTTAAACAGATATAATGAGAGCTATCCCATATGCAAAGAATGCGCCGAGGCTGTGGCGCGGTTTTATCCGGAGCGACTTTTAAAGACGGTGATAAGGGAGTCTCCGGAGATAATGAATGCTTCAAGCGTTGGAAAGTCCATATTCGAGCTCTATCCCGAATCGAAAGCATCGGAGGATATAAAGAGCCTTGTGAGCGAGGTCAACGGAGGTAGCCTATGAAGAAGAAATTCGAAGATAATGTTGCCGGTTCCACGCCAAGATCGAAGAACGACGAGCCGTCTCTGCCGTGGAAAGTCGGAGAAGAAGACCTTGTAGGTATGGAGACCAGGGAGGGGGAATATGAGGAGCTCTCAAACTCAGCCGCTCCGCTTGCGACCCGTCCAGCTTTTCTCGTAACGCTTGTAATAGCGATATTTATGGCCGCGCTGTACATGGTAGCCGTAATGGCCGTTGAAAACGAAGGTATAAAACTGGGCATATCGGCTAAGGAGAAGGAAGCCGCCGGGCTCCAAGTGGACCTCGATAAAATAAAAACAGAAAAGGTTGCGCTCGAAAAGAGTTCGGAGCAGCTTGAGAAGCGTGTCGGAGATCTTTCCGCGCAAAAAGAGTTGTTTACCGCTGTGCTTGAAAGTTTGACGAAGAAGAACGATACGGCCGGAGCCGCTATGGAGGCCGTAAAAGAACCCGCTCAGGAGGCTTTCTCTGTGAGCGGAGAAAACGCGATGAACGTTCAGTGAAGATATCCGCTCTCATAGCGCCGGTTTTTCTGGCATCATTATTTATCGGCATAATCGTTTCTGCTGTTGAAGCTTCAGGAGAGCTCACGGCTAAGGGTTATGACGAAAATTCCCTGGCATCCCTGCAGAATCTCGCCTCTTCATATGAATCCTCGAAAGATCTTAGAAATGCGGAAGCTATTTACAAAAAGATAGCCGCTACACGAGCTTTAGCCGTAGGAGAGAAGATAACCGATAAGGATTACAGGGCGGTTTCGGCATCACTAAGGGATGTGGCCAGGGTATACGACTTGCAAGGCAGACGAAGCGATGCGGAAATGGCCTTAGAACGCGCGGCAGATATGCTTGCCCGCGCGTCCGATTCTGGCCTTCCCGAGGTCAATGACTATATCGGGACCCTCGCGTCTATGTACGAGTCCGAAGGCAAATACGAAAAAGCGGAAGCGTTGTACAACGAACTGATAAAAGCCGTAGATAGATCTAAAGGGTCGTGGCCCTCCGAAAAGGCTTCCGCGCTTTCAGGCATAGCCGGAGTTTATAAGGCCTGTAAGCGTTATTCCGAGGCAGAAGCTCCGCTTAAGGCCGCTATAGAGATCGCCGAAAAATCCATAGGCCCGGAATCCCGGGTAATGGCGGTCTATCTGAATAATCTCGCCACTGTATATTCTTATCAGAAAAAATATTCCGAAGCCCAGCCTCTCCTTGAAAGAGCTCTTGATATAGATGTTAAATTGTCAGGAGAAGCGGCCGAGGAGCCCCTGGGAGATCTTAATAATCTGGCGACAGTTTATTCATATTTAGGAAAACACGATAAGGCGGAAGAACTTTATAGAAGGGCCCTTGCCATAAGAGAGAAGATCGTCGGGCCGGATAATGTCGGCCTTGTGGACAGCCTGAGCGATCTGGCATCAGCCTGCTCAGCCCAAAAGAAAAACACCGAAGCCGAAGAACTGCTTAAAAGGGCGCTTTTGATAAACCAGAACGCTCTCGGTCCTGAAGATCCGTCTAACGCGGGACTCCTTAACGATATTGGTATACTGTATGAGGCCCAAGGGCGGCAAGCCGAAGCGGAGCCGATGCTGGTCAAAGCCGTAGAATTATCCGATAAAGCTCCCTCGACTTCTCCGGACAAGGCGGGGTACCTCAATAATATGGCGCTGTTGCGTGAATCCCAGAAGAGGCCGGCCGACGCCGAAGATCTTTACAAACGCGCGATCGAGGCTGCCGCAAAATCAAATGAAAATAATCTCTCGGACAAGGTCACATCACTTACCGGGCTGGCGCGTTTATCCAAGGTGCGGGGGGATTATGAAAATTCCGAAAAGTTGTATAAAGAAATTCTTAGTATGGCGCAGACTTCATCACAAGCCGATAATTTGGGATACCCCGAGCGCTCCTCCGCCCTTTCGGGTCTGGCCGGAGTTTATAAGGCTCGCAGACTTTACTCCGAAGCGGAAGCCCCTCTTAAAGAGGCCCTGGAAATAGCCGAGAAATATATGGGGCCCGAATCCAAAATGACGGCCGTTTATCTTAATAATCTGGCTACGATATATCTGCACATGGAAAGATACGCCGAAGCAGAGCCGCTTCTCGTGAGAGCCCTGGATATAGACGTGAAAATATCCGGCGAAGCGAGCCCGGATATATTGACGGATCTAAATAATCTGGCCGCCGTTTATTCGGGGCTAACCAAATATGATAAGGCCGAGGAGTTTTACAGGCGCGCGCTCGATATAAATGAAAGGTCGCTGGGCCCGGAAAATCCGGATACGGCCGCCAGTATGAGTAACTTGGCGTCGGTCTATATAGCTCAAAAGAAATATCAGGAGGCCGAAGAGGCGTTAAAGAAGGCGCTTTCTATAAACGAAGGCGCTTTCGGGCCGGACGATCCCTCAAACGCCGAGATCCTTAATAATCTGGCCATGGTATTAGCCAACGAAAAAAAATATATCGAAGCAGAGCCGCTTTTGATAAGGGCCCTGACCATAGATCAGAAAGTGCTGGGTCCGGAACATCCCGATGTATCTACGGACTTAAATAATCTTGCGAATATATATATGAGCCAGGGAAGATACACCCAAGCCGAGCCTCTTCTTTACGGGGTGCTCGCCATAGACGAGAAGACCTTCGGAGAGGATCATCTCACCGTGCTCGCCGATGTGAAGAATTTGGTAGCCGCTTACGAGGCCCAGGGAAAGTATTCGGAATCCGAACTTTTTCATAAAAGGATCATAGCGGCAATAGGAAAATCTTCCGGGAATTCCGGCGCAGATTTCGCGGGGGCTTTAAACGCGCTGGCATTCTCATACAGAATGCAAAAAAGATACGACGAGGCCGGCGCGCTCCTTCGGAGCGCGATAGAGCTTCTTCGCGCCTTGCCGGATCCGGACTCAAGGATCCTTACGATGTATCTTAATAATCTAGCCGCCATCTATTCGTATAATGGAAAATACGTTGAAGCCGAGCCTTTATTGCAGGAAGCTCTCGAGATGGATGAAAAGATCCTGGGAATTAACCATGCCGATACGCTTACGGATCTCAATAACCTCGCCGCCATATATACGGCGCAAGGCAAGACAAAAGAGGCGGAAGAGATCCATAAGCGCATATTGAATACAAGTACAGATTCCCCGGCTAAAAATTAAATACTCAAACGCCATTGACTTAACGGAAAGCATTGTGTATACTTATTCAAAAGTTAGTTACTAACTTAGAGAAGGTTAAGTAAATGAAAATAGAGCATGGCGAAAAATTCACGCTTCGTGATCTGTCCGAAAAAGAAGCGAAGAGCCTTTCCGTATTCGGCCTTATAAGATCCAAGGGTCTAATATCAAGGACCGACCTGTCTAAGGATACCGGTATCAATATTGTATCCATATCAAATTATGTTAAAGATTTTATAATTAAAGGGTTATTATACGAAAGCGGCTTCGAGACTTCTACGGGAGGAAGGAAACCGGAGCTCGTGGAGATATCTTCCAAAGACGCTTCGGTTATGGGCGTTCATGTTACTCCGTCGGAAGCCGCGATAGTTATCTGCGGCCTCGGCGGGAATATCATCGATAAGAAAAGGGTCCCTATATTGGAAGCGTCCGGCGCCTGTGATGCCATGGCCAAAGCCGTTAATTCAGGCAGCGCAAAGATAAAAGCGGTGGGTCTGGCGAGTTCCGGAGCGGCCAATAACTCTATAGCCGCATCTCTCGGTGCTTTTCTTAAGGTGCCGGTATTTTCCGGTAGCGCCTTGCTCGCGGCGGCGTTCGCGGAGAAATTTTACAACGACAAGACTCAGCCGGCGGATCTTTTATATGTGCATTCCGGGCTTGGCGCTTGTGTGGCGGCAAAAGATTTTGAACTTTTAAGTTATGGGGACGACCCAAAAGAAAATACGAAATACCTGAGGCCGTGGGGAGGGCGCCTATCGGCCCAAAAAATGGCTAAGGATGAGGTGGAGAAGGGGGTCGGGACCAGCATCGTGCGCATCGCCGGCGCGGACGTGAAAAATATAACCGAGGAATTGGTCATAGAAGCGTCGAAAAATGGCGACGATGTCGCTTCCGGCATAGTAGAATCGGTAGGAGTAAATCTTGGCCTGAGGATAGCGTATCTTGTTAATATATTCGCTCCGAAGGCCGTAGTTATAGCAGGCGGCATAGAGAAGGCCGAGGATATAATCCTGCCGGGGATAAAAAAGATGGTGAAGATGCTCGGTAAAAAAGAACTCTCGAAAAATCTTATAATAAAGTCATCCGTTTTGGGGCAAGACGGCGCCGCTCTGGGCGCGGCAACTCTCGCAGTTAGGGAACTTTTCATAAGATCTTAGGAGGAAGGCCATGGCGCAGGAAAGAAATTGCAGATTTTGCGGGAAACCTTTTCTAACGAATAAGTACCGGCCAAATCAATCGATATGCTCGTCTTTGGAGTGTCAGTATCAGCGCCAACTCGAAAATATGAAGGCCTGGCGCGACCGCAATCCCAATTATTTCAAATATAAAGAGGCTCAGGATTCATCCTGGAAGGAGACTTGCAGAAGAAGGTCTCTGGATTGGCGGAAGAAGCATCAGGAGTATCTTAAACTATATCGAGAAGAGCATAGGGAGCGCCACAGGAATTATATGCGCGATTACATGAGAGAATACAGAAAGAGCAATAAGGAATAGTGATGAGAAGAGCTTTTTTGACAGCAATATTTTTAATGTTCGCCACCGCTTCCGCGTTTGCGGCCGGTGAGGATAATTCCGGGCGCGAGAAATTCATTCCGGATGCGGCCATAAAAGAACGTATCGCGCCGGCCATCACGCCGTCCGCCGCAGGGCAGAAACTCGCCATAGAGTTGACAACGCCGCCTTTAACCCAGGAAACGGACCCTGAGGGGGCAGGCCGCACAGAGACAAGGGATGCCGTAGCCGAACTCGACAAGGCCGTTTTAAACCAGCTCGAAAGCCAGGCTCCTAAGCAGCCGACAAAAGAAGAAAATCTTAAAGCTAAGATAGAGGGCCGCCCTGTAGTCAGGGAGGTGGGGTTCAAAAGTATAAAGCTCTATCCTAAAGCTAAGCGCGCCGATCTTAAAGCGCCTATGGTGGCGAGTATCGACGATTGTATAAATATTGCCGTAGCAAACCACATACCCCTTCAAGTCGCGCAAAGGTCCATAAAACTGGCCGAGATGAGGGTCTTTGAGGCCCGGCGTAATCTTCTGCCATCAGCGACGATCGTAGTAGAGAGGTCGAAAGGAACGGTCAGTAATCAGGACTATCTTGGCAGAAAACAATATATAGACTTGCAGCAGCCCATATTCCACGGCGGCGAACTATACTTTACCATGAAACAGGCCGAGACAAACCTGGAGATATCAAGGAGCGATTACAATCGCGTCAAAAATGACCTGGTTCTTCAGGTCCGGAAAGCTTACTACACGCTGGAGAAGTCCACGGAGAATCTCGCCCTCCAAAATGTTTTATCGAAGGAAGTCGAAGGGATATCCGAAAGAGTCTCGAAGGGCTACGAAGCCGGTGTTACCGCTAAGATAGATTTTCTTAATGTGAATTCGCAGACCGGTCAGGTAAAGTATCAGCTCGTTTCAGCGGAAGGCGATGTGACTATCGCTAAACTGGTTTTGAAACAGGCGATGAATGTAGACCCGAAAGATGAATTTGAAATAGTCCCGAGCCCTGAGTTTAAAAAGGTTACGCTCGATTACGAACGGGTGTTGCGGGACGCGTTTTTAAACCGTCCTGAGATCAAAGCAAATTCTCTCATGATAACTTACTATGACTACGGCAAAGGGATAGCTAAGGCAAAAGGCTGGCCCAAAGTCGATCTATTAGGTCAGTGGGGATTAGCCTGGGAAGATTATACTGTGGGTGACTTTTATGGTGTGGGCCCAAACCCACAACACGGGTCTGCAGATGATCCGGGTCAAGATGCCCCCCGACGCAAATTACAGCAGCAGTGGTATGCCGGCATAAAAGTAGGCGTACCTTTCTATGGGTCGACAGCCGAATATTCCTATACAAGAGAAGCGTGGGTGCCGGTCGTCCAGACCCTGCAGGGAACCGAGGCCACAGTCAACTCCTTTAAATTTAAGATCCTCGATAAGCTCGATTATTATTCCGATAAAC
>CAYVCD010000028.1:0-369 GCA_964450115.1 uncultured Planctomycetia bacterium
TCGCGACTACCCCGGTCCAGTTGTTGGCCGAGTAGCCGATCTTCGACTCCATCTTGCCTGAAGCGTAATAGGTATAGGTGTACGACAGGCAGCCGTCTGAGTCGGCAGCCGCGGCGACCTGCTTATCCACCCTGCCGTATCCCTGGCTGTTGAAGTTTTCGTCGATGTAATGGTAGTAGAGATTGCCGTATATATCGACTGAGGCAAGAACCTTCTCCTTGAGTAATCCGTCAGCATAGTAGGTGTAGGTTAGTAAGAGATTAGTGAATGCTGAATCCGAATATAACGTCTTCTCGGATATGATGGAAGTGCCAGGGAAGTACTGATATGCGCAGGACAGCGCCCCGTCGGAATCGGCTGCCGCCATGA
>CAYVCD010000028.1:469-17251 GCA_964450115.1 uncultured Planctomycetia bacterium
CTTGTTTATCCACCCTGCCGTAGCCCTGGCTGTTGAAGTTTTCATCGATGTAATGGTAGTAGAGATTGCCATATATATCGACTGAGGCAAGGACCTTCTCCTTGAGCAATCCGTCGGCATAGTAGGTGTAAGTTAGCAAGAGATTCGTGAATGCTGAATCCGAGTATAGCGTCTTCTCGGATATGATGGAAGTGCCCGGGAAGTACTGATATACGCAGGACAACGCACCATCTGAATCGGCTGCCGCCATGACTTGTTTATCCACCCTGCCGTAGCCCTGGCTGTTGAAGTTTTCATCGATGTAATGATAATAGGTGTTACCGTATATGTCCGATAAAATGGTAGTCTTCGACTCAAGACGATTAGTTGCGTTATCATAATAGGAGTAAGTGACATTTAGTGTCGTCCAGTTGGAATCCGAATAACCGCGCTTGGTTATAACCCGCGTGGTGGATCCGGAATAAGCGTAGTCGTATGAGAGGCAGCCGTCAGAATCGATGACAGATTTCCTGTATTTATCCACGCGACTTCCCGCTTCGTCGATGTAGTGGTAATAGATATTACCGCCTGCGTCGGCCCTGGATAATGTAGCGGATTCAATTCTGTAAGGCGACGTTAAATAATATGTGTACGCGTAACTTGTGCCGTAAAACCAGCTTATTATCTCATCGAGTTGGGTGGCGGTTATCCTGTTCTCGCCCATATCCGGCTGGCCGTCCTGCCAGAATAGCCCCCCCAGATAACCTTGTCTCCTTAAAATATCTAGTCTATTGGTTATATCGGTCGAACCGACCTCTCCGACGATTATCGGTATACTGCCCAGATTGAGGTCTGAGGCCGGATAATCTAGCGGATCTGTCAGTTCCCCGCTCGTGTAATAGTGAAACTGGTAGAGCGAAAGTATGGGATTGGAATATCCACCCGTTATCCAGTGATTGACCATCGCCAGGAGATCCGTCCTGTCATGATTACCGGTAGTGGCGATCTCGCCCTTACTCTTTATCATAACCGCGAATTCTCTTACGAAATCATAAAGGGCCGGCATCGACACCCAATTGCCGAACTCATGCGCCCATTCGGGCTCGTTCATGATGTCCCACGCGAATATGGACTCATTGCCCTTATAGTGGTCTATGAAACCGGATATTATGTTGAGTAGAGCGGCTCTTTTTACGGGGTCATCGATAAGATCAGCGTGCGCGCCGCGAACCCATACTCCACCTTCGTATCTTACGCCGAGGAGATAATCGAATAATACCGGCATCACCTTTATGCCGAGCGACTTGGCGCAAGCTAACAGCGCATCCATGTCCTCATAGACATTGGCGGTGAACCCAGTCGGAACTCCACTTGCGTTAAAAGTCATTCCCGCCCTCAAGTCGGTAAACAGGAAAAGTCTTACCATCATGCCTTTGTACGGGTCCATCTTCTGATAGAGCGTTTCTACGTTCCTTGAAAAGCCGTAATGTTCACCGGTCGCGGTAGAACCTATATCATATCCGTAATTGTTCCAAGGCAGATTGACGCCCTTTATGAATGTGCCTTCGGGGACCCTTCTTTGGGTGACCACGTAATTAGGAGTGCAGATCTCTACAACGCCGTTCGGATAATATTTCTCAATAGTGGTTACGTTCCAGTCGGCGTCATAATTAAATATGAACAGAACGTTATAGTTAGGGCTTGTGGAATCGGTCTCGATGTAGGTGTTATTGTAAGACTGCCCGCCTTCGGACGATGGTCTTACAAAAAACGTCGTTATCTTGCCGTTCGGCTCGCGCTTCACCATGTAGCCGACCTGGCCGTCATTACTTCTTACATATTCGTATTGTGCTATAAATGTGGCCTCGCTGTCCGGCATGGTGCCGGCGAGGACTCCTGCTTCCTGCGCGGCGGTGTAGGAGTATACATTCTTAAAGCGTATGCTCTCCGTCATGCCGGGGTAATTATAATATTCGTAGGTGTAATAAGTTCTGCCATCATGGGCGAGCTTCGGGACGGGGTGTATCTCTTTAGTTAAAAGGCCGGATGCGTTATAAAAATATTTTTCCGATACCGTAGTGCCGGCAACGTAGCCCTTTACCGGATCCGACACGCTTTCGTAAATCGTCTTTTCGCGCATTATCCAGCCGTTTGTGCCAGTATCCAGATTCAATATGTTGCCGCTATGGTCGTAAACTACCGACGTGCGTCTTTTGGGCTGATTCGTTGTTGCCCATGTCGGATCCTGCTCCCACGTCGGACTTCCAAATGCGACCGAATAACTCCCTTCATATTCCTGCATGGTAACCTGACTCGGGGATAGATTCCAATTCCATGTCTTATAACCGGGATTGCCGTTATATCCTGTCGGTTCGTATGCGAATATAGCTCGTCCGCGCCAAAATCCGGTAAGGTCTTCATTGGAATATTCATTAATATTGCCATTGTCGAGCCATTCGCGCTTCGTATTCCACGTATCATTGTAAAGTTCGACATCATAGGCAGCGGCTGAAGTCACATAGATGGATGCTAGCGTAATCCCGGCAAGAAATAAAAACAAAAACTTCCTCAAAGCAGAGTTTTTCATGATATAGGTCCTTTGTTTTTTGACATCAATAAGAGTTTCGATATTTTATCTCCCTTTTTCATTATTTACATCATATATAGTATAGCATGCTCAAGAGTCATGTCAATAGTAAAAAACTGGCTTTTTTGAATTTTAACAAAACCAGATTTTCCCTCATTTTTTGAAATTATTTTACCTAGGCGGGTTTTAGAACTGTGTTTGGACTTTCATTATGAATTCCTGGTACGCCGTAGTATTCTTACCCCAAACGGTCATTCCGTAATCAAACTCCAAATTGAACAATTTACTGCCCTGCCTTAATACGCTATCTCCTCCGAACACCTGCCATACGAAGCCGGATCGCCATATGCCGTAACTTTCTTCGAATTTTCCGGTTCCATCCTGAGTCCTGTAAGCGTCCAGTTCCGTCTTCAAAAGAAGCCATTCGAAAGGCCAGAATCCGCCTTCTATAAACCACGGGATCCCGTTGCAAACTCCTCTATTATTCCATCTGTATCCAGCTTCGGCTCCGAAGTAGCACGGGAGCTTGAATTTATCGGTTATCGGCACCGAAAATGTTTTTCCTACCAACAATCTCTGTTCAACCGAATCATTCCCGTATCCTATCGACGGAACATTCTGGCGATCTTCTATTGCGTTTGGAAGCGGCCCGAGATTAGTCTTCTCGCCACGATTTATCCCATAGCCCGTATATATAAATACTTTAGTTTGTGTGCTTAATACGAATGGCGCATCCATTAAACGCCAGCGCCCGCCGACCTTGACGTTAACTATGCCGTTATTTTTAACTGTGTAGCCTTCGGCGTAATATCGATTCGCCGGAACCGGCTTCTGATATTCCTTATAATTGGCTTGCTTATACTCAAGACTTACCAGCGCGGTCAGCCAGTCCGTAACGCCGTATTCAAGCTTCGGCTCCATCGTAAGGATCTGGTCTCTGAAGTTCTTAACACCTTCGGATTGCGTCGATGTTAGTTTGCCGTTGGAATTATAACTATCCTTGCCGCAACTTATCTTAGTGTAGTACTCACCCCAAACCTTGTATTTCGGAACGGTCCAGGCTCCGGCAAAAACATCTTTCACGAATAAAAACACCATGAAAGTAATGATAAGGATCGCTCGCGATAAGGATCTTTTATTCATATCACCTTCTCTTTTTTGGCGTTTTCCCTGAATAGAGTATACCTTATGTTGCCCTCTTGTCAAAGTGTTTTTACCACAATTATAGTCATGTCATCATGTTGAGTGGATTTTGGCTCAAATCTTCGCACATCCTTCTCTATTGCGGCCAATAATTGAGGAGGGGATAATTTTCTATTTGCCTCTACTACGGAAGCGAGGCGCTCTTTTAGATACATCTCTCTTTTGGAATTCATCGCTTCCGTCACTCCGTCGGTATAGAATATAAAGATATCCCCTGGGCCGTATTTTATCGCATTACCCGAATATACGCCCTCCATTAGCCCTAGGGGAGCGCCCTCTTCAACATCCAGAAATACCGGTTTTTTACCGGTTGCGAGATATAATAACGGCAAATGCCCTCCGTTACCATACACAAGCTCTCTTTTCGCATTATCAAATATCGCGTAGAACATGGTGACAAAAAGGTTCGACGCCGATTCTTTTACCAGCTTATCGTTTAATTTTTTAAGGACCTCTTCCGGAACTACACCTTCAACGGCAAAAGACCGGAAAGCGCCGGTCGTCATAGCCATGAAGAGGCTCGCGGGAACGCCTTTACCGGAAACATCTCCTATCATAATGCCCAGGCGATCGGGAGATAGCTCCGCAAAATCATACATATCTCCACCGACCTGCTTAGCCGTGAACATAACAGGCGATATCGATATCCATTCGGCATCCGGCATCTTTTTCGGCAGAAAGCTCTCCTGTATCTTCTTTGCTATGTTGAGTTCATTCTCGAAAATAAGCCTTTGTTTCCATTCGGACATGTATTTATAGAGATTGAGCGAAAGATAAAGCAATATCACGGCAAACATAGGATATATCGTATCTATCCATAGTCCTTTTATATTGAACAGAAACATGGAGCTCGCGACTAATAAGCAAATAACACCGGCCAGACATAGCAGGCCCTTAATAGGTTTTATAGCAAGCGTGGTGACCGAGATAATGGCGCATAGAGCCAGCAATATGACCAGGTTAGAGGATCTGGAGACTCTTCTAATGAATGAATTCCTCACTACAGAATTAAATACCTCGGCGTGGATTCCGACGCCTGGATATAATGGCTCGAAGGGACTTGGGTGTATATCGCTTGTACCGGTGGCGGTGAGACCTATCACACAGACCTTGTCTTTAAACCATTCCGGTTTTACGCTCATCTTCTCGCCCGATTCCTTCGCGAAATATGACTGCAGTATGTCGACGAATGAATAATGCTTAAATACTTTTCCCCATATACCGGAATAATTTATGATCATATTGGACTTTTCGTCCAGGGGGATAGTAACTTTACCTCCGAGCGATATGGACTTTCCGGGAGATATGCGTATATCCTTCTGGGCTATCCCGAGATAGTCGCACGCGAAAAGGAACGGCATGTACGGATACATGGTCCCGTCGTATTTTATATATAAAGGAACACGCCTGAACTTACCATCTATGTCCGGCAATATATTCACATGCCCGGACCCTTTAAGATACGGAGTAAAGCCGTCAAGCTCTTTGGCCATATAGTCTTTAGCCGTTATCATGTCGGATGTATCGGAGCGATCTATATCGAAAGCGAACGGCATATATACTCGGCCCGAATCTTTAATAGCCGTTATCAGGCTGTCATCCCCCTCGCCCGGCTCGCTGAAAAGAAAATCGAATATTATAGCCTTGGCTCCGAAATCCGACAGCGCTTTCACCATAGCTACGTGGTAGTTTCTATCGAATGGGAACCGGCCGAGCTTATTAATCGAATCCTCGCCGATCTCTATGATAACCATATCTTCGTTTGCGACGGGTTTCGGACGCATGATGAATTTTCTATCGAGCGAGGCGAGCTCATACGTCTCAAAAGCGCGGAAATACGACGCGGATAATAAAACTGCGGCTATCGCTAAGAGCAATGCCGCAGTCGAGATTTTTTTAAATAATTTAAGGTTCATTTAATATATGGTTACGGACTCTATTTTCCCTTCATAAGAAGTTTCCAGGGATGCAGTTTTATATCCTCACTGAATTCTTTGAAATTCGCAGTGGTAACTTCGAGATTTGCCGCTATGTTGGCGACCTTTGCTCTATTATCGGATACCAGCGTCTTTACCTCGGCGAGCGTCTTGTCGAGATTATCCGCAATAGAATCCGCTTTCTTCATAAGCTTCCTCATCTCAACGGGGTCCTCACTCGGTATCTGCCCGCCATTCTTCACATAAGGCTTATCCACAGAGCCGGGAGTTATGCCTATGTAAGCGTCTCCGATCATGCCGGAGGTGGATATGAAGGCTATCGAGTCTTCGCGCAATTTCGCTTTATCATCTATGCTTAAAGTGATCTCTATCTTAGTTTCCGGGGTGTATACGAGTTTTATCTCCTCTATCCTACCCACTTCTATACCGACGAGTTTTACGATAGAGTCAACTTTGAGGCCGTCCGCATAATTAAAAAAAGTTTTTATCATATACGGTTTTGAACTGAAATCCGTGGTCTTTACCCAAAACATTACCGCCACCAGGATCCCTGCGATTACCACAAGCCCGGTCTTTAACTCATTATTGATCTTCATGGATATCTCCTTTTTCTCACTGACTTACGACTTGTGCACTTATGCACTTACACTCTTACGAATTGCGTTCTACTTTATTATATGATCCAGATATTCGCCCTTCTGCTGAAAGAATCTTATTGGCCCGTCAGGAGAGCCCGATACAAATTGCCCTATCATCGGATTTTTACTGTTCCTTATTTCATCGGGAGTGCCGATCTCCAGGACTTTGCCTTCATAAAGCATCGCTATTCTGTCGGCTATGGAAAATACGCTCTTCATATCGTGAGTCACCACCACGCTCGTTATCGAAAGTTTTTTAGAAAGATCCAGTATCAGTTTATCTATCACTCCGGCTACTATAGGATCGAGCCCGGCCGTCGGCTCATCGTAAAATATTATCTCCGGGTCCATAACTATCGCCCTGGCCAACCCCACCCTCTTTCTCATACCCCCCGAAAGCTGACTCGGCATCAGATCCTCAAAACCCCTTAGTCCCACAAGTTCGAGTTTCATCTTCACGACTATATCTATGACCGATCTTTCGAGTTTCGTATGCTCCCTCAAAGGAAGGCTCACATTCTCCCCGACCGTCATGGAGTCAAATAATGCGGCAGATTGAAAACACATCCCTATCTTCTTTTTGATCTTATCCATTTCGTCTTCCGGCAGGCCCACTATCTCTTTACCGAGAAGATGCACTTTTCCAGAATCGGGCTTAAGAACGCCTATCAAATGGCGAAGAAGCGTCGATTTTCCGCACCCTGAACCGCCCATGATAACGAAAGTCTCGCCCCTATACACCTCCAGGCTTATCCCGTCAAGAACTGTCCTGTCGCCGAATTTTCTTACAACGTTATCGGCCTTTATTATAATCTCTTTTTCCATAACTGCCTTATTTATTGGCGAAATAGAACGCGCCGGTTAGTATACAATCAAAAAGAATTATCAGGACGAAGCTCGTTACCACGCTTAAGGTCGTCGACTTTCCGACCCCTTCGGCGCCGCCCTTGGTCTTAAGCCCCATATAGCAACCCACCATCGATATTATAACTCCAAACACAAAACTCTTTACAAGTCCGGTCCAGATATCTTTCCACTGCATGAAATCAAAAGAGAATGTAAGGTACCTGTACATATCCAAACGCAGATTAAAGACCCCTACCACGAGCCCTCCCAGTATGCCCATGATATCGGCAAATACGGTAAGGCAGGGAAGCATGATTATAAGCGCCAGGAACCTCGGCACTACAAGATACCTTATGGGATTAAGCGCCATCGTCTCGAGCGCCTCTATCTGCTCGGTGACCTTCATTGTGCCCAGCTCGGCGGCGATGGCCGCTCCGACGCGTCCTGCGACGACGAGCGCGGTTAAGACCGGTCCGAGCTCTCTGGCTATCCCGACGCTGACCATCGGAGCTACATAGATATTGGCTCCGAATCTTGAAAGCTGATACGCGCTCTGCATCGCTATGACTATCCCTGTGAAGAACGAGACGAAGAGCGCGATGATGAGGCTTCCTATGCCGGCAAATACCATCTGCCCGAAAATGCTTTCTCTCTTCGCGGCCTTACCCGCAAAAGGGCCCGCGAAAAGCCAAAATACCGTATCGGCCAGAAGCTTCAGCACTTCGAAGACGCTTCTGACCGTGACTAATATCGCTCTTCCTATATTTTCTATAAAACCCATGAATAATTCCCCTAAAATGTAGCTACAGCGCTCTCCTCATCCGCCATTATCTCAAAAAGTTTCTCAAGCTTAGTTATTTCAAATAGGCTCTTTACCTTAGACGACATGCAAGCCAGTCTCATCCTGCCTCCGTAAGACTTCATATTTTTCAATATCTCAACCAGAGTGGCCAGCCCCGATGAATCCACATATGTTACCTTCGACAGATTTATAACGAGCTTGGGCGTCTTTGCCGATATGAGCTTATCGAATGATTTTTTTATCTGGGGGCTGGAATTTATATCTATCTCTCCGTCGACATGGCAGACGGTCAATCCGCTTTTAGGTTCTATTCTTACGCCCATTGAATTCTCCTTATTTTATCCTCTTAGACATCCTGACTTTATTTCCAGGCTCTATATATTCCACTCTATCCATAAGTTTTTTTATCAAATACACTCCGCGCCCGGAATTTCTTGTAAGATTCTCATCCTTCGTCGGATCTTTTACCAGCTCCGGCTTAAAGCCGCCGCCTTCGTCCTCGATCTCTATATTCAGCTCGCCATCTTCCACCCAGTAACTGAACTTTACCTGGCGCCTCGGATCGGATTTATTTCCGTGGACTATGGCGTTCCTGACGGCTTCCTCGACGCATAACTTTATCTCAAAAGCCTTCGATTCATCGATCCCTAAGGGCTTAAGCGAGTCGAGCAGCATGGAGGAAGACTCCCTGATAAATCTTGATTCGCTACGAAATTTAGTATCTTTTTTTTCCACTTCGCGCTTCTATTATTCTTTAAATACGCCGATCGACCTGATCTTATCATAACGCGTACTCAATAGTTTGTCTTTAGTCATTACTTTGAGAGCCGCTATATCCTTTTTTATGGTCTTCTTTATATTTTCCGCGGCTTCCTGCGGCTTACGGTGCGCGCCGCCTAAAGGTTCCTTTATTATACCATCTATGATCTTCATCTCAAACAGATCTTTAGCTGTAAGCTTTAAAGCGGCCGCGGCATCTCTGGCCCTCGTCCGCTCTTTCCATAATATGGCCGCGCACCCTTCGGGGGATATGACGGAATAGTAAGAATTCTCGAGCACGTATACCTTATCCCCTATTCCTATCCCGAGAGCCCCGCCGGATCCGCCTTCACCTATGATGAAGACTATTATCGGAGTGGCAAGATCGGTCATCTCCCTTAAATTATACGCTATGGCTTCGGCCTGTCCGCGCTCTTCGGCGCCTATGCCCGGGTAAGCGCCCGGGGTATCTATAAAAGCGATTACCGGCATAGAGAATTTCTCGGCCAATTTCATGACCCTCATAGCTTTCCTGTAACCCTCAGGGTGGGCGCTCCCGAAATTGCGCTCGAGGTTCTCTTTTGTATCGCGCCCCTTTTGATGGCCCAGGACCACAACGCTCTCTCCGTCTATCTTCGCGAGTCCGCATATAAGGGCTTTATCGTCCGCAAAATGGCGATCCCCGTGGATCTCGATAAAATCGGTCATGATCATTTCGATGTAATCAAGGGTGTAGGGTCTTTTTGGATGGCGGGCGATCTGGACCCTCTGCCATGGGGTCAGGTTATCGTATATATCTTTTTTTATACCCTTAAGCTTTTCGTCGAGGCGGGATACCTCTCCGGATATGTCTATATCCTTATGGGCCGCCAACCCCCTGAGCTCCTCTATCTTGCGCTCAAGTTCTATTATGGGTCTCTCAAATTCCAGGCCCGGCATATCGGCCATACAGCGCTCCTGTTATGTTATTCCGTTATCACCACTTCGGTGCCTTCCGGGACGATATCGTATAGTTCCTCGACCTCGGAATTTTTCATTCTGACGCAGCCTTCGGTAACGCTTTGGCCTATAGATTCCGGCTGTATGGTCCCGTGGATGCCGTAACTGGGCTTAGATATACCCAACCACCTTGAACCCAGCACATTCTTAGGGTCACTGGCGGCTATTACGACGCCCGGCTCTTTATACCACGGAGGATCGACTATCTTGTTTATTATTTTGAATGCCCCGACCGGTGTGCAGGAATTTTTTCCGGTCGATACCCTGTACGTCTTGACTATATCCTGCCCGGATCTCAGGGTCAGTATATTCTGGGATTTGTCGACGACTATGCTGAATTTCGCCTTGCATACCTTTAAAGATTGTCCGGCCCGTATCGCAGAGCCTGTAAGGCCGTTGGATCTGGCTATCATCTCAGGGGTAGTGCCGATATTTCTGGCTATTTTGTTAAGCGTATCCCCTTTTTGAACCACATAAGTCTCCGAATCCGCTGTGGGTATGTTCGAAAAAAGCAGTTTCACATTGATATCTTCCAGGGCTTCCTGCGCGGAAGCTATCTTCCCCGATCCGGGGAATTTTTCTACTATGCCCTGATACAGCGCTTTGGCTCTTACGAGATCCCCTTCGCCGGCGGCTTTTTTAGCCTTGTCGAATAGCGCGAGCTCGTCATTCACAACGACCGGCGCAACGCTCGCCGGACGCGGCTTTTCCGTCTTCACGCTTTGAAATACTAAAAACGCGGATACTATAAGAAGCATCGCGCTTACGATTATTAATGGCGCTTTTTTATCCACCCTTTACCCTCTTTGTCCTATTTGTACAGAAGTAGCGAAACCAGGACGCCTATTACGGCGCCGGCCCACACTTGTATAGGCGTGTGCCCGAAAAGCTGCTTTACCTTCTCCTCATCCAATTTCTTCTTCCAGTATATATCATCCAGCATCTTATTTAGGATCTCGGCTTGCCTGCCGGATGCGAATCTTACCCCTTGAGCGTCAAACATCACTATAAGCGCGAATATGAGCGCTATAGTGAAAAGGGCGGAATTAAAACCGTCTGTGACGCCTATCGAAGTGGCCAGAGAGGTAACGGCCGCCGTATGAGAACTCGGCATGCCCCCCGAATCGGCGAACCATTTAAAATTAAACCTCTTCTCTTTGAACACCCCCAAAGCGACCTTAATGGCCTGCGCTATGAACCATGCGGCCAGAGATGTCCAGAACATGTAATTTCTTGAGAAATCAAGTATATAGTCAGGCATATGTTTGTCCCGTAGTTAATATCGTCCGAATATTATAATACAAATGCGGGCGCATTTCAATGGATTAACCCCTTATGAGCGACAGCGCCTCCGAACGGGTCTTTTCATTCCTCCTGAACACCCCCCGGACCGCGCTCGTGATAGTGGTAACTCCCGGCTTCTTTACTCCGCGCATGCTCATGCAAAGATGCTCGGCTTCTATGATGACGAGCACCCCTTTCGGCTTAAGCTTTTTCATAATAACTTCGGCAATGTCGGTAGTGAGGCGTTCCTGAACCTGCAATCTTCTGGAAAAAGCGTCTACTACCCTGACAAGTTTACTCAATCCCGTCACCCTGTTGTTGCTGGGTATATAGGCGACATGCGCCTTACCTATGAACGGCAGAAGGTGGTGTTCGCACATGGAGTATAAAGGAATGTCCTTAAGGAGTATTATCTCATCGTGATCTTTTTCGAATACTACTTCAAGCTCTTTCTCGGGATTGACCCCGGATCCCGCCAATATCTCGGCGTACATCTCGGCGACCCGCCTGGGGGTATCCTTTATATCCCTACGCGACGGATCCTCTCCGACGGCTATCAATATATCCCTAACGGCCTTCTCTATCTTCTTTTTGTCCATTTCATCTCCCGTGTATCGCGTTATGAAAATCTGTTACCAATAACTTACACCCGCTTCGGTTACTTGCCTATACAAAATTTTTCAAATATTCTTTCGAGTATATCCTCAGAAACGGTCTGACCGGTTAATAAACCCAGATGAGATATCGCCTCCTTTAAATCTATGGCCAAAAGTTCCGGGTGGGCCTTTTTAGATAGCCCCCGCATCACTGATATAACACACCCTCGCGATTTGTCAAGAATCTCTTTATGTCTTAAGCTCGATACGGCCGCGCCGGACAGGCTTCCGTAACCGCCCCTCAATACCGTCTCAGCGATATTTTTTTCCAGGGCCGCTATGTTCGTGTTTTCCAATACCGATATCTTCGTTGCTCTGGAGCCTGGAAACATTTTCTTCAGCCTGCCGCCGCCGATGCGATCCGCAATATCCGCCTTATTCACCACGACTATCTTCTTTTTATCTTTCAGCAGATCTATTATGGCAAGGTCTTTGGCATCAATACCGGAGGATCCGTCCAGTACAAGAATGGCGATATCGGCCATTTCAATATACTTTCGCGTCTTCCCTATGCTCTCCTTTTCAAGACTATCTTTCGCTTTAGCGACGCCTGCCGTATCGACTATCCTTATCGGTATGCCTTTAAGATTTATAACTTCCTCAACCGCGTCCCTGGTAGTTCCGGGTATATCCGAAACTATGACCCTGTCCCGTCTTAAAAGCAGATTCATAAGGCTCGACTTGCCGACATTGGGTTTTCCACATATTACCGCTAAAACGCCGTCCTTCATAATAATGCCGTCATTATAGCTTTTTGTAAGAATTTCCAGATTATCCAGGGCGGAGCTTACTGTTTTTTTAAGCCTCTTCGACTCGCCTGCGCCTATTCCTTCATCAGGAAAATCTATCGACGCCTCTATATCGGCCGCCGCGTCGATCAAAAGGCCGGTTATCTCTTTTACGCGATTCGATAGCCCGCCGGATAGCTGTTCCATAGCCATCCTGAGAGAACCCTCCGTCTTCGCCCTTATTACGTCCAGAACGGCCTCCGCCTGGCTTAGGTCCAGCCTGCCATTTAAGAACGCTCTTTTTGTAAATTCGCCCGGCTCGGCCAGCCTCGCGCCTTCCTTCATAGTCAGGCTCATGACATTTCCGGTAGCCTGAATTCCACCGTGACAGTTTATCTCTACGATGTCTTCTTTAGTGTAAGTCCTCGGCGCGCGCATGACCGTGAGCAGGACTTCGTCGACTATCCTGTTTTTAGTTTTTAATTTCCCACCGATTATTATTTTTTGCTTTTTTAGTTTTAGCTGTGAACTGTGAACTGTTAACTGTGAACTTTCAATAATGTGCCCATAGTGGACCGTGTGAGTCTTAAACTTCGAGAGTTTACCTCCATCCTTCGAAACAAATATCGCTTCCGCTATGCTTAGAGCTTTAGGTCCGCTCAAGCGCACTATCCCTATACCCCCTTCGCCGGCCGGCGTAGAGATCGCAACTATAGTATCATCGTCGGAGTAACTATGCATAGCGGCTTCGCGCCTCCCCCACGACAAATAACGAACCCGTTACGAGCACAAGATCTCCGGAATTGGATTGTAATAGCGCCGCATTCATCGCGTCGTCCACTCCATATGTCACCGTGGTCTTCTTGGATGGATCCATCAATTTTCTTATCCCTTCGGGATCGGCGGCCCTTGCCGTTATTTTAGCCCTGGTCAAAACCACTGAGTCGCTTACCGGCATCAGGGCTTCTAATATGCCTTTTATATCTTTATCGCCGGACACCCCGAGAACAAGTATCAGTCTTTTATATTTAAACCTTCTGATAGAAGAAGCCAGAGCCAAGGCGCTTGCTTTATTTTGCGCGCCGTCGAGCACGACGAGAGGATCTCTGGATACCACCTCAAGCCTGCCGGGCCACCTTGCCTCCTCCACCCCTTTTACGATCGCATCTTCAGGTATTATCGTCCCGGAAAAACGGAGGGACTCGATTATCGCGATAGCACTCGCCGCGTTCACCACCTGATGGCTTCCTAGAAGTTTCATCTTAAGTCTTTCATACTTTCCGACCGCCCCCGATACGCTGAATATCTCTCCGGTGTCATCTCCGGATATCTCCTTAAACGATATATCGGTCCCGACCAGCACAAGCTTCGCCTTTCTTTCTTTAGATACGCGCGCTATCGTATCCAGCGCCTCTTTTTCTTGCGGAGCCGAGACGCATATCGAGCCTTCTTTGATTATGCCGGCCTTCTCAAAAGCGATCTCGGATAGGGTCGACCCAAGCTTGTCGGTATGTTCGTAACTTATGGGGGTTATGGCGCATACGAGAGGCTTCACTATATTGGTGGCATCGAGCCGCCCGCCAAGGCCGGTCTCGTATACCGCGAAGTCCACCCCCTTCTCCTTAAAATACAGATAAGCCAGGGCCGTGTATGCTTCAAAGAAAGTCGGTTTATCATGTCCCATCTTACATACCGCCATTTTAACTTTATCGGTGAAGCGCGCTATGTCGTCCTCACTGATCAGGGAATCATTTATTCTTATCCGCTCGCGGAATGACTGAAGATGGGGAGACGTGTAGAGGCCGGCATTAAATCCGGCCGATCTCAATATAGACTGCGTTATGGCTGAGGTGGACCCCTTACCTTTTGAGCCTGCTATATGAATGGATCTTATGCCGTCCTGCGGATTACCGAGAATGTCGGCGAGGCGCTCCATCCTCGTAAGTTTGAATGAATCCTTGTAGCTATATGAATTCTTAAATTCATAATTGATGAATGAATCGAGATATTTAATAGCTTCTTCGTAATTCATCTAGTGCTTAAAATGCCTGATGCCGGTAAGAGCCATAGCTATCCCGAGCCTGTCGGCGGCGGCTATCACCTCTTTATCCCTGATCGATCCACCAGGCTGTATTATAGCTTTCACGCCGGCCTTGGCGGCCTGCTCTATGCCATCTTCTTTCGGGAAGAAGGCGTCGCTCGCAAGAGTCGAACCCTTAGCCCTGGCTCCGGCCTTGTTTACGGCGATCACGACCGAATCCACTCTCGACATCTGCCCCGCCCCGATACCGACGGTCTTTGTGCCATGACACAGGACTATCGAATTCGACTTGACGTGTTTCGCGATTATCGAGGCGAAAATCATGGATTTGATCTCCTCCCCGGAAGGCCTCGCTGCGGTCACAACTTTAATATCCTTTTCCGTGATAAATGCCGTATCTTTGTCCTGTATCAATACTCCGCCGGCCACCTTCTTCATATCACAAGTCACTTTGGAAGACTTCTCTCTAAATTTCGGCACTTCCAGAAGCCTCAGATTCTTTTTAGCTTTTAACGCCTCCAGAGCTTTCGGCTCATAAGACGGGGCTATGATACATTCGACAAAGTCGGCTTCTTTCAGTATGGTCTCGGCCAGCTTAATATCGATGGGCCTGTTAAACCCCACTATGCTTCCGAACGCGCTCAAACGATCGCAGTCAAGAGCGTCCAAATAAGCGGCGTTAAGGTCTCCCGCCGTCGCGGCACCGCACGGATTGGTATGCTTTATTATGACAGCGGCCGGTTCGTTAAACTCACTTACCGTTTCGAGAGCGGCGTCGAGATCCATTATGTTATTAAATGATAATTCTTTACCATGCAGTTGCACAGCCCCGGAAATGCCTGTCCCGGCATCCGAGGCATCACCGTAAAAAGCCGCCTTCTGGTGGGGGTTCTCGCCGTAGCGAAGGTCCTGTATCTTCTTAAGGCGCAGATCGAGCGAATCGGGATAACCGACTCCGTCATTTTCCGCCATGACGGGATCTTTAGAAAAGTACCTGTAAATAGCGGCGTCATATTCCGAGGTTCTCTTAAAAACCTTAGCGCCAAGCGCCGCGAGCAATTCTTCCGAAATGCTACCACCGGATTTATCCATCTCTTTTACGACGCGGCCGTAATCTTCGGGATCCGAGATCACGCAGACGGATCGATGGTTCTTTGCCGCGCTCCTTAACATGGACGGCCCGCCGATATCGATATTCTCTATAGCCTCTTCCTTTTTTACTCCCGGTTTTGAAACGGTCTTCTCGAAAGGATAAAGGTTCACGACGACCATGTCTATAAGCCCTATGCCGTGTTTTTCCACGGTATCCATATGCTCCTTATCTCCTCTGAGTGCGAGGAGCCCTCCATGGATCGTCGGATGGAGGGTCTTAACCCTGCCACCCAGCATCTCAGGAAAACCCGTGTATTCAGAGACGTCCTTGACCGGTATCCCGATCGCCCTTATGGCCTTAGCAGTGCCTCCGGTAGAGATTATCTCGACATTGAACTTATGAAGCGTTCTTACCAAATCGACTAACCCAGCCTTATCGGAGACGCTTATCAAAGCTCTTTTAATTTTTATCATTTCTTCGCTTTGCCCTGGTTAGCTACCTCTTCCATCGCTTTTTTTACCTCTTCCGGATCGCCGAGATAATAATTTTTTATCGGCTTAAGATCGTCGGTGAGCTCGTAAACAAGCGGCAGGCCGGTGGGTATATTCATGCCCACTATATCTTTATCGGATACGTTATCCAGATATTTTACGAGCGCCCTTAAACTGTTTCCGTGTGCGGCGATTATGACGCGCTTGCCGGACTTTACGGAAGGAGCTATAACTTCATGCCAATACGGCAAAAATCTGGCGACGGTATCTTTCAGACACTCAGTGAGCGGTATATCCTTCTTATCGAGATCTTTATACCGGGGATCTCCGGCCGGTGATCTCGGATCGCCTTTCTCCAGAGCGGGCGGCGGTATGTCATAACTTCTGCGCCATACGAGAACCTGAGACTCTCCGTATTTCGCAGCCGTCTCCGCCTTATTCAGCCCCTGAAGCGCTCCGTAATGGCGCTCGTTCAATCTCCAGGAGTTATGTACCGGTATCCATGCAAGATCCATCTCCTCAAGCGTTATCCAGAGCGTCTTTATAGCGCGCTTCAATACCGACGTGTAAGCCGCGTCGAATACAAAACCTTCTTTCTTCAGAACCTTCCCGGCCTTATGGGCTTCTGTCAGCCCCTTCTCCGAAAGATCCACATCCGTCCATCCGGTAAAACGGTTTTCCTTATTCCACTGGCTTTCGCCGTGCCTTAAGAGAACTATTTTTTTCATCAATTTCTCCT
>CAYVCD010000029.1:0-17144 GCA_964450115.1 uncultured Planctomycetia bacterium
CGATGTCGAATCCTCTCAACATACAGGCGGCCGAGGATATAGAGATGCTTTCCGGCTGCAAGGTCCAGGTCTTTATAAGCACCATGACAGATATAACGAACGCGATAACAAAGTACTACGGTAAAACTTAAGAGATGATCCTCTCGCTCAAAGAAAAGATACTCAAGGTATTCATAGATAAACACCTTCTCAAAGAGGGCGATCTCGAGAAGGCGCTTAAAGTACAGAGAGAGAAGGGCGGATCATTAAGCGATATACTGGTCGAGCTTGGGTTGATCTCAAGAGACGATCTGATGGTAGCGCTGAGCCAGGAGCTCGGCATCCCACCCATAAATCTTTCCAGGTATAAGATAGATCCCAATGTCATAAAGTTGATCCCGAAAAAGATCGCGAAGCGTTATCAGATAGTCCCGATATCCAAGATGAGCAATACGTTGGTCGTCGCCATGGTGGATCCGCTCAACATATTCGCCATAGATGACATAAAGGCCATCACGGGATTCAACATAAGCCCCATAATCACGACAGACAGGAATATCAAGGAAGCGCTAAGCCAGTATTACGAAGAGAGCGCGTATACTGCTATCGAAAAGATAGTAGATGACATGAAAGATTCTTCCGAAAATATAAGTATGGTCGAGGAGAGGTCCGCGCAGAATATAGAAAGCTCATCTGATATTATAAAGCTCACGCAGGATGCCCCTGTTGTAAAGATAACCAATCTTATTCTCGCGGAAGCCGTAAATGCCAGGTCGAGCGACATACTTATAGAGCCGCTAGATAATGAGGTCCGCGTGAGATATAGGGTGGATGGGGTCTTGCAGGACGCCAAGCGCCCGCCAAAGGCGCTCCACAATCCTATAGTGTCGCGCCTCAAGGTCATGTCTTCGCTCGATATAGCGGAGAGAAGGCTTCCACAGGACGGAAGGTTCAAAGTGAGGCTCCATGGCCGGGAAGTTGATTTCAGGATCTCGGTCCTGCCATCCAGCAAGGGCGAGAAGGTCGCGTTGAGGATCCTGGATAAATCTCAGGCGACTCTCGATCTGGATAAGATGGGATTTGACAAGAAGTCTCTCGAAGAGATACAGAAGGGCGCCATGAGACCTCATGGCATGATACTTATATGCGGGCCTACAGGATGCGGGAAGACCACGACTCTTTACTCGATACTCGACTATATAAATTCACCGGAAGATAACGTGATAACCGTAGAAGACCCCGTTGAATATATAATAGACGGAATAAATCAGGTGACCGCCAGGCCCAGCATAGGGCTTACTTTTGCGGGAGCCCTAAGATCGATCTTAAGGCAGGATCCCGACATAATAATGATAGGCGAGATACGCGATTTTGAAACGGTGGATATAGCGATCAAGGCGGCGCTTACCGGACACTTGGTATTGAGCACTCTCCATACGACCACCGCGGCCGGATCCGTGACAAGGCTCATAAATATGGGCGTCGAGCCATTCCTGATGACATCCTCCGTTATACTCGTGGGGGCGCAGAGGTTGATCAGAAAGATATGCCCTAATTGCAAAGTATCGTATGAATTGGACGCCGAGGTAGCTGAAAGCTTCGGAATAAAAGCGAATGGTAAAAAAGTCCCTCTTTACCGGGGAAAGGGCTGCGAGGTATGCCGCAAGACGGGTTACAAGGGGAGGGTCGCCATTATAGAAGTCCTGATGCTTACCCCGAAGATAAAAGCGCTTATACTGGAGAGCGCCCAGGAATATAAGATACTCGAGGCTGCGAGATCTGAGGGCATGAAGACCCTTAGAGAGAATGGTATTGCTTTGGTTTTAGAAGGCGTTACGACACTCGATGAAGTCGTTCGCGTAACGGTTGGCAACCAGGACCTTGAGGCGGTGTAGGATATGGCGTTATCTTTAAGGGAAAAACTGACCGACATCCTTATAAAGGGAAACCTTATAAAGAAGAAGGACCTTGATAAGGCGATCGAAATACAGAAGATATCGGGAGAGAGCTTAGGCAAGATACTCGTCGATCAGAATCTCATCTCTCAGAAGTCCCTTATGGTCGCGGTCAGCGCGCAGTTGGACACCCCTCCCATAAACATCTCCAAATACAAGATAGATAAGGAGATCTTGAAGCTGATCCCTGAAAAGACGGCGCGGCAATATTCTGTTCTGCCTCTCTCCAAGATAGGGAACGTCCTCACGGTGGTCATGTCGGACCCGTTAAATGTATTCGCTATAGACGATATAAAGATGATAACGCACTTTAAGGTGGACATTGCCATCGCTTCTGAAAGCGATATAAAGGAAGCGATAAGCTCTTATTACGGCGCCACTGCGCATATCCAGGAGATATCAAAGATACTGGAGACCATAAATCCGGAAGACGACATGGAGGTCGTCGAGGAAGAGCAGATAGACGTCAGTGAAATTACGGAAGAGAGCCAGAAGGCTCCGATAGTGAAGGTCGTGAGTCTTATACTGAATGAGGCCATCAAGAAGAGAGCGTCGGACATACATATAGAGCCGTGCGAAAAATTCCTGAAAGTAAGATACAGGATCGACGGCAGCCTGCACGATGTGCTTACGCTCCCCAAGAAGAACCAGAACGCCATAATAGCGCGGTTGAAGATAATGTCGAGGCTTGACATAACCGAGACCCGGATGCCGCAGGACGGGCGCTTTAAGATAAACTTTGAAGGCAAAGAGATAGATTTCAGGGTCTCCATCCTGCCGGTGACCTTCGGCGGAAAAGTTGTTATGAGGATACTTGATAAATCGAGCGTAAGCATAGGGCTGGAGAAGTTGGGATTTTTGCCCGGGCCGTTAAAGATGTTCAAAACAGCGCTTAGCCGCCCATACGGGATGATACTTGTCACCGGCCCTACGGGAAGCGGTAAATCCACGACACTCTATTCTATAATAAGCCAGCTCAACACGCCGGACCGCAACATCATAACACTCGAGGATCCGGTCGAATACGAGACCGAAGGAGTGACACAGATACCCGCCAGGCCAGAGATCGGGTTGACATTCGCTGTAGGATTAAAAGGCATATTAAGGCAAAGCCCCGATATAATAATGGTGGGTGAGATACGTGATTTTGAGACGGCGGATATAGCTATAAAAGCGTCTCTTACCGGGCAGCTTATATTGAGCACTCTGCATACCAATGATTCCGCCGGAGCGATAACGAGGCTCATAGATATGGGCGTCGAGCCGTTCCTTGTGGCATCGAGCCTTATAATGTCTTCGGCCCAGAGGCTGATGAGAAAGATATGCGAGAATTGCAAGGAAGAGATGGAGATGCTTCCTGATGTACTAGAGAGGCTGGGGGTAGATCCCGGGATCCTTAAGAAGAGCGGCATAAAGAATTTTTATAAGGGCAGAGGGTGCTCGCGTTGTAATGATACGGGATATTACGGGAGGGTCGGGATACTCGAGACGCTTCTGATAGACGATCCCATAAGGAACCTTATAATGAAGAGAGCGTCGAGCGATCAGATAAAGGAATATGCGATCAAAGAGCAGGGCATGATGACCTTGAGAGATAACGCGTTGGAGAATTGCGTCAAGGGCGTTACAACGATCGAGGAGATGCTAAGGATCACTTCGGAGGATTGATCAAAATATGCCAAATTTTAAATATACCGCCAAAGATAATTCGGGCAAGGCTGTAACCGGGTTTTTTGAGGCAGCCGATTACGCATCCGCCGTCGAAATGCTGCGCAAGCAGGGACTGATAATAGTATCGGTCGGCGAAGCTAGCAAGACTAGATTCTCCGCCATGTCATTCGGCAAGAAGAAGGTCAAGATCGATGACCTTGTGGTATTCTCCAGGCAATTGGCCACCATGGTAGATGCCGGCATACCGTTGGTCGGGGCTCTCGATATATTGGGCGATCAGATAGAGAACAAGGCTTTCGGCGAAATAATATCGAAGATCCGCAATGACGTTGAGACGGGCGCCAGCTTTTCCGACGCCATCAGCAAACACAAAAAAGTATTTTCTCCGCTTTTCGTTAATATGGTAAAGGCGGGGGAGTCGAGCGGCATGCTCGATGAGATACTCGATAGGTTGGCGTTATATCTGGAAAAGACTAGCAGCCTCCAGAAGAAGATAACCTCGGCTTTGATATATCCCGCGGTCGTAAGCGGCATGGCCGTGGGCATAACGCTCCTCTTGCTATTAAAGGTAATACCGGTCTTTAAAAATATATTCTCAGGCTTTGGAGCCGACATGCCGAGGCCTACGGCGATCTTGATAGCCATAAGTGATACTTTGCAGAAATACTTTCCTGCCGTGGTCATAGTCATAGCCGTCATAGTCTTTTTTGTGGCAAGATACGTAAAATCCGAGAAGGGGCGACTGCAATACGACTCTCTCCTGCTTAAACTGCCGATATTCGGAGTTCTCTTTACTAAAGTAGCGATAAGCAAGTTTACCAGGACATTATCCACCCTTATTAAAAGCGGCGTTCCCATACTGAATTCACTCGAAATAGTGGGAAAGACGTCCGGTAATAAGGCCGTAGAGCATGCCGTAGAGACCGTAAGGACAAATGTGCTCGAAGGGGAGAGCATAGCCGACCCCCTTGCCAGGAGCAAGATCTTCCCGTCTATGGTCGTCAGGATGGTTTCAGTGGGAGAGCAATCCGGAGAGCTGGAAAAGATGCTCTCAAAGATAGCGGATTTTTACGATGAACAGGTCGATACCACCGTAAGCGGTCTTACCAGCCTCATAGAACCGCTCATAATAGCCTTTTTGGGGGTGGTAATAGGCACAATAGTGATATGCATGTTCCTACCGATATTTAAGCTTACTCAGGTAGTCTCTGGCTAGCATCCGATGGCCCCAAGCCTTGACAAAGCTCAATTCATAGGGTATACTTAATGGTGTAGGGGTCTTGATAGAGAGAGATCTGTTTTAAAACGCTATAATATATACACGGACTGGAAAATTCTCCAGCAAGACCTTTAAGGTAGTAGAAAGCAAGCTTTAGAAAGGGTCTTTCTGGATTTTTTTGTGTATAAATCGATCCGATAACGGAGGAGGGAGGTGAATTATATGCTAAGAAAAAAAGGCTTTACGCTTGTGGAAATAATGATAGTAGTCGCAATTATAGGTTTATTGGCGGCGATAGCCATTCCGAACTTCGTTAACGCCAGGACTACAGCGCAGAGAAATGCTTGTATCGCTAACCTGAAACAGATCCAGGGAGCGATCCAGGTATGGGCGCTCGATAGCGGTGGCGACGAGACCACTGCGCCGACAGATGCACAGTTGATCCCGGCCTATTTGAAGGCGATGCCGCGATGTAACAATCTGCCTTATGTATTGACGGCTCCTAATGCAGATCCAGTTTGTCCTGTGCCGGTTGCGACTCACACATTGACTCCTGCTGCTGACTAAATGATAGCGGTTGTGGTAAATGTATGAAAAAAAATAGGGACTGTCCCCAAAAGGGATCGTCCCTATTTTTCTTTCTGCCGCCCTTGACTTTATTGCCTTATTATGATAACTTTATATGCAATAAATAATAAATTATGATAAGAAAGCCCAGTAACGGATTTACCCTCATAGAGATAATGATCGTGGTTGTTATAATCGGGATCGTTGTCGCCATAGCTCTGCCAAACTATTTTACAACAAGTAAAAAATCAAAACAGACGACCTGTATAGCCAATCTCACAAAGATAGACGCCGCCATAGACCAATGGGTGCTCGACAAAAATATTGCTTCGGGAACGTCTATATCGGAATCGAATGCAGAGCAGATATACAGCGTTCACATCAAGGGCGGCAGGCCTAAATGTCCAAGCGACGGAACTTACACTTTTTATGAAGTTGGCGCGCGGCCTCAGGTTACTTGTTCCAGAGAAGATGAAGGACATAAGCTGCCGTAAAAGGTCTTCGTAAATATGCGTTTAAGAGATAAGAGAGCGTTAACGCTAGTAGAGAGCTTGATAAGCATGTTATTATTAGGCGCCTTTTTATGCAGTTTTCTGGGCGCCTTTTTTGTATCCAGGCTATCCACGGAACGCGCACGGCACAGGGTAACCGCGATGAATATATTAAAACAATACATGGAGCGGGAGGTCAAGGCCGGTTTCTCCGGGGGTGAAGACGGTGACGGAGATCACTATGTAACGGTCACGTCCCCGGACCCGTCAAATATTACACCATCTGTACCTATCACAGTAGATAATAAGGTGTATACGCTTATGCCAGATCCGTATTTTCCGGATAATATTGAAGACACCGCGACCCATGCAGCCCTGACTTACCAGAGCACCCATTATAAGATCGCCGGTTTTGTTGTAACATGGGTCGAGGATATACTGGGAAGCGGCATAGGTCCGACATGCAGCGAAAGGGCGGCAGTCTACTTGTTCGATCATGGGGCTTAAAACTTTGTTTAGAAAAAGTGGGTTTACTTTAGTCGAGCTCTTAGTCAGTGTCTTTATCATGGTCCTGATACTGGCGGTTGTATGGTCTATCTACATTCTGGGATGGACCTGGTGGTATGAAGTCTCCCCAAGGATCGATGCCCAGCGGATAGCGCGCCTGGCCATGGAGAGGATAGTGGAGGGGGTGCCCGACGCCACCACGGGGTTCGATATGATAGGCTCCAACAGGTATAATAAGCGAAACGGTATATCCGGGACTTACTACTTTGCGCCGAACCTTCCGAGCGCCTATGTCAATACGGAGGGCACAACGGTCTCGAACGCGATAGAGTACGGGCTTTATCAGGACTATAGTACGCATCCGCCGGCAGTCGCGCGGAATGTACGGTCCTTCTATCTGGGCACCGATGCGGAGACGGGACTGAAAGCCGTTTATTACAAAGACAGCAGCGATGTTTCGCATATATTGAAGGGCACTCTCGGCATCACAAATCTGGAGTTCAGCTACTACGTGGATAAGGACGTCAGTCCCAACGTGACCTACAGAGATATTATCGTGGTGAGCGTCGTTGCCGATAAGGCCGTTTCCGTAGCGGGCCATACGCCGTACAACGTAGATGTGCATTACGGTTACGATGACGCGGTAAAGTTAAGATGCGGCAATACGGTATACTTAAGGAACGCTCCTCAGACATGATGAAGAAAAAAGGGTTCGTAATAATCATAGTGATGGCATTTTTGATGGTACTTGTCCTCATCGCCTGGGTGATCGTCGATATCGGCTGCAGCGAGATACTGCAGACTAAGATAAGGAATGAGTCTCTCTCGGCGTATTATGCCGCTGTGGCAGGCGCAGAGATGATGTACGCTAAATTGAACACCTCGCGGGTGGATCTTCCGGTGACGCTTACAGGCGATCTTTTGACCCGCAGTTCCGGAGGACGGACCGTGGGTACATTTACCGTTACGGCCGACGCAAGCACGACCGATATGGTGGGAGTGGCTTCCGAGGGCACCGTGCGCGGGCAAAAAGCTAAAGTGACCGTCAAATATAAGTTCGCGCCGGATTATCTTAATGGTTCTCCTTTGAGCTGCCTGGGTCCCATTACGTTATACGGACAAAAATGGTGGATCTTTAAGTCATACGTGCGATCCAATGCCGACCTGGTGACCGGCGGAACGGTGACCAAGAATGACTATGTCCAGGTGACGGGCTCTGTGTCAGAAAGCCAGCCAATTGAAACGCCTTCTTTCTGGTGGAAATATGATGCCGCTTCGGGCAGCTGGTCACGAAAAACCACCTATGACACGCACGGCACAGGTAACCCAGGCTCCTATATCACCGATATTAACGGGGATGGCAGGGTTGATTCAGCCGACGTCCAACCGGGACAGGAAGCGATATTCGCCAACAATGACATAAATAGCGACGGCGAAGTAAACGATAAGGACGCTTTTATAACTTATTATACCGAGGAGTTGAATAAGCAGGACCTGGGCCTCGCGCATGGCCAGACCGGTCACTATGAAGGCACACAGACATTCGGTCCGGGCGATGTTTCTACGGGTAAAAAGATAATATTCGTAAATGGCGATGTCAACATTATGTTCAATGACCAGAACTGGTCCAGGGGCAGCTGTGACCATACGATAGTATCGACCGGGAATATAACTATCGTTCAGCCCGCCAATGGCCTCGATGACAGGCTGACGCTTGTGGCATACGGCGATGTCAATACCGGCGGCGTAAATCTGTTTGGAAGCGTAAAGGGCAATATCGATATATATGCCAATGGTGATTTTAATGCCTATTACGGGGGAACCTCCAACGGGACCATCATGGCTAAAGATAACGTTTATGTAGACACATTACTTCCGGTACCGGCTTTTTTAAACAGGAATTTGAACAAGGGGACCGATAACTGGTGGAACGACACTACAAAAGTACCTTTGGGCCTTCCCCAGCGTTATAACACGATCACCTCCGCCAATACTACGCTGGCCGCGGCTCAGGATCCTATATGGGAAAAGAACTAGAATGAAGATCTCTGTCAAAGATAACAACGCTCTCTATCTGAATGTGGCCATGGCCGCATCCATAGCGCTGATATTAATAGTTATGATAAGGCCTTTTTTTGTGTCGTCACATAAAAAAATGGCGACGGATCTGAAAAAAAGCAAGGCGCCTGCGGTTGCGCAGCGGACCTTTGAATCCATTTATGATATAGATAAGGTCAAGATGGCTCTTCCAAAGCCCGCCGCTGACAATGCGGAAAATGCCGATCTTGAGGATATGTACAAAAATAATGATAAGACTAACGTTGGCGGAAATATGGTTGAAGCATGGCGCAGGGTGAAGCCGGAAGATAAGGCCAGGCTGTCGGATGGGTTTGATAAGCAGATCGCTGCGTCCCAGGAGGCATTGAAAACGGACCCTAAAGATAAACACGCGAAGAGTATATTATATATATCGGAAGCTCTCAAAAAGATGTCCGTCGAAGGGTTTAATTACAAATTTAAGAATAAAAAATGATAAACTTTGGCCACGGAAAAAAGGATCATCTGAAAGTAAAGAACAGAGTGGGCCTTGACATAGGCAGCTCATCTGTAAAGATGGTAGAGGTCGCCACATCAGGCGAGAATTCGAGCCTCGTATGCCTCGGGATGAAGAAGGCGTCCTCGTCTATCCGGGCGCCTCTCGTAGAGGCGATAAAATCTTTATCGGATGAGATAAAGATTACCGCAAAGGATGCCGCCATATCGGTCTCAGGCCCTTCCGTTATAGTCAGGTTCGTATCGATGCCCAAGATGAGAGATGACGAGTTGAAGGGCGCCATAAGATTCGAGGCGGAGAAGCATGTGCCGTTCCCGCTAAATGACTGTATGGTCGACCATCAGATACTTAGAAAGAACGATAAGGAAGGCAAACTTGAGATATTGCTCGTTGCCGCCAAGAAGGATTTCGTGATGAATAAGGTGTCGATCGCCGAGGAGAGCGGTTTTTCGGTAAGTGTGGTGGATGTAGATACTTTTGCCGTAGCCAATGCTTTTCTAAAGAGCCCTTCCCGCACTGCCGTGGGCAAGACAGCAGCGCTTCTTAATATAGGATCCAGCGTTACGAATGTGGGTATAGTGAAAGATGGAGTATTGTGTTTCTCCAGGGATATAGCCATAGGCGGCAATGATTTTAGTCAGGCGATCTCCAGGGCGCTGAGTATCGATATAAAGAGCGCGGAGGACGTAAAGCTTGCTCCCAAGGATAAATTGCAGGATATAATAGTCTGCACTAAGAGCGTCACGAATAACCTTCTTGATGATACGCGCTTATCGCTGAATTATTATGAAAATCAGAGCGGAAGAGGCGTGGATGAGATATGCGTATCCGGAGGGTCTTCGGCCGTTTTTGGTCTCGAAGTATTATTTCAGGAAGCATTCGAATCGAAGCCTATTCTCTGGGACCCGCTGGAATCTTTGAATAAATCCAGAGGCGGCCTTAATATGGAATATATCGATAAGATGAAAAGTTCTTTCGCGGTCGCTGTAGGTTTAGCGTTAAGGTGATGAATAATCTATGATAGAGATAAATTTACTTCCGGAAGAGAGTAAGAAGAAGAGGCGTTCTTCGGAGATCATAGACGTTTCCGCAATGAGCATGCCAAGTCTGCCGTTGATAGGTATGGCGGCGTGGGCAGCCGGCGTGATATTGATCATCCAGCTCATACTCTTTGTCATAGGCTTTATGACCGGCGCGACTTTTAAATCCCTGTCTCTTCAATATAAGGATATACTGCCCAAAAAGCTGGAGACCGAAAAACTTAAAGTTCGGGTGGATACCACCAATAAGAAAGTAGCCGCCATAGACGAGCTTATGGTCAAGCGGTTCAGCTGGGAGAAGAAACTTAACAGCTTAAGCGACTCCATGACTCCGGGAATATGGCTTACGGAGTTGGAGTACGATGAGAAGATCAGAGCTCTTCCTAAGTCCGCCGAGGCAGGCCCGGCCAAGAAGAAGGGTGGTCAGTCGGCGGAGGAAACCCTGTCCCGGTATCTTATTCTGTACGGCGCGGCTTCCAGTATGGGCGAGGAGGGGACCGCACTGATAGGGCGCTTCATAAAGAGCCTGAAGGATGATCCGGAATTCTATTCCGATTTCAGCGATATAGAGCTTGGCACCATCAAGAGAGAGAAGGTGGATGACCAGGAGATAATGACCTTTAAGATAACATGCTTCTTTAAGGCAAGATGATGAATATACTAGACGATCTTAAGAGCGTCGATTTTAAGAACATAGACCTGAAGAACAGAGAGACTCAAATCATGCTGCTGACGATCTGCGCGGCTTTGGCGGCCGCGGCTCTCTATCTATATTTTGTTTTCGTTCCGCAGGCCATGAGGGTATTTCAACTGACCGTCAATACCGGCAGGACCAAATCGGAGCTGAGAACGGCGAGAGTCGTAATAAAAGATTTTGAAAGCCTGCAGAAAGGCCTGAAAGAACGCACTCAGAAAGTAGAGTCGTATGAGAAGAAGCTTCCGGCCGAGCAGGAGATACCGGCACTGTTAGAAAATCTTTCGAATATGGTCAAGGCCTCCGACATAAAGATAGTCGGCATAGTGCCGGCCATGCCCTACTTTAAAGATGATAAGTCCGCGAAGAAGAGCCAGATATACCGCGAGATACCCATATTGATAACGGCAAAGTCCGGCTATCATGAGCTTGGCCATTTCCTGAACAGCCTGGAGAACGCGGATAGGTTTATGAAAGTGGTAGATATAGATATAAAGGCCAACAAGTCGAGCCCGAAAAAACATGACGTGGAGCTGATGGTCTGTACGTACATACTGCTTCCGGAAAATAAATAGTGCCATGAAGAGAAAAATAGTGTATATTATTATAGTGATGGCGGTGTTTGCGGCAGTACTTTCATCTCTGTTGCCGGGAACGATATCCGGATATGAGTCGAAAGGCAAGCGCGATCCGTTCATACCATTGATAGGACAGGATAAGGGGAGCCGTCCGGCCGGACTAGAGGGAATAGTCAACATACAGGATGTACTCCTCGAAGGTATAGCGATGGGGCCTCTGGGAAAGAATATCGCTATATTGAACGGACAGATGGTGAAAGAGAATGATAAGTTCGGCCTTCTACAGATAAAGAAGATATCTAAAAAGACGGTCGAGCTTTCGATAGACGGAAAAGTTTATACATTAAATCTACAGGACGAAAAGGGAATTAAAGTTGGCGAGTAACAGAATGATCAAGAGGCTATCCATATCATTCATCATGGTGGCCCTTCTGTCGCTAAATTGTATCGCCGCCGATGAGAATAGTGCAGTAGAATCTCCTACCGTAGAAGCTCCGGTCGTACAAACTCCTGATACCAAAGAGCCCGAAGCTGCTGTTCCCGCAGCCGTTATTCCTGGAGCCGTTGCTACTGAAGCCGTTGCTCCCGTAGCCGCTATTCCAGAAGCTATCGCCCCTGAAGCCACTGTTAAAGAAGAAGAGCCTGCGGAGCTCCAACCCGGCAATGTCACCGTAAATTTTAAAGGCGCGGACATAAGGACGGTCCTTTCATATATATCGGAGGTGGCGGGTGTGGATGTTATAGCTGCTCCGGATGTTAAGGGCATAATAGATCTGAAGCTCACCGACAAACCATGGAATGTCGCGCTCGATATCATAGTGCGTAACTACGGTTTCGCGTATGAGAGGAACGGAGACATCATCAGGGTCGTAACTCTGGATAAATTAAAGCAGGAAGAGGCCGTGACACAGGCCTTTCCCCTAAACTACGGCAAAGCTAAAGAGATAGTCGGCGCCATCGAAGATATGGTGGGGGACAGGGGCAATGTCCTGTACGACGACAGGACCAATATGGTCCTGGTCACAGATATACCGACCAACGTATATAAGATCGGCCAGATAATACAGAGGCTCGACAGGGAGACCGACCAGGTCCTTATAGAGGCAAGGGTTTTGGAGACGGTCCTGGAAGATGACGAGCGTATGGGGATAGATTGGAATATCAAGATAGCGGCTAGCGGAGCGAAAAGGCCGATAACATTCCCATTTGATTATTATAATATAGATAATAAGTACCTTGATAAATTTTCACCGCTTGTGCAGTCTGGGACATCAGGAGTTGCGGCAGGTGCCGGCGGTGCAGGTAGCGTCGCGCAGACGACTGTGGGTAAGTATCCTATGGGTGCCAATGGTCCCGCGGGCGGCGGTGACAGCAAAGCATTTCCATTTGTCGATTACACTCAGGATATATTCAAAAATACATTTACATTCGGTACGCTCGATTTCTCACAGTTTAGAGCGGTATTAGAGATGATAAAGAAACGCGCTGATACCAATGTAGTCTCGAATCCACGCGTAGCAACGCTAAACAATAATCCCGCCTACATAATAGTGGGTCAGACCATAAATATGCCGAAATATGAGAGGAACTCCACTACCGGCATGATGGAGGTTTCCGGCTATGACGCTAAAGACCTCGGCATCAAGTTAAAGGTGACTCCTCATGTGAACGAAAAGAATGAGATCACGGTGGATATAGCCCCTGAGATAAGCGACTTTTTAAGGTATGATACTCTTGACGCTAAGAGCGGCATCGTCGCCCCTGTATTCTCCTCTCGTCAGGCAAACACAAAGGTCATGATAAAGGACCAAGATACCATATTTATAGGCGGCATGATAAAAGAGAATATAGTGGACGTGAAGAAACCCATTCCTTTCTTGGGGGATCTATTGGGAGATGTGCCGGGCATAGGATTATTGGTCTCGAAGAAGGAGAAGGTAAAGCAGAAGACTGAGCTCATATTCTTTATCACCGTGAAGCTTATGAAGGCGGGGGTAGTATTAAAAAATGTGCCGTTACCTGAGAAGGCTTATAAGCCAAATTACGACTATAATCAGAAAGAGTGGCAGAAGAACGTTAAGAAGCGGAAGATAAAATGAAACGTCTGATACCCATACTTATAATATTGTTTCTACTTACGCCTTTTGCGCTCTTTGCAGCGGAGGAAGTTAAAGAGGCAGTGCCCGCCATAGCGGAGGCTCCTAAAGTAGAGGCTCCAAAGGTAGAAGCCGTGCAAGCCGAGGCTCCAAAGACAGAAGTAGAAGAGCCTGTAGCTATGCCCGCACCCGTCGAGGAACCGAACCAGATCACGCCGGGAAATATTACGGTGAATTTCAAGGGCGCCGATATAAGGACGGTGCTCTCCTACATATCGGAAGTGGCCGGCGTGGATATTGTGGCCGCCCCCGATGTTAAAGGCGTAATAGACCTAAGGCTTACGGATAAACCGTGGAAGGTCGCTCTCGATGTGATAGTGCGTAATTACGGCTTCTCTTACGAGAGAGAAGGCGATATAATCCGCGTGGTGACGCTCGATAAACTGAAACAGGAAGAGGTCATTACACAGGCTATGAGCCTTAATTACGGCAAAGCCAAGGATCTCGTAGTTTCTATAAAGAAGATAGTATCAAGCAGAGGCAAAGTGAAGTTTGATGACCGGACCAATATGCTTATAGTGACCGATATTCCCACTAACGTATACAGAGTGGCCCAGATATTGGAGAAGCTGGATAAAGAGACAGAGCAGGTCCTGATAGAGGCCAGGATCATAGAGACTGTGCTGGGCGATGATGAGAGAATAGGCATAGACTGGAACGTTAAGTTCGAGATAAGCGGCGCCAAGCGGCCCACCACATTTCCTTTTGACTATTTTAAATCGGATAGTAAACTGCTTGAAAAATATACTCCTTTAGTTCAAACAGGGGTGACAGTAGTTACGCAAGATCAGGGCGGGCAAACTACAACTCAAACTCCGTCAGCTTATCCCACGACGCCAAGAGCTACCAATTACGCAAAAGGTTTCCCATTTGTCGACTATTCCCAGGATATATTTAAAGACACGTTCAGCTTCGGGACTCTCGACTTTTCACAGTTTAGCGCCGTTCTTGAACTTTTAAAACAGAGAGCCGAGACTAATGTAGTGTCGAATCCCCGCATAGCAACGCTGAATAACAGCGAAGCGAATATACTCGTAGGCCAGACGCTAAATATGCCCAAGTATGAGAGAAATGCTATGACCGGCAAGATAGAGATAACCGGTTACGAAGCGAAGGACCTCGGCACAAAACTGAAGGTCACGCCGCATATAAACGATAAGGGCGAGATAGTGGTGGATATAGTGCCTGAGATCAGTGACCTCTTAAAATACGATACGATCGACGCAGCCAATGGCATCGTAGCCCCGGTATTCACTTCAAGGCAGGCGAATACAAAAGTCATGATAAAAGACGGCGACACCATATTTATAGGCGGCCTGATCAAAGAGAGGATCGTCGACGCAAAGAATAAACTGCCTATCCTGGGAGACCTTATGGGGGATATCCCGGGCCTGGGGCTTCTCTTTACCAAAAAGAATAAGATGAAGCAGAAGATAGAGCTTATATTCTTCGTGACCGTCAGGATCATGAAGAAGGACAAAGAGCTATTGGATGTTCCGCTTCCCGATAAAGCATATAATCCCAATTATGAATTGAGCCAGGAAGACTGGCAGAAGACTATTAAGAAGAGAAAGATCAAGTAGGTATTGAAGATAGACTCGACTTTTCAAAAGACAGGCGATATGAGATTCATATCTCATCTTGACCTCATGAGGCTTTTTCAGAGAGCTCTGCGTAGAGCCGACCTGCCAGTTACGATGACCCAGGGTTTCAGCCCACATTTAAAGATGAGTACCGGTAGAGCTTTGAAATTAGGCGTCGAGAGCTTCGACGAGACGTTGACCGTTCACATGTCGAATAAGGTCGGGCCTGCCGTATTTATTGGATCGTTGAATAGTAATTTGCCCAAAGGCGTAAAGATCACTAAAGCCGAAGAGATAGGATAGAACATGTCAAGAGAGATATATATTAATGTCGAGCAGCACGAAAAACGCGTCACGGTACTGGATAACAAAAAGATAGAGGAGTTCTACATAGAGAGGGCCGATACCGTAAACCTCGTAGGTAATGTCTATAAAGGCAAGGTTGAATCGGTATTGCCGGGGATAGAGGCGGCTTTTGTAAATATAGGCCTCGAGAAGAACGGCTTCCTTTATGTTACGGATGTTGAGAAAGACACTTCGGGCTTTGATCGTCTATTGGGGGAAGAGGGCGGAGAACACCAACAGACGAGAGATGATCAGAAGAAGCAGTCGATAGCTACGATGCTCAAAAAGGGCGATGAGGTCCTGGTGCAGGTCGTAAAAGAGCCGATCAGCACTAAGGGCGCCAGGCTTACGGCCCATATATCTATTCCGGGCAGATTCCTTGTGCTGATGCCGTTCGATAACCGCATAGGCCTGTCAAAGAGGATAGAGGACCACAAGGAACGCGACAGGATCCGGAAGATCATAGAGGAGCTGAAGCTCCCTAAAGATATAGGATTTATAGTGAGAACGGCCGCTATGGGAGCGAGCCAGAAAGATTTTTTCCGTGAGACACGCTATCTAATAAGATTATGGCAGCATATAAAGTATAAGGCCAGGAAGGCAAAGCCGCCGCAATTGATCCACCAGGAATACGACCTTATCTTAAGGACAGCTCGCGATAATTTCACCGAGGCTACCGTAAGGCTCGAGATCGATTCGAAGAACGATTATAAGAGGATCTCGAAATTCTTAAGGATGACCTCACCGCAGTTTAGGAGCAGGCTGAGGCTTTATACCGACAGGATGCCGATATTCGAAAAATATGATGTGGAGAGGCAGATAGATAAGGTATACAACAGGATAATTCAGCTTAAATCTGGCGGATATCTGGTATTTGACGAGACCGAGAGCCTGGTGGCGATAGATGTTAACTCCGGCAAATCGGTCGGGCATAAGAACCTGGAGGAGACGGCCTATCGGACTAACCTGGAAGCCGCTGAAGAGGTCCCGCGCCAGCTCAGGCTGCGCGACATAGGCGGTATAATAATCATAGACTTCATAGATATGGAGTTTGGCGGACATAGAAAATCGATAGTCAAGGCTCTTGAAAAAGCGCTTGAGGACGATAAAGCCAAGACGAAGATACTTAATATATCAAGCATAGGCCTAGTGGAGATGACGCGCCAGAGAGTGAGGCGCAGCATCGAGGCTAAGAGCCACCAAAGATGCCCATATTGCGGCGGTAGAGGCACCATAAAATCGCCTTCCACAGTATCGACCAACCTCGCGCGCCAGCTTGCGCGCATACTAGCCGTGACTAGAGCCCGGGAGGTCTTCGTAACGCTCCATCCGGAAGTCGCATCGTATGTGGTTGCGCCCGAAAGGAATATGATAAAACAGCTTGAAAGGCGCTTCAGGAAGTATATCCGCGTGATAGAAGACCCCAATCAGCACATGGAAGAGATCAAAATAGACGAAAAGAAATAAAAAGCTCTCGCTTGACGTAATGCGGGCGATATGCTATAGTATGTCGCTCAAAGTAACTATAGGGAGGTATTGGATGTACGCGGTAATCGAGACAGGAAGCAAGCAATACAAGGTGGCAAAAGACGACATAATCCTGACAGAAACGCTTGAGGTCAAGGATGGCAAGACCTTAAAGCTGGGTAATGTTCTTCTTATAAAGGAAGGCAACTCAATCCATGTTGGATCACCGTATCTTAAGGGCGCCACAGTCACCTGCGAACTATTGGGTGAGATCCGCGGCGACAAGCTCGTAGCCTACAAGTATAAGAAGCGAAAGAGCTCAAAGAAGAAGATCGGCC
>CAYVCD010000030.1:0-17144 GCA_964450115.1 uncultured Planctomycetia bacterium
AAGGAGGCTTTATGGCTAAGAGGAAGATATTGATCGTAGACGATGAGCCGGATTTTCTGGAAGTGATGCGCACAAGGTTGGAAGCCAATGATTATGAGGTCACAACCGCCGCCAACGGCGAGGAAGCGCTCAACTATGTTAAAAATAGTAAGCCCGATGCGGTGCTTCTCGATGTATTGATGCCCGGCATAGACGGGCTCGAGGTCTTAAGACGGATAAGAAAGATGGACGATAGCCTGCCGGTATACATAATAACGGCCTTCTCCACCGATGAGAGATTTAAGGCTGCCAGTAAGCTCGGCGCTTCGGGTTTCATCGTCAAGACGGACGATCTCGCGAAGGAAGTCGATAATATAACGAGCGCCTTAAATATGTCGGCGAGATTTCATAAGAAAGGGAAATAGGGAGAGAGCGATGGCGAAGAGAATACTGATAGTCGATGATGAGGTTCAGCTAGTCGAAATGGTGAAGATGAGGCTTGAGGCCGCCGGCTATGAGACCATTTCAGCTTATGACGGCCAGGACGGTTTCGATAAGGCGAAGAGAGATAAACCCGATCTAATAATACTCGATCTCATGCTTCCGAAGATGGATGGATATAAAGTCTGTGGTCTCTTAAAGAACGACGCGCGTTATTCCAAGATACCTATAATAATGTTCACGGCCAGGGTTCAGGAAGAAGATGTAAGGCTCGGAAAAGATCTGGGCGCGGAAGAGTATGTGACAAAGCCTTTTGATCCGAAGGTATTGCTTTCAAAGATCAAAGAACTTTTAGGGGAGTAAGAGATGGCTAAAGAGAAGTTGTCCTTGGGTGACAGCCTTGTCGCCGAGGGCGTAATAACCGCCGAACAGCTCAAGAAGGCCGAAGAGGAGTCCAAGCGTTCAAATCAACGCCTGATAAAATCTTTGGTGCGATTGGGTTACGTAGCGGAAGAAGATCTCGTCATGTTCTTAAGCAATAAACTCTCGATACCGCACATAGAGCTTGGCAACTACCTGATAGACCCGAAGATAATAGAGCTGGTGCCGGAGTCGCTGGCGAGAAAGCATGAACTCATACCTGTACTGAAGATAGGCAACCGGCTGACATGCGCCATGGCGGATCCATGGAACGTCTTTGCACTCGATGAGGTCAGGTCAAAGACGAACCTCGTCATAGAGCCTGCCGTCGCAACTGAAGGAGAGATAAAGAAGGCCCTCAACGAATATTATGGCGCCAAGGGCAGCATGGAGGACCTGATAAAGTCCATCGATGAGAAGGGGCTTGGGGTCGAGGACGGTAAAGAGATAGACTTAAAGAAACTCCAGGGTATAGTCGAAGAGCCTGTCGTTATCAAACTGGTCAATATGATAATAATGAAAGCGATAAAGGAGCGTGCCAGCGATATACATATAGAGCCGGAGGAGGATTCACTTAAGACCCGTTTCAGGGTCGACGGAATGTTGCATGAGATAAGCGCCCCGCCCAAGCATCTGCAGTCCGCGATAATCTCGAGACTCAAGATCATGGCGGATCTTAATATTGCCGAAAGGCGTATTCCTCAGGACGGCAGATTCACCATAAAGATGGAAGGAAAGCAGATAGATGTCAGGATGTCGTGTGTGCCCACCATTTATGGGGAGAATGTCGTATTGAGATTGCTCGATGCCGCAAGCGCTGTGATGAGCCTAGAGGATCTCGGTTTCTCGAAAGACACTCTTGCAAGATTCGATAAGCTTATCCACCGGCCCCACGGGATCATACTGGTCACCGGGCCTACCGGCAGTGGTAAGACCACCACCCTTTACGCATCGCTGAATAAGATAAATACCGTAGAGAAGAATATCATAACTGTCGAAGATCCCGTAGAGTATAAATTGCCGGGCATAAGGCAGATACAGATAAACAACAAAGTGGACCTGACATTCGCTAATGGATTGCGCTCTATCTTGAGGCAGGACCCCAACGTAATAATGGTCGGCGAAATGAGAGACCACGAGACCGCAGAGATCGCTATACAGTCGGCGCTGACGGGTCATCTGGTATTCTCAACTTTGCATACAAATGACGCTCCGGGCGCCGTAACGAGGATGATCGATATGGGGGTGGAGCCTTTCCTGGTGTCGTCATCCGTCATAGCCGTATTGGCCCAACGTCTTGTGAGGACCATCTGTCCCGAATGTAAAGAGAAGTATGCTCCGACAAAGGAAGAGCTTAAGGACCTGGGCGTCAGTTCTTCGGAAAAGACGGAATTCTACAGGGGCGCAGGATGCCCGAAATGTATGAGCACGGGCTATAAAGGCAGGATAGGTATATATGAGTTGATGACCCCGGACGAAAAGATACGCAATGCCGTGATCTCGAAGTCCTCTACGGATGAGATACGAAAATTGGCGCTCGCGTCGGGGATGATAACGCTCAAAGAAGACGGCATCCGTAAGATCAAAGAGGGCCTCACGACGGTCGAAGAGGTATTAAGAGTAACGGAAGAGGGCTAAAGTGAACAGGATAATGGAAAAGATGAAATTGGGTATCGTGGGCGAACCCATAAAACGTTTCTACAGGCTGAGAATAGCCCGTTCTTTAGCGGCGGAGAACGAACGGCTTAAAAGTGAGATAAAAAGAATATCCCAAAGTAGTTACGACATGGTGACGAATGTATCACACGAGCTTAAGTCACCTCTCGCCGTAATAAAGGAAGCCCTTCTTCTTCTGTCGGAAGGTTCATTAGGTCCTGTGAGCGAAAAGCAGAAGAAGTTCCTCGACATCTCAAATCAGAACGTTGAACGCCTCAATCGTCTTATAAATGAATTTTTAGATTCCGCCCGCCGGGAAAATTCCGGGTCCTCGATGAAGAGAAGCTTCTTCAGCATCACCGACGCCACAAAAACGATAATGGATTCCCTGGATATGATAGCTAAGGAAAAGGGCATCGTCCTGGAAGGCGTTATTCCGGATAAAAAAATTGAGATATGGGGCGACCCCGAGAAACTGAACCAGGTGATAAGCAACCTCGTGGATAACGCTATAAAATATAACAAGCTGTCGGGTAAAGTCCAGGTGTCCCTGGAAGAGGCGGATGATTCGATATTAATTTCGGTGAAGGACACCGGTATGGGGATACCAAAGGGCGATCTTGAGAAAGTCTTTGACAGATTTTATCGTGTCGAAGGAAATGATACTACCGGTATATCAGGCACCGGGTTGGGTCTGTCCATAGTGAAGGATATTATTGATATGCATAAAGGCTCGATATCCGTAGAGTCGGAAATAAATAACGGCTCAAAATTTACCGTAGCGTTACCGAAGAGCTTGAGAAAGTGATCGATCCTTATGGCCATGTATAACTATAAAGCGCGCGACAATAACGGGCGGTTGGTCAAGGGGGCGATGGAAGCCGCGTCGAAGAATGAGCTCGTAGAGAAACTGAGAAAGATGGGCTACATGGTGACGGGCGTCTCTGAAGCGACCACCGGGTTCAAGCTAGAATCGATATTTGAGAGCGTGAAGAGGATAAAGTCGGACGATATGCTCATGTTCTATATACAGCTGTCGAACATGATAAATGCCGGCATCACTATATTGATGAGCCTATCGACCCTCGGCAAGCAGGTAGATAATAAAACGCTGAGAGAGACTATAGATGGCGTGGCCAGACAGGTCGAGGGCGGGTCCACTCTATCCGACTCACTTGCCACTCATGGCAAAGTATTCCCAAAACTTTTTGTTAACATGGTTAAAGCCGGCGAGGCGAGCGGCAATCTGGATTCCGTCCTGATGAGGTATGCCAAGTTCTATGAAAACCAGGAAGATATAAAAGAGAAGATCAAGGGCGCGTTATTTTACCCCATCATACTATTCTCCTTTGGCATGGCTGTAATGCTCTTCCTGGTCACCTTCGTCATACCGCAGTTCGTAAAGATATATGTGAAGACCGGGGTCGAGCTGCCGATGCCCACGCTCATCGTGTACAACATAGGCTTCGCGGTGAAACATTACTGGTATTGGCTCTTAATTTCGGTTATAGCGCTATACACAATAGTGAAACTATATTCGCGCACGGAGCGGGGCGGACTTTTTATAGATAATCTAAAGCTGAACCTTCCCATAATAGGCCCGTTATACAGAAAAGTCTCCATAGCCAGATTTACTAGGACTCTATCCACTCTTTTAACTTCCGGAGTCCCTATACTGACCTCTTTAGATATAACAAAAAATGTTGCCGGAAACAAAATACTCGAAAATATCATAGCGAATGTGCGTAGATACGTAGAGAAGGGCGAGAAGCTCGCCGAACCGCTTAAGGTGAGCGGCGAATTCCCCCCGGATGTGGTACAGATGATCTCCGTGGGCGAAGAGTCGGGCGGACTTGACGCGATGTTGGAGAAGATAGCCGACTTTTATGACATGACGGTGAGCTACGCGGTAAAGAAGCTCACCACTATCATAGAGCCGCTCTTTCTTATGGTGATGGGTGTAATGGTAGGCGTCATCATGGCGTCGATGCTCTTACCCATGTTCGATATGGTGAAGACTTTAAGGCATTAAAATGAAAGGAGAGGAGGTGTTATATGGATATAGTTTTGATCGGGTCCGCGATCGTATTGTTCGTATTTGGAGTCATCTTATTATTCAAGCCGGATACTGAGAGGAAGATATCCGATTGGCTGAACAAAAATCTGTTTCCCATAGAGGACAAGATGCGCTCTTCGAATAAGATGAGTGGCCTTCTCCTGATCGTGCTGGGCATAGTGATCTATATGTTGGCTATAAAAAAGTAAATAGAAAGGGGGAAATAACATGTTCTTAAGAAGAAAGGGTTTTACGATACTGGAGTTGCTGATAGTAATAGCGGTAATAGGTATCCTTGTGGGCATAGCGATGCCGAGATTCAAAGGCCTTCAGGATGAAGGCAACATCGCAAAAGCTAAAGGTGAACTGAGGATGCTGCAGACTGCGGTGCTCAGCTACCAGATGCATAATAGCAACACGCTGCCGGCGGCGCTTAGCCAGGTTGCAAGCACCACCCCGCAGATAGCGCCCACAACATTACCTACCGATCCGTTCGGCGGAGCGGCTTATGGATACGTTGTGGCAGGCGATTATTTTGTTGTATATTCTGCCGGACCCGGCACTACGGCCGGAACCGCGACGGTAACGAGCGCCGGAGTCGCTTCCGATACGCAGAAGTGTATCTACGTAACGAATGGTTCGCCGGTTGATACCACGCCGTAATCTGTTTTTCATGAAGATCCGCAGCCGTAAAGGAGGATTCAGCTTGCTCGAAGTGATGCTGGCTCTCCTCCTTTTCGGCGTCGGATTTGTCTCTCTCCTGCAGATCCTGAATACAGGTCTCTTTGTCGGTGCCCAGAACGAGTATACCGTGATAGCCGCAAATCTTGCCCAGGAGAAGGTGGAGGAGTTGAGAAACGCCACATACGCGACCCTCTCCTCCCTTATTCAAACGCCTGCGGTCACAGTGCCGGGTTTTGCCGGGTTTACACGGGAGGTATTGGTCGGCGATCTTACGCCGGCTCAGACTGGATTAAAACAAGTGACAGTAAAAGTAAATTGGTCCGCAAAGAATAGTGTAATGACTACCACTATGGTGACATATGTCTCAGACGTCTAAGGGCTTGACCCTGATAGAGCTATTGATCTCGGTCATGCTCATATCCGTCATACTCGGAGCCATATGGGTCGTATACTCTACGGGATTTATAGTATTTTCCGGTCAGACATCCCGCTACGATATAAAGGAAGAGGCTTCGCTCGCCTTCATCACTATGACTAAAGAGCTTCACCAGGCGCTTTCAATTACCGCCGCTACAGCTACATCCGTAACATTTACTGCGGATCTCGATAATAACGGAGTGAATGAGACGATACAATATACCTGGTCTGGCGCGGCCGGCGCGCCCCTTAACAGGGTCGTCGGCGCTGTGACTAAGACTTTAGTGCGCTCAGTACAGAGTATAGCATTCACCTATTACAATGATAATAACGTTTTGCTCTCAGTGCCGGTGACTTTGGCCAATGTGCACCTGGTGGCAGTAGATGCCACCGCCATAAAAGGAGATGAAACATTTCGTCTTCGCACAAAGATATTTTTGCAGATCATATGAAAAATAAAAAAGGCTTTATACTTATTCTCACTCTAATATTCATGACGGTGCTCACAGTATTTACCGGAGCGCTTCTATACATGGCGACGGCCGATATGAGAAATGTCGCGCCGCAGTCTGATGATGTCAATATGGGCGGCATGGCCGATGCCGGTATAAACAAGGCATATAGAGCGATAAGCGATGACTATGCCGGATCAGCGCCGTCGCCGGGTTCGCGCACGGGCGTAGCCGATCTGAGAGGTGCGGATACTTCGCTTTCCTCCAGCATCGGTGCTCAGGACAATATGAGGTATATAGATAGCGTTAACGCTACTATTAATAACAATAACGATCTGGCTATATTGAGGACTTTTGACTCTAACTATACGAATACAAGGATAGTTTCGGTGGTGCCCTACATAAGAGCTAGTAGGGCAACCGGGGGGTCGGGGGCTACCGTACAATTTTCTTACACCACGGATGGGATTAACTATACAACCTTGCTGACTCAAGTGTTGCCGAACTCCGCAGTGATAGTCCCTTACGCCGGTACAGCTATATCTGGGCTCACCTGGAGTCAGATAATGAGCCCCAACTTTCGCCTGCGCGCGATCCGTACTGCCGGCAACAGAGATGTGAACGTGGACTCAATGTACTTACAAGTCACATATGGGATAGATACTTTAAAAGAGCTTTGGGCTACCGGCGGATACGCGACATTCCCCATATCTTTAAGCGGCGGGACGGTCGATTCGATAACGGTCACCGATGAAGAGAGCAAGGTGCACTTAAACTACGCTTCTCAGTTACTGCTTCAGAATCTTCTCACCAATCTAGGCGTATCGAGCGCCGCGACAAAGGCTACAAATATAGTGAATTTCCGCGGGGCACCTCTTACAAATCCTTTTGATAGCGTTGAAGAACTGCAGCAGGTCACCGGCATAACAGTGGCTGATTACACAGCTATCAAAAATTATGTCACGGCATATTCTTTTTTAAACCCAAATTCATATAATACCCATCCTGCCACCGCCGCGAGTACCAGCGTCAGGGCGCCTGTGAATGTAAACACTGCGCCCTTTGGAGTGCTTAAAGCGATATTCGATCCGCTCGGCCTGGGAGCCGGGGACTCGACGACTCTTGCCAATGCGATAATAACATTCAGGAACTCTACACCATTCACATGCTTCTATACTTCGAATGCGGCAGTCACCACTGATCTTTTTGATTTTGTCCGGAGTCAAGGCGGTTATCTGACGGCGGCTGAACAGAATACGGTGATAGATAACGCGGACGCTTCATACCTGGCGCCTGTATCCGGTTTCATCAACGCGACTGAAACTACAGAATTCTGTTACGCGAGCACGGTCTTCAATATAGATACGCTCGTAAGTCTGGGCGGCAGGCACTTCAGGGTGAAGACATTGCGAGGAAACGGATACGATACGAGCCGTATACGCAGCTTTGCCACCTACTCCGGCGATGCGATATTCTCCGGCTGGCGTAAAGAAAATTTTGAGTAACTCGGTATTATAGGGTATAATATATCAATATGGACTTTAAAAAGTTCTTCAAAAAAGATCATGTGATCGGACTCGACGTGGGTTCTTCGGCCGTTAAGATGGCTCTCTTCAAAGAGGCCGAAGACGGTCTTATCCTTGTGAAGGCCGAGATCAAAGAGCTTGCCGGGTATACCGATGAAGCCTCTTTTGAAAAGGAAGCTGTATCGGCGCTGCGATATCTATTGAGAGGCATAGATATAAAAAAATCCAGGACTATCGCCAGCGTTAACTGCCCTTCTACCGCTATAAAGAAGATCGTGGCTCCTTATATGCCGAAGGCCGAACTCGCGCAGGGCATAGCGTTGGAGGCGAAGAACTACTTTCCTTTCTCGATCGATGATTCCACTATTGATTTTGAGATACTTGGGGATATAGTGGATAACGGTATACGAAAATACGATCTTCTTGTAGCCGTCTGCCCGATAAACACAGTCCAGAAGAGCTTATCGATACTGGAGAAGGCCGGCGTGCGTCCGTCATCATTTGTGACTTCCTCATACGCATTGGGCAAGGTGGCCGGATACTCAGGCAAGGAAGAGGAACTGAAATGTTTTATAGACATAGGGTCTTCTCACACCGAATTCATCATATATAAAGACAGGAGCCTTGTATTCACCCGTAAGATACCCATATGTGGTGAAGATTTTACAAGATCGATGACGGGCGCCCTCGTGTCGGATAGGGGCAGGATACAGCTTACATTCGACGAAGCGGAAAAGATAAAGAAGGAAATAGGGTTACCGGCCGAGAACGATACACGATTGATAGACGATAAGATCCCCGCCATACAGATACTCTCCATGCTGCGCTCTCCGGCTGAAAATTTTGCCAATGAGATAAGCAGGTGCCTCGATTATTACAGGGAAGAGTCAAAGGGCGCCAGGGTCGATAATATAGTGCTATTCGGCGGCGGCGCTTCCCTCACCGGGCTGACAAAATTCATCTCTGATTCACTTGGTATGCCGGTCAGGATAGGAGATCCGCTCGATGGGCTTAAGGCGGAAAAAGGGGCCTTAGTTGACAGGGATAAAAATGCTCATCGGCTAGAGCTTGCTATAGGCGCGAGTTTAAGCGATCCAAACGGGATAAATCTTCTTCCTTCGGAGATAAAGGATGAGATCCAGAGGACCGTTAAGCGGGGAACCCTCGAGGTAGTCGTTACCGCCTTAGTGATAACGTCGGTTTTGCTTCTGGTGGGAATGAATATAAAGATAGGTAACTTTAAGAAGAGGATCCAGACGGCGCAATTGGAACTGGCCAGTCTTGGCCCGCAGATAAAAGAAGCTCAGGCAAGACAGGTCGCCGATATGGTGCTCGTGAATGAGCCCTACTGGGAGGACGTATTTAAAGAGCTCGGCTCTCTTGTCCCTAAAGAGATAAAGATAGAGAGTTTGAAGGTTGAAAATAAGATCATCGACATGAAGGGCGTAGTAGCATCTGCAGATGGGCAGCAGATGCTGGGTAGTTTTATATTATCGCTCGAAACCGGGCTATTCAATAACGTAAAATTGATAGAAAGTAAAAATCTCGCGGATGGTTCAGGGGTGGAGTTCGAAATAAAATGCTGGATAGATTATGAGCGATAAATTTGATCTAATAAAGCTTATCCGGAATAATCAGACGATAGCTATCATAGTGGCCATTGCTGTAATTATTTCGCTGGCCTGGGGCATATTCTTCTTTCCGCGGATGAAAGAGGCAGGCGCCAAGTACATGGACTGCAGATCGTGCGAGAGCCAGGTCGTTGATGCCCGTAATCTTATAGAGGCCGTATCAAAGCTCGATAAAGAGTCCGGCAAAAGAATGCTCATCTCCGAGAAAGAGGCATCTGCGGGCATTGATGATTTTACCAAGCATAGCAAATCTTTAGGAATAAATTTTCTATCAATGAAGCCGGGGAATGTGATGATCCCGGAAGGTATGCCCTACAAGGTGCTGCCTATAAAGATGGATATAGAGGCTACCGGTGAGCAGTTCGTTAAGTTCGTGGGTACTATAGATGAGCTTAAAAAAGCTATTGTAACGGTGAGGAGCCTCGACATAACGCCCGATAAGGACGATGGCAGAAAATTAAAGATCAATATGGTGATAGATATGTACCTATCTTTAAAGGATGACTATGCAGGATAAAAAGGTCATAGCATTAATGGTCCTGTCCGTCCTGGCTGTGATCAGCCTGGTCTATGGAGTAACGTCCACTCCTAAAAGCAGAGCTAAAGCTCCCGCAACTCCTGCCGGACAAGTTGCCGCGGCGCCTGCGCAAAGCACTGTGAAGAGCGCTGTTTCTACCGCGCGGCGCGCCAGGAGAAGTCAATTCAAAACATGGAAGAGGAACCCTTTTGCTTCCGGACAAACGGCTTCAACGGCTTCGGAATTGACCTTGAACGGAATTATATGGAATAAAACCAAGCCAAAGGCTATGATAGGTGACGCCATAGTTGTGAAAGGCGATCTTCTAGGTACAAATAAAGTGATCGACATTCAACCGAACAAGGTGATATTAAACGACGGCACGAAAGATTTTGAGCTAAGAATAGAGAAGTGACCTGTCCATAAAGCCCCTCAATAATGAGTTATATAGTATTCGCACGCAAATACCGACCCCAGGCCTTTGAAGAAGTAGTAGGCCAGTCACACATAACGACGACGCTCGAGAACGCGATCGCTCAAGATAGGGTCGCCCATGCCTATATATTCGCAGGACCCCGCGGCGTCGGGAAGACTACAACAGCCAGGATCTTCGCCAAAGCCCTCAATTGCGAAAAAGGCCCCACAGCGGATCCATGCAATAAATGCCCATCGTGTCTAGAGATCACTCAAGGGTCGAGCCTCGATATCCTGGAGATAGACGGCGCTTCGAATAGAGGCATAGACGAGATAAGAAATCTGCGTGAGAATGTGAAGTTCTCGCCGTCCAAAGGCCGGTTCAAGGTCTACATAATAGACGAAGTCCACATGCTTACGTCCGAGGCGTTCAACGCTCTCTTAAAGACGCTCGAAGAGCCGCCAAAGCATGTAAAGTTCATATTCGCCACCACTCAGGCGCACAAAGTGCCTCCCACGATACTTTCGCGCTGCCAGAGATTCGACTTCAGGCGCATTTCGATAAAGGATATAGTCGACAGCCTTAAAGCTATCGCCAAAAAAGAGGATCTCAAAGTAGACGACGATGTATTGATACTGATGGCGAAGCACTCCGACGGCAGTATGAGGGACGCTCAAGTAGTGCTGGACCAGATATCATCCTTTGCCGACGGCCGGATCTCGCTTGAAGACGCGTCCAAAATACTAGGGGCGGTAAGTGACGACATCCTATTCAGCCTGGCGGAGTCCATTAAATCCAAAGACTCTCTTAAAGCCCTGAAGATCATAGATGATCTTGCAAATGAGGGCAAGGATGTGGCCCAGATCGTCCTCTATCTGATAGAGCATTTCAGGGACCTTTCGGTGGCAAAGATAAAGAAGGATCCCAAAGACCTGATAGACGCATCGCCTGAGAAGATAAAGAGATATATAGAGCAGGCGGCGTCGTTTACGGTGGAAGAGATGCTCTACATCATATATACGCTTTCAAATACCATAGATTTTGTGAGAAAATCAAACATGGCGAGGGTGCCTTTTGAGGTTGCCATGATAAAATTGACGAGGATGGGTTCGATCGCTTCCCCGGCAGATCTCATAGAGCGCCTTGAAAAGTTGGAGGGTGGGTTAAAGGTCGGCGTAAGCGAGCCCCATAAAAAAAATGATATTCCGGTACCTGAAGCGAAGCCCGATAAGAAGGCTCACCACAGCGCCGGCCTTAATGATGTCATAGGTTCCTGGAACGCTATTATAAACCAGGTCCAGGAGCGCAAGATATCAGTAGCCATGTATCTTAAAGAAGGATATCCGGAAAGCCTTGATTCCGGCACATTAACTATCTCGTTTCCCAGGTCATCCCGTTTCCATAAGGATACGCTCGAGACCCCTGAGTGCAAAAACATCATACTTAAAGCGATAAAGGATGTTACGGGACTTGACCCCAAACTGAAGCTTGCGATCTCGGAGAATGGCGGCGGTAAGAATGGTCATGCTTCAGATGACTCTGACAGCATAATAAAGGATATGCCATCCAAGAAGGACAGCTCCGAACCCATAATAAGCGACGCCCTGGAGATATTCGGCGGTGAGATAGAGGGCGAAATAGGCAGGGGTAAGACAAAATGAACGCCTTTCCGGTATCGATGAAGCTTTTAATAGAGGAGTTTTCCAAGATGCCGGGCATAGGGCCTAAGAGCGCCCAGCGCCTGGCCTTCCATATATTAAGATCTTCAAAGAATGACGCCGAAACCCTGGCAAAAGCCATAGTTAAGGTAAAAGAATCCGTAAGGTTCTGCAAGGTCTGTAATAACCTAAGCGACGCGGAGGTATGCGATATTTGCAATAGCAGAGAAAGGGACAGGTCCATGCTCTGCGTGGTCGAGGAACCAAACGATATTACAGCCATAGAGAAGGCCAGGGAGTATAATGGCATCTATCATGTTCTTTTGGGGTCTTTGTCACCATTGGACGGGATAGGCCCTTCAGACCTGAAGATAGGCGAGCTCCTGGAGAGGGTCAAGAAGGAGAAGTTCAAAGAGATCATAATAGCTACGGATTTCAATACCGAGGGCGAGGCTACGGCGCTGTATCTGATGAAGCAGCTTAGGTCTTCGGGTTCTAAGCTCACCAGGGTAGCCTATGGTATACCGGTGGGCGGCGACATCGAATATGCGGACCAGGCCACCATACTGAAGGCATTTGAAGGCAGGCGCGAGATGGTAAGGTCTTGACATATTTCGATTTGCCTGTTATACTAGACGCTCAACTTGTCGTAGGGCACCCTTAAGGGTGCCCTACGGTTAAAGGGCGAAATTAAAAGGGGGAACCATGGGCATGTTAGAAGCGATAAAGAAGGGTTTTGGCGTAGCGAGCAAGAATATGGCGCTCGTTCTAGTCTTATTTGTATTTAATCTCGTATGGAATATGATCAATATAGCCATTATACCGGCAGGCGCGATGCCCGCTCCAGGGGCTAATGCAGGAACGGCACCGGTTATCCCTCCGGAAACCGCTTTGATGACCCTTGTATTCAGCATACTCTTCGTTTTGGTCAGTATATTTATGCAGGGAGGCTCTCTAGGTTTAGTGAGGGACTATATTAAGGAAGGAAAGGCGAAGCTTGGTGCTTTTGCCTCCTATGGTTTGAAATATTACCTGCGTTTATTGGGTTTGGGTCTGATAGTGATCCTATTGGTCCTTATAGTAGCAGTGATAGCCGCTTTAATAGTGGCCGCTACCGCACCCCTTAACAATGTTATAGCCACGGTCATAGCGTCCATCATAGCCATAGCGATAGGGCTGGTGGGTATATACTTTGTTATATTGCTTGTGATGTCTCCTTATACGATGGTCTCAGATGAGATCGGAGTTATAGAAGCCATGAAGAGAAGCATGCGGGTGGTGAAAAAGTCCTTCGGGAAGATACTGCTTCTGCTCGTTCTCCTGGTACTCATAGCCATAGGCATCGGAGTGTTGCTTGGCGTTGCGACCGGACTTCTAACTGTGGCGCTGCCCTTAAAGATAGGGCAGATGGTAATAGGGGTGGTAAATAGTTTGTTTAACGGATATTTCGGCATTGTTATGATGGCCTCATTCATGGCTCTCTATTTGGCGCTTGCCGGACAAGAGAAGACCGTAGCTCAGAAGGTATTCTAAAAAAGAAGATATGTAATTTAACTTAGTAGGCCGGGTTTAAACCCGGCCTACTGACATAGTGGATTTAAATGAAGGATTTAGTAGAGATCCGCTGGCATGGAAGGGGCGGCCAGGGAGCAAAGACGGCTGCCCTTTTGCTTGGTGACGCGGCACTCTCTTCAGGTAAGTACATTCAGGCGTTTCCCGAATACGGCCCGGAAAGAATGGGCGCCCCGGTAGCATCTTTTAACCGTATATCTCCGAAACCTATAATGCTTCATTCAGGCGTGACGAATCCCGACATTGTCGTGGTATTAGATCCCACATTGATAGAGTCCGTGAACGTTACGGAAGGCATGAAAGAGGGCGGTGTTCTGATCGTCAATACGGAACGCGCGCCACAAGACGTGAAGAACGATTGTGGCATAAAGCTCGGCATCAAAGTATTCACGGTAGACGCTTCTAAGATCTCCGTAGACTGCATAGGCAGGGATATCCCGAATACACCGATGCTTGGTGCGTTGATAAAGGCTACGGGCATACTGGACTTCAAAGAGATGTTCGAGGATACGAAACATAAGCTTGAGAAGAAGTTCAGATCAAAGCCCGAGGTGGTACAGGGCAATCTAAAAGCTATAGAGCGCGCGTATAGCGAAGTGAGATCGTAAAATGAGTGAAAAAAAACAGAAACCGGGCTGGAAAGAGCTTCCCGAGGGCGACGTCATAGAAGGCGGCGGCACTGCGAGGGATTTCAAGACCGGCGACTGGAGAAGCGAAAGGCCGATACACATCCCTGAGAAATGCATACATTGCCTGACCTGCTGGATGTATTGCCCGGATTCGGCCGTTATCACCAAAGATGGTAAATTTGTCGCATTCGACTATGACTACTGCAAGGGTTGCGGTATCTGCGCGCACGAATGCCCCGTTAAAGGTAAAGCCATAAAGATGATCCCAGAAAGAGAAGCTAAGAAGAACGAAAAGATATGCCCAAGATAAGCACAGTAGCAAGAACCGGTAATGAGGCTATGGCAGAGGCGATGCGTCAGATAAATCCTGACGTAGTTGCTGCTTACCCCATAACCCCCGCCACCGAAATAGTACAGATATTCGCGAGTTACGTAGCCGACGGCCTGGTGGATACGGAATTTGTACCTGTCGAGAGCGAGCATTCGGCGATGTCGGCTTGTATAGGCGCGAGTGCCGCTGGCGGCAGGACGATGACCGGTACTTCTAGCCAGGGGCTGGCCCTTATGGCCGAGATGCTATATATAGCTTCAGGTTTGAGGCTTCCCATAGTGCTTGCCGATGTGAATAGAGCGTTGTCATCTCCCATCAATATACATTGCGATCATTCAGATACCATGATGATAAGAGACTCTGGATGGATACAGATATTTTCAGAGAATGCGGAGGAAGCCTACGATAATATGATCCAGGCCGTGAAGATAGCCGAGACCGCGGCTCTACCCACCATGGTCACTACAGACGGATTCATAATAAGCCATGGAATGGAGAGGGTGGATATATTCGATGATAAGGATGTTAAAGATTTCGTGGGCCCGAAGAAATTGGGTCACTACTTGTTAAATATGGAAAGACCGATCACTTTAGGGGCGCTTGACCTCCAGGACTACTATTTTGAGCACAGGCGCCAGCTTGCCCAAGCTATGATAGATTCGAAAGCCATAATACTTGATGTTGCGAAGAGTTTTAAAGAAAGGTTCGGACGGTCTTACGGATTATTCGAATCATATAAATTGGATGATGCCGATCGAGCTATAGTGGTGATGGGGTCTACCGCCGGGACGGCTAAGGTCGTCGTGGACGGATTAAGAGAAAAAGGCATAAAAGCGGGAGTCTTAAAGCTCAGAGTCTTCAGGCCGTTCCCTAAGCAAGAGATAGCGGAAGCTCTGAAGAATATAAAGGCTGTCGCTGTGATGGATAGAAGTGATACGATAAGCGGCAATGAAGGGCCTCTTGCCATCGAGATAAAAGCGGCGTTATTCGATTCTAATATAAAGAAAGAGATACCGGACTATATATTCGGCCTAGGCGGCAGAGAGATAAAGCTGGAAGATATAGGTTCTGTATATAATGATCTTGGCGAAATGATCGATGGAAAAAGTAAACCTAAAGTAACATACCTGGGTGTGAGAGAGTAAGATTATGGCGAATATAAAAGAATTATCTAAACAAAAGGAATTATTCACCGGCGGACACCGCGCGTGCGCGGGATGCGGGGCCGCAATAGTAGCAAGGCAGGTCCTTGCGGTGGCCGGCCCGAATACAGTAGTTGTGAGCGCTACCGGGTGTCTAGAGGTAGTATCCACGATATTCCCTTATACGGCATGGAATGTACCGTTCCTGCACAGCGCATTTGAAAATGCCGCAGCTACGATAAGCGGCGTCGAGGCGCTGCATAAATCATGGGTCAGGCAGGGTAAGTACGATAAGAAGCTCAATTTTATAGCATTCGGCGGAGACGGCGGCACATATGATATAGGCCTGCAGTCACTTTCGGGCGCCATGGAGAGAGGGCATAACATACTCTACGTCTGCTACAATAACGAAGCTTACATGAACTGTCTGAGCACCTCGTCTATGATAATGACAAAAGACGGATTAAGGAAGATAACCGAGATCAAAGAAGGCGATCTCGTCTATGCCTTCGACCAGAAGACCCATCAGCTTGTTCTTAAAGAGTGCAGCGGCGTATTTGATAACGGGACGAAAGATGTATATGAGCTCTCTACGCTGCATCATTCAATTAAAGCTACGTCTAATCATCCTTTCCTTATTTTGAAGAGAAACGGTACCGGCAAGAAGAGATCTTTTATCTGGAGGACTCTGGGCGAACTTAAAGCCGGAGACGAAGTGATTGCCCTGAAGCATATGGATATTAATAAGCCTTACGAATTTGAGTTCAGAAAAGCCGAGCTTGGTGATTACAAAGTAAATAAGATCAGACAGGTGGATATACCGCCCAGATCAAATACCGATCTTATGAAGTATTTAGGTATATACGTCGGAGATGGCTGGATCAGGCCCAAAAAGGCGGAAGTTGGTTTTGCCGTTCCCGAAGGTTCCGAAGCGAGAAAGGTGGTGGCCGAAGTACAGCCCAGGATCTTCGCTACACCGATCCACAGGCAGGATAAAAATTACATATATACCAACTCTGTCAATATCGCGAAATTCATAGAGTCAATGGGTTTTAAGAGTGGCGCTAAGAATAAGGTTGTGCCCGGATGGGTATTCACATTGCCGAAGGAGGAGAAGGAAGGCTTTATCGAAGGATTGATGCTCTCAGACGGTTATAAGATCGATAACAGCTCACGGTACGTATCTGCGAGCGAAGATCTCCTGAAGAGCCTGCGGTTATTGCTGCAGACGACCGGTTATAGGGTAGGAAAGATCCATAAACAGACCAAACTGAAAGGCACGCATTGTGTCTATAGAGAATTGTTGAAAGATTCCACCTATGGGTATGTCTGTTTCAGCAAAAGAAAAGAAAAAAATATCAAAAAATACTCGAACCAGTACAGATACCAGAATCCGCTTGTAGAGAATAAATATTTTGATGTGGAAAAAGTAACGGCCATTAAGTATGTTGGCAAAGAACCTACGCTTGATCTTAGGGTCGAGGGTGAGCATAATTTTATCGCAGACGGCATCGTAGTTCATAATACCGGTGTTCAGCGCTCCGGAGCCACTCCCATAGGAGCTGATACGACCACGGCACCGGTCGGTAAGATGAAAAAAGGCAAAGAACAATATAGA
>CAYVCD010000031.1:0-16842 GCA_964450115.1 uncultured Planctomycetia bacterium
GCTCTTCAAAGAATTGAAGATGACCAAATACGATATCGACCAGGTCCAATTCAGATCAAAGGCGCACGACTACGCTATGAAGTACGTGGACATTCAGCGCGAGCAGTTCAAACGCCTGGGCATAATGGGTGAATGGGCCGATCCATATCTTACATTATCTAAGGATTATGAAGCGGCTATCATAAGATCTTTTGGAAAGCTCGTGGAAAAAGGATATATCTACAAGGACCTCAAACCGGTGAACTGGTGCATCACTTGTGAAACCGCCCTTGCGGAAGCGGAGGTGGAGTACGAAGATAAGACCTCGCCGTCCGTTTACGTAAAATTTCAGGTCACAAAGTCACAAAGTCACCAGGTCACCAGCGAATATTTTGTGATATGGACGACAACGCCCTGGACGCTTCTTGCAAACGTCGCTATAGCCGTCCATCCGGACGAGGATTATGTATACGTTACCGGAAGAAACGACGAAGTCTATATTATGGCAAAGATGCTAGCTGAATCTGCCATGAAAAAAATAGGTATAGAAGAGTTTAAGATATTGAAGACCGTAAAGGGCAAAGATTTCGAAGGCCTTGAGGCTAAGCATCCTTTCATAGATAGGGTTTCAAAAGTTGTAAATGCAAATTATGTGTCAATGGAGGATGGGACCGGATGCGTTCACACCGCTCCGGGCCACGGCCAGGAAGATTATATAACGGGAAAGAGATACAAACTGCATACGCTGATGCCGGTCGATCCGAGGGGTAAATTCGATGATACCTGTGGCGAATTCAGCGGTCATCATGTCACAAAGGCCAACAAGGAGATCATCGAGAAGCTGAAGTCGCTCGACCGGCTGCTGTATGAAGAAGAGGTGACTCACTCATATCCTCATTGCTGGCGCTGCAAGAAGCCGATAATATTCAGAGCCACGGACCAGTATTTTTTAAAGATAGACCATAACGATCTGCGTAGATCGATGCTAGAGACCATATCGCAAGACGTTAAATGGATACCGGAAGTGGGTGAGTCGAGAATATCCGCCATGGTAGCCAATAGGCCCGATTGGTGCCTGTCTCGCCAGAGATATTGGGGTGTTCCCATAATAGCCTTCTACTGTAAGGATTGCAAAGAGGTGCTACTGGATGCCAAGGTCATAGATCATGTGGCGAAGATAGTTGAGGCCGAAGGCGCCGATGCGTGGTTTATCAGGAAAGAAGAAGAGCTGATGCCGGAAGGCACAAAATGCGGGAAATGCGGCTCGGCCTATTTCAAAAAAGAGACCGATATTATAGATGTATGGTTCGATTCCGGCGTGAGCCATCAGGCGGTGCTGAAGAAGAGAGATATTCTGGACTATCCGTGCGAACTTTATCTTGAAGGATCCGACCAGCATAGGGGATGGTTCCAGTCGGCTCTCATAACCGCTATGGGAATAGACGGGAAGGCGCCATACAAACAGGTGCTCACTCACGGTTTTGTTGTGGATGGCCTAGGGAAGAAGATGTCGAAGTCTCTGGGCAACGTAATAACTCCCGAAGAGGTTATGAAGAAGTATGGCGCGGATATATTGAGGCTATGGGTGGCATCGAGCGATTATTCGGAAGACGTCAGGCTATCCGGCGAGATATTGACCAGGCTTGCGGATGCCTACAGAAAGATAAGAAACACTTATAAATATCTCCTGAGCAATCTTTACGACTTTGATCCTGAAAAGGACAGGGTCGCTTATAAAGATATGCCTGAATTTGACAGGTGGATACTTCACAAGCTCGCTCTATTGATAAAAGAGACGACCATTAACTACGAGACGTATGCATTTCATAAAGTATACCGCGATGTCTATAATTTCTGTGTTACCGAAGTCTCGTCCATCTACCTGGATGTCATGAAGGATAAGATGTATACGTTCGCGAAGTCATCCATTGAACGCAGGTCCGGGCAGACGGCCATGTTCGAGGTCCTCGAGGCGCTTCTTAAATTGATGGCGCCGCTCTTGGCGGTTACAGCCGATGAGGCATGGGGATACGTCAATGCAAAAGGAAAGAGCGAGTCGGTACATCTTGAATCATGGCCGACAGAGAAGGTCTATAGTGCCTGGATAGATGAGGGCCTGGAAGAAAGATGGAGCGCTCTTGTCAGTATGAGAGAAGAGGTGTTAAAGTCGCTCGAACAGATGCGCTCAGCCGGCGAGATCGGCTCTGGCCTTGAAGCGCAAGTCACAATAACTACAAATGACCCGGATATAAAGAAGATATTGAACGAAAAGAAGGAGTTCTTAAGATACCTCTTCATAGTTTCAAATGTTGAGCTAAAGGATGGCGAAAGCGCCGTGTTGATAGAAAAGGCTAAAGGTAGTAAGTGTTCCAGGTGCTGGAACTACAGCACTGAAGTTGGATCGCATAAGGACCATCCCACCCTTTGCGAAAGATGCGTTAAGAACATCTAAAAAGAAAAGGAGAACATCCGGTATGAAAAAAGTAAAAAGGACGACGAAGCGGAAAGTGGTCAAGAGAGCAAAGGCGAAAAAGGCTATCAAGGCGCAGGCCTTACCAAAGAAGATAAAGATCAAGAGGCTGCCGAAGAAGGCTCTGAATAAATACAAGGCCCTTCTTATAAAAGAACGCGAAAAGATAGGCGGAGGAATAAACCATATAGCGCAAGAATCCCTTAAGACGTCTCAAAGAGAGTCGAGCGGAGATCTTTCCGGATATTCATTCCATATGGCGGACGTCGCCAGCGATAATTATGAAGTGGAATTCTCCCTCGGCAGAGCCAGCGATGAGCAGAATATACTCTACACGATCGATGAGGCGCTTAAGAGAGTGGAAGACGGTACCTATGGAAGCTGCACCGAGTGCGGAAAGCAGATACCCAAGAGGCGTCTCGATGCGCTGCCGCATACGGAGCTCTGCATAGCGTGTCAGTCAAAGACAGAAAGTAAATGATACTTAAGCTGCTTTCGGTATCTTCGCTCGTCGTAATAGTAGACAGGCTGACAAAGTATTTTCTATTCAGAGATCTTTCTGAAGGGGAGTCGATCAGGCTGATCCCGGGATTATTTCATATCACATTGGTCCTGAATAGCGGCGTTGCCTTCGGACTTTTTAAGGGGAAGGGCCTCTTCTTCACCGTAACTTCAGCCCTCGTAATGGCGTTCATATGTCTCTACATATGGCGCACCGGATGCAAGGACCTCCTGACGCTGACCGCTCTGGGCCTTATACTGGGAGGCGCGGCCGGTAACTTAATAGACAGAGTTCTCTTTGGCTATGTAATAGATTTTCTGGATTTTAGGATATGGCCGGTCTTCAATATCGCTGACGCGTCTATCACTATAGGCGCCTTTATTTTAGCCATAAGGTTGATATTCGATAAAAGATGCTCTACGACATAGGCTTTCTGATATTTTCCATCATATATCTGCCTGCCCTGATATTTAAAGGGAAGCTGCACAGGGATTTTCCCGAAAGATTTGGCAGGTATGACTTGGCCAAAAAGAGAGCGCTTCTCTCCGGGAGAGATCGTATATGGATACAGGCTGTCAGCGTTGGCGAGGTGGCTGTATGCAGAAGCCTCATGCCTCTATTAAAGGAAAATTTCCCGACGCATGATATTGTTATATCCACAGTAACAAAGGCCGGTAACGATCTCGCTAAGAGATTGTTTTCAAAAGATGCCATTATAATATACTTTCCGCTCGACTTCAGTTTTACGGTAAGAAGGGCCGTAAAGTATATCAGGCCCAGCATATATATAATGGTAGAGACGGAGATCTGGCCTAATCTTCTGGCTGAGCTTTCGGCGGATTCCATCCCTTCGGTGATGATAAACGGTAGGATCTCCGACCGTTCGATAGGGAAGTACAGGTTGGCGAGACATTTTTTAAAGAGCGTACTATCCAAAATAAGCGCGTTCTGCATGCAGGATACTATAGATGCCGAAAGAGTGATATCTCTCGGCGCGCCTCCTGACAGAGTGAAGGTTACGGGAAATATGAAATTTGACTCGCCGGCTTCGGCCAATATCGAAACCCAGGTTGCTGTGCGCCGGTCTCTGGGTCTTGGCGAGGAAGACCTCATTCTGGTAGCTGGCAGTACTCATGAGGGCGAAGAGGAAGCCCTCATCGTAGCTTTCAAAGAGCTTATGCTAGAGTTCCCGAAGCTTAAATTGCTGATCGCTCCGCGCCACATCGACCGTGTTAGCGGGATCGAGAAGGCCATAAGCAGATCCGGCTTAGGATCCGCAAGGATATCAAAGTTAAACGAGACGCGAGATGCGAAGAACGAAAGACGAATATTGATCCTGGACACAATAGGGCATCTCAATGAAGCATATTCAGTTGCCACTGCGGTATTCGTGGGCGGTAGCCTCGTCGGGCACGGGGGACAGAATCCGCTTGAACCGGCCGTCCTCGGGAAGGCTATGCTATTCGGGCCTCACATGTTCAATTTTAAATATATAACGAAGGTTTTACTTAAGGAAGATGCTGCGCTGCAGGTAGCCGATAAGGATGGGCTGGTAAAGAATTTAAAGATGCTTCTTAAGGATCCAGCGAAGAGATCCTCGCTAGGCAACAATGCGAAAAAAACGATCGAAGATAATCGCGGAGCGACAAACAAGAATTTAAAAATAATAAGCGAAATATTAAGATGACAGAGTTCTTATATTCCCTGATGACCGACAAAATAAAGAGTACAGTATTTTTACCGTTAAAGTTTATGCTCTATCTGGTTTCGTTGATATACGGGTTGGTCATTCTCTTAAGAAGATTGCTATACAAACTGCATATATTCAAGACCCGTAAAGCGCCGCTTAAAGTTATAAGCGTGGGCAATGTGACCCTCGGAGGCACAGGGAAGACCCCGTTCACAATGGCGCTTGCAAAGATATTGGAAGAGGAGTTAAAGAAGAACGTATGCGTGCTTATTCGGGGCTATGGGTGGGATGAGCAGGAGATGCTTAAGCGGAATCTTGCCGATGTTCCGGTGCTGGTAGGGCAGGACAGGTTCAGGTCGTCTAATAAAGCGGTGAGGCTCTATGGCAGCGATACGGCGATACTTGATGACGGTTTTCAGCACTGGGAGCTGGCCAGAGACCTGGATATAGTGCTGGTAGATTCGCGCAACCCGTTCGGCAACGGCCATCTCTTTCCGCGAGGGGTGCTGCGGGAAACAAAAAGATCCCTGGCCCGGGCGGATGTTATAGTGCTGACAAAAAATAACGGCCCGGCTGCCGGGATAGAGAATGTCAGAAGAGAGATAAGAGCCATTAATTGCAGCGCGGTATTGCTGGAAGCCGCGCACGTGCCAAAGCATCTATATGAAGGCAGGGCCAGACGCATTTACGATCTGTCTGCCGTCAAGGCGAAGAGGGTCGTACTGCTCTCCAGCATAGGCGATCCGTTATATTTTGAGGAGACTGTAAAGGATCTGGGAGCCGAAGTGATCGAGCATATTAAATTTCCGGACCATCATGATTACAGGAAGAGAGATATAGACAGGATCATGGCAAGATGTAACGATAAGCAGTTCGATATCATGATCACGACCGAAAAAGATATCGTTAAGCTGAACCGCCTTGGGCTTTTTATCGGCCCGTACAAGGTATTGACCCTGGCGGTAGAGATGCAGATACTGTCGGGGAAGGAGAGATTAATTGATAGACTACATAGCCTCTATACTCGCTAGAGGGCTCAACATAATATTACACTTTATCCCCATAGAAGCCGATCTCTGGATAGGCAGATCTATCGGTAAGTGCGTCTTCTTCTTCAATAAGAAGAGACGCCTTATAGCCTATGCCAATCTTAAGGCCGCTTTCGCAAAAGAGAAGGGTCCTGAAGAGCTGCGAGCTATCACCAAAGATGTTTACGTAAATCTGGTCCAAACGTTTTCCGAAATAGCGAGCCTTACAAAGATAAACAAAGATTACGTGAATAAATATATAGAAGTGGTAAAGATGGAACGGATCGAGAATGCGGCTAAATCCGATAGAGGCACAATGCTTCTCACCGCCCATTTCGGCGACTGGGAGCTCTCGAGCCTGGTGAGCGCCACGAAGGGTTTTCCCATAACTGTCCTGGCCAGGGAACAGAAGATGAAGCATCTGAATGAATTACTGAACCGGCTACGGGAGTCCAAGGGGTGTAAGGTCGTGAGGAAGGGGATGTCGACAAAAAATATTTTAAGGGAGCTTTACAGGAAGAACATGGTGGGCATATTATCCGATCAGGACGCGGGCAAGAAGGGGACTTTCGTAAACTTCTTCGGGCGGCCTACATCGGCTCACATAGGACCTTTCGAAATAGCAAAACATACGGACTCCATAATACTGCCCAACTTCATAGTGCGCACCAAGGGGCCATTCCATAAATTATACCTTGAAGAGTATATCGATGTCAGGCATTCCGAAGGCAAAGAGGCCCTGGCGGAAGGTCTTCAGAGATATATGTCGCTCCTGGAAAAATATATAAGAATGTATCCGGCGCAGTGGCTGTGGCTGCACAAAAGATGGAAGTCCACATCCAAGAGGACCGTCCTGGTGCTCAATGACGGAAAGGCCGGGCACCTCAATCAATCGCTTGCGGTGGCGCGCCAGATACAACGGGCCAGGGCCACGCAGAATTACGGGCCGGAAGATACGGACATATTGATCGTGGATGTAAAATATAAAGGTAAATTTTACAGAGCCCTTCTGGCCTTCGCTTCAATATTCGCATCCTGGAGATGTCATGGTCGGATGAGCTTCATGAAGACTTCTCTTGAGAAAGATTCTTATGAAAAACTTATGAAGACGTATGCCGAATTCATAGTCTCTTGCGGCTCGAGCCTGGCGCCGGTGAATATATTCATGTCAAAGGAGAATAACGCTAAAAACGTGGTGGTGATGGATCCGCGCATTCCTCTGGGTCTCAAGAAATTCAATTTCGTAATTGCGCCGAAGCACGATAATATTAAAAGAGGCAAAAATATAATCACGACGACGCTTGCGCCAAATTTAGTTGATATCAAAACCCTGGAAGCGGCAGGCGAAAGGTTAAAGAAAAGCACAAGCATCACAACGAATAACGTCATCGGGCTTTTAATAGGGGGCGACAATCCGGAGTTTACACTTTCAGATAACTTATTGAATAGGATTGTGACCGATGTGCTCGAGATATGCGAATCGAATGATGCCGAGATGCTCGTAACGACTTCACGGCGTACAAATAAAACGCAAGAATCCATAATAAAGGCGGCATTGCATAAAGATCCCAGATGCAAGCTTCTTGTAATCGCTAATGAGGATAATCCGGCATGGACCTTATCCGGGATATTGGCGTTGAGCAATGTAGCAATTGTTTCAGGTGAATCTATATCGATGATCTCGGAGGCGGTGAGCTCGGGTAAGCCGACTGTAGTATTCACTCTCGATAAGAAAAAGAGCGCCATGACCAAACATGAACGTGCTCTAGAAGACCTCGTGAGAGAAGGTTATATATCTATCGCCAGATCGGGAGAGCTGGTCTCTCTCGTGGGCCGCGCTCTTAAAGATGGCTCGCCCGCGAAAAGAATAGATGACACTGAGAAGATCTACGAAGCGATGAGGGCGTTAATATAGATATTATGAACATACTGCAGATACTGCCATCACTGGACGTTGGAGGGGTCGAAACGGGGACTATCGACCTGGCGCGGTACCTTGTGCATAAAGGCCACAAGGCGATCGTGATCTCCGGAGGCGGAAGGCTTGTAAAGGAGCTCGACAAGATCGGCGCGCGCCACTATACATTACCGATTGGTAAGAAATCTCCGCTCGGCGTGATAAGGATGGTCAGGCAGGTCTGCGACATAATACGCAATGAGGATATAGATATTGTGCATGTCCGTTCACGCGTTCCGGCTCTTACAGCCTATATAGCTTGCAAGATCACCAACCGGGTTTTTTTAACTACCGCTCACGGTTACTATAAGAAACACTATTTGAGCAAGGTGATGGGCTGGGGCAGATTCGTCATTGTGCCTTCGCACATAATAGCCAAGCATATGGTCTCCGACTTCTCTGTGCCATACGACAGGATCCGTTTTATACCGCGCGGCGTAGATCTCTCAAGATTTAAGTTCAGGTCTCCCGGGACGCATCATTCCAAAACATTCACGGTCGGTATGGTCTCCAGGATAACTCCGTTAAAAGGCCACTCCTTCTTTATAAAAGCCGTTGCGATCCTTCGGAAACATATCCCGAATTTAAAAGTCGTCATTGTCGGCAATGCAGCCAAAGACAAATATATGGGCGACCTCGAAATGCTCACCAAAAGGCTTGGGCTCACAAAGACCGTGGAATTTTTAAGCGTCAGGGAGGATGTGCCATCGATAATGCATGGACTCGATTGTCTGGTATCGGCTACGATAACGCCGGAAGCCTTCGGCAGGGCGATCGTTGAGGCGCAGGCCTCCGGAGTCGCCGTGGTATCCACCAGAGTAGGCGGAGTCGTAGATATCATAGAGGATGAAAAGAACGGCCTATTCTGTAACGCCCAGGATCCCAATGATATGGCAGACAAGATACTGAAGCTCTATCGGGATAAGGGTCTCAGTGATAGGCTGATCATGGAGGGCAGGCGAAGGGTTGAGGAGAGCTTCAGCCTTGACACCATGATGACGAAGACCTTCTCAGTATATGAAGAGGCGCTGAAAGCGATCAATATACTCGTCATAAAGATGAGCGCTATAGGGGACGTTATATTGAGCGTCCCGTCATTGAGGGCTATAAGGTCTAAATTCAAAGATGCTCAGATCAAAGTGCTTGTGGGGCTTCAGGCCCGGGACGTACTTGACGGGTGCCCATACATAAATGGCAAGATAGTGTGCGATTTTAACGGTAAGGATAGGGGTCTATCCGGACTTTGGAAGATAGGCGCTGACTTAAGAAAGCAATGCTTCGATATAGTGATAGACCTTCAGAATAACAAGAGGAGCCACATTCTGGCCTTCTTAAGCATGGCGCCGTTGAGATACGGTTACGATAATGGCAAGCTATCGTTTCTTCTGAATAACGGTATCAAGGATGATGCGCCTTATCTGGATCCGATAGAGCATCAATTCAGGGTATTAAAATCGGCGGGCATAAAACCGGTAGACAAGAGCCTTGATCTTTGGCCTTCGCCATCGGACGCCGAAAGAGTAGATATTCTTTTTCAGGAGAACTGGATAAAACCCTCTCATAGCCTCATAGGTATAAATGTGAGGGCGTCGTCACGGTGGAATTCAAAGAACTGGCCGGCGAAGCGCATAGCAGAGCTTTGCGACAGGCTCGCGAAAGAGTTCAATATGCGCGTTGTCCTTACCGGGACCAAAGAAGATGCGTTATTCATAGAAAAAATAAAAGGTCTGACGGCCTCAAAGCCCGTAGTGGCGGCTGGAAGGACGGCAGTTATGGAGCTGGCCAGCCTGATAAAGAGGTGCAAGGCTTATATAACACCGGATTCCGCGCCAATGCATATCGCCTCAGCGCTCGGTACGCCTTTCATCGCGCTCTTCGGTCCGACCGATCCCGTAAGGCATGTGGCGCCTTCGAAATATCATATAGTCATAAAGAAGGACCTGAAGTGCAGCCCATGCTATAACCCGAACTGTTCGAAGGGTTACAAATGCATGAACAGCATAGAGGTCGAAGAGGTATTTACCGCCGTAAAAAATATTTTATCCAAAAGCGAAGGGTCGTCATGAGAGTACTACACGTAAATACGCATATGAATATCGGAGGGATAGGGCAGTATATAGTATCGCTTGCAAAGGCGCTTAAGCAGAAAAGAATAGAATGTTTTGTGGCGTCGAGCGGGGGAGAACTTGAGGCTGAGCTTGTCAGGCTTGATATCAGGCATATCCGTCTGGATATGAAGACTAAATTCGAATTCGGGCCTAAGGTATTCAGGGCTGCATCGCGGCTGGCAAGAATAATAGAGGATAATAAGATCGATCTGATCCATGCGCATACCAGGGTCTCGCAGGTCGCAGCGTATCTTGCGTCGCGACGCACAGGCATTCCGTACGTAGCTACCTGCCACGGATATTTTAACGCGAAACTTTCGAGAAGACTATTTGATACCTGGGGAGAAAAAGTCATAGCTATAAGTGAAGCCGTAAGGGCCCATCTGGAAAAAGATTTTAAAGTTGATCCAAAGAGGATAGAGGTTATCTATAATGGTATCGACCTGCAAAGGTTTTCCAACATATATTCTGCGGACCAGATAGCGAGAGCAAGAAGGTCCCTGGGTATACAGCGCGGGAACGTGATCGGGACTATGGGGCGTCTCTCTTCCATAAAAGGTCAGAAGTTCCTGATAGAAGCCATGAAAGAGATAGCCTCTAAATCGAAGGATACATACTGCCTGATGATAGGAAGCGGCCGTGAAGAGGCCGCCTTGATCGACCTGTCAAGGGCCCTCGGCCTGGAAGAGCGCGTCATCTTTACCGGCGCCGCTTATATGGATATACCTCTTTATCTGGCATGCATGGATATCTTTGTATTACCTTCCATAGAGGAAGGATTGGGGCTTGCTCTTCTGGAGGCGATGAGCCTCGGCAGGCCCTGCGTGGCTTCAGCTACCGGCGGGATAAAGGATATAATAAACGACGGAGTAAATGGCATCCTTACGCCCGTAGGGGATAGCCATGCAATAGCGAAAGCCGTTTTAAAGATATTGCATGACAAAGAACTCGCAAAAGATATGTCAAAGAGCGCAAAGGATTTCGTGAGGGGTAGATTTTCCATTGAGGCCATGGCGGATAACATGATAGATCTATATAGAAGGGCGATCCGTGCGAAACGTTAAGAAGATACTTTTAATATGCGCCGCCGGGCTTATCATAGCGGTTATATCTTCAGCCTCCTATATAGGGTTAAGATCGGCCTCGGTCGTGCCGGTATTGATGTACCATTCTTTTAAGGCCGAGGAAGATAAGTTGATACCTTGTGTATCGGCCGAGATATTCGCAGCTCAGATGGAGTTCTTGGCAAATAACCATTATAACGTTATCGGACCCGATAAAGTCGTTGCGTACATGACTGGAGCCGAAAAGATGCCGGCAAGGACCGTAGCTATAACCGCTGATGATGGTTTCTATAATTTTTATCTGAACGCCTACCCGGTACTAAAAAAATATAATCTTCCGGCGACAGTTTTTATCGCTACCGATAAGATCGGAACTAAGGGTTATTTAGGATGGAAGGAGCTTGGCGAGATGTCGGATTCCGGCCTTGTGACCGTGGGCAGTCATACAAGGACACATCCCTGGATGCCGTCCGCGTCTGTGGACGAAGAGAGGCTTTGGGACGAGCTGGCAGGATCTAAAAATATATTGGAAAAAGGGCTTGGGAAGAGAGTCTTTTTTTTATGTTATCCGAACGGCGGATTTAATGATCTTACCAAGGAGACGGCTAAAAAGGCCGGTTACAAAGGAGCCTTTACGACCAATCCAGCTAAAAAAAGCGACTTAAATGATATTTATGCGATAAGGCGCATAAAGATGTCGTCATCGTCCGTGAGCCCTGTGACCCTGTGGGGCAAGATTTCGAGATACTACGCATGGTTCAAGGAGCGCAGATGACAAAGAATTCGACCGGTAGGAAGAGAATACTCATAGTCAATGTGAATTGGATAGGGGATGTGATATTTTCCACGCCATTTATTAAGGCCATTCGCGATGCTTATCCCGATAGTTATATAGCCTGCCTCCTACACCCAAGGTGCGCCGAGATATTGAAGGGAAGTCCGCGCATAGACGAGATCATTATTTATGACGAAGAAGGGGAGCATAAAGGCATTATCGGAAAATTGATGCTCGTATTGTATCTGCGCAAGATCCGCTTTGACATAGCTTTCATACTGCACAGGTCTTTTACCAAGGCGCTTTTGACCTTCTTGGCGGGGATAAAGGAGAGGGTTGGTTATCCCACAAAGAACAGAAGTTTTTTACTTACCAGGACTATAGGTCTGCCGGATGAAGAAGTCCATAAAGTGGAATATTTTTTGGGCCTGGCCAGAGGGTCCGGGATAAAGGTGAGCGAAAGCTCTTACGAATTTTTTGTAAAGGACGCGGACAGGGAGAGCGTAAAGAAGCTCTTGAAAAAGCACGAAGTGGCTGATAAGGACCGTCTCATAATCCTATGTCCCGGAGGAAATTGGGGCCCAAAGAGATGGCCTAAGAAGAGTTTCGCAAGCCTTGCGGATATGCTTGCCGAAAAGTTGAACGCAAAGATAGTCCTGTCCGGAGCAATAAAAGACTCTGCTTTGGTGGAAGAGATTAAATCGATGATGAAGAGCTCTCCGGTTGTATCTTGCGGCCATACAACAATTAAAGAGCTTGGGGCGCTGTTAGAGAGGGCGGACCTGGTAGTAGCGAACGACTCCGGCCCCATGCATCTGGCCGTGGCGATGAAGTCCAGAGTGATAGCGCTGTTCGGGCCCACATCGCCAGGATTGACCGGGCCTTACGGAAAGGGCGATTACAGGGTTATATGGAAGACCAAAGAGTGCGATGTTCCTTGCTATGATGTAACATGCACAGAGAACCGATGTATGGAACTAATAACAGTGGAAGACGTATTTGAAGAAGCCAAAAAGGCCCTAAATGCCTAAAATAGATAGAGAAAAGATCAGACGAGTACTCGTCATTACTTTGAGCAATATCGGCGACATAATATTGACGACGCCTGTCATAAGGACCTTGTCGAAGGAATTTCCGCTTTCGAGGATAGACGTGATGGTTGGACCGAATGGCAGGGATATATTCGATCTGGACCCGAGGATATTCAAGCTCGTGATCTATGATAAGCATATTTCGATAGCCGAAAAGAGAAGACTGCAGCTTAAATTGAAGAAGCTCAAATATGATCTTGTGGTCGATCTCAGAAATACGGTATTCCCGCTATTATTGTCGCCCAGGTACAGGACCAGCCCGATACAATCTTTTCCGAAAGAGATAGTTCATAAAAGAGAGAGGCACCTCTACAGGCTCTTTCCTTTCGGAATAGAAAATATGAATGAGATGTCGTATGTGCATATCACGAAGGAGGACGAGGCTTATGTCAGCGATCTCCTTAGGACGAATGCCGTAACCGATCCGATCGTTGTAGTGAGTCCGGGCGCCAAAAGCCATCTGAAGCAGTGGACCATTGATGGGTTCGCCGAAGTCTGCGACGGCCTGGCAAGTGAATGCGCCGCCAGCATCGTCTTCGTCGGCACCGGCCGGGATAAGGAGATCGTCTTATCCATAACTAAAAAGATGAAGAATAAGTGTCACGACTTTGTTGACAAGACCAATATAAGAGAGCTTGCAAGCCTCTTGAAGCGTTCGAGCCTTCTCATAACAAATGACAGCGCGCCGATGCATCTTGGATGCGCTGCCGGCACGAAAGTATTGGCGATATTCGGCCCTACGGATCCAAAAAAGTACGGGCCTACGGGCGAGTTCGACGCAGTCATAAACAAGAAATTGTTCTGCTCGCCATGTGAAGTCGCCGCATGTAAATATGGTCATGAATGCATGAAGCTCGTATCTGCCGATGAAGTGCTCGATCGGGCCAAGATGATGATACAGGGTTATGAATAATAGAATAATTATCGTCAGGATGGATAGGATCGGGGATGTCGTGCTCTCCACAGCCGCCATAAAAGCGGTGCGGGACGCATATCCTAAAAGCTACATAGCCGTTCTTGTCAGGCCGTATGCCAGAGAGGTCGTCGATGGCAACCCTTATATAGATGAGGTGATGACCTACGATAAGTCAGGTAAAGAGAAGAGCCTTACCGGAAAGATCAGATTTATCGCGAACCTGAAGAGTAAAAAATTTGACCTGGCCATTATACTTCATCCCAAGAACAGTTCGCACATATTTACATATTTGGCTGGCATACCAAAAAGATTGGGATACGACAGAAAGCTGGGAGTTCTTCTTACAGATAAGATCCCGCATACAAAACAGTATGGACTTAAGCACGAGATAGATTGCGCTCTCGACCTTCTGCGCTACATCGGCATCGAATCACCGGATAAGAGCCTACATATGCCTGTAAATAGTGCGAGCGAAGAGAGGGTAAAGAGCTTATTCCAGAAGAATGGTATTTCGCCAAACGGTCCTGTTATAACGATCCATCCGGCAGCCAGCTGCATGTCGAGGAGATGGGCGCTGGAACGCTTTGCAGAGGCCTCTGATATCCTCGCCCAAAAGTATGGCGCCAGAATAGTCATAATCTCAGGATCCGGCGACGACAAGATAATGGGAGATAAATTAGCCAAAATGATGAAGTCCGGACCATTAAATCTTGCAGGAAAGACTACCGTGTCGGATCTTGCGAGCATATTGAGAAAGTCCCGGCTCTTAATATCGAACGACTCCGGGCCTGTTCATATATCATGCGCTGTAGGCACGCCGGTTATATCGATATTCAGTCGCAAGGACAGGGGTATATCGCCCGAGCGCTGGGGACCGGTCGGCAAGACCGATGTTGTGCTGTATAAAGACGCGGGCTGCAAGATCTGCCTGGCTCATAACTGCAAGATCGGATTCAAATGTCTGGAGATGATAACCGTCGAAGACGTCTTGTCGGCAGCGGATAAGATATTGAAAAATTAAAGTTCTTGTGATAAGATACCTTAACATTAAGGACCATATATAATGACGAAGTGCATAGACCTATCAAAGATCAAGACGATACATCTCGACTCAAGAAAATGCAAAGTCGCCGTCAAGGACTTCGCGTCCCTGCCTAGGAAGGGCTCGTCGTTCAAGAGTTTCTATGACTCTCTCCCCAATATTCTAGCGGCCCGGAACCTTAAGAGCCTGGTAGACGCTATTGTTGCCGCTCAGAAGAAGAAGAGGATGGTTATCTTTATGATGGGCGCACACGTGATAAAGTGCGGATTGTCACCCATAATAATAGATCTTATGAAGAGAGGTGTCGTGAAACACATTGCCTTAAACGGCGCAGGCATAATACACGACACTGAAGTGGCGATGATAGGCAGGACGAGCGAGGATGTGGGTGAGGGAATAGTCGACGGATCGTTCGGAATGGCGCATGAGACGGCATCGTTCATAAACGGAGCGATAAACTACGGGTTCAGGAACGGTATAGGGATCGGCGAAGCGGTCGGCTCGCGGATAATGAAGTCCAGCTCCCCGTGTAAAGATAAAAGCATCCTTGCGATGGGATATAAGCTGGGGATACCCGTAACCGTACACGTTGCCATAGGAACGGATATAATCCATCAGCATCCTAGCGCAAATGGAATGGCGATAGGCGAAGGATCTCTGCTGGACTTCAAAACTTTTATTTACAGCGTTTCTAAGTTGGAGAACGGCGTAGCGGTAAATATAGGGTCCGCCGTACTATTGCCGGAAGTCTTCCTGAAAGCCATTACAGTGGCACGCAATCTCGGATATAAAGCTCATAAATTTACTACGGCAAATTTTGATATGATAAGCCAATACAGGCCGCATCAGAACGTAGTCTCAAGGCCTACATCCACCGGGGGCAAGGGCTACAATATTACAGGCCATCACGAGCTTATGATACCGCTTCTTTACAGGTCAATTATAGAAAAGGTTTAAATATGAGGACAGGAGACTTTAATAAGCTGAAGAGCATAATAGGAAATTTTAAGAACGCCAAGGTTCTTGTTATAGGGGATCTCATACTTGATGAATTCATATGGGGCGATGTTTCGCGCATCTCTCCAGAGGCGCCTGTGCCTGTTGTATGGGTCAAGCGAGAAAGTTTTATGCCGGGCGGCGCATCCAACGTCGCCAATAATTTAAGCTCTTTGGGCGCCTGCACATATCTCGCCGGAGTGATAGGATCAGATGAGCGCGGCGCTATATTGAAAGGCGAGCTTGAACAGAAGAATATCGATGTGAGCGGGATCGTAGTGGACGAGTCCCGTCCCACCACGCTGAAGACCCGCGTTGTGGCGCACCATCAGCAGGTGGTGAGGATCGACAAAGAGAAGATAGGTGGTTTAAGCGACGATATCATAAGGCGTATAATAAGCAATACCAGAAAGATGATCGAGAAGATGGATGCGGTTATCATAGAGGACTACGGCAAAGGAGTCATAACTCCGAAATTGTTGAAGGAGATAGTCCCGTTCGCCAAGGCGCGCAAAAAGATAATATCGGTGGATCCCAAAGAGGAGCACCTAAAATATTACAAAGGCATAACGCTGATAACGCCAAATAATCACGAAGCGTCGAAGGCAGTAGGTTTTGAGATCAAAGATGCCGCTACTCTAAAAAAAGCAGGTACTGCCATGCTGAAGAAGTTTAAGTGCAGGATAGCGCTGATAACGCTGGGTGAGAACGGGATGGCGGTATTCGAGAAAGGTAAGCCGATGAAACATATACCTACTGTAGCGCAGGACGTTTTCGACGTCTCGGGAGCGGGCGATACCGTGATAGCGAGTTACACGCTTTCTCTGGCCGCGGGCGCGAATCCGCTGCAGGCGGCGCATATTTCAAATTGCGCGGGGGGGATCGTTGTAGGCAAGGTAGGCATTGCTGTAGTGACTCCGGAAGAACTTATAGATAGAATAAATAGAGAGAGGGTAAAATGAAGGCAATCGGTGTTATACCGGCGCGTTGGGGTTCGACGAGATTTGAAGGCAAGGTGCTGGCGGATCTTTTAGGTAAGCCGGTGGTTCAGCACGTATGGGAGAGCGCCAAGAAGGCCAAGGCTCTGGATGATCTCGTTGTGGCATGCGACGATGAAAGGATCATGAAAGTCGTAGAGGGTTTCGGCGGAAAGGCTGTCTATACGTCTGTTGACCAGCCTTCCGGCACCGACAGGCTGGCCGAAGTGGTCAACCCTATGGATGT
>CAYVCD010000032.1:0-15068 GCA_964450115.1 uncultured Planctomycetia bacterium
GCTATTTTTTGTCGCGATAGTAACCAACTTTTATGGAGGCGCATTCGCTATGGATGGGAAGACGGTCATTTTAGAGACGAACCAGGGTAGTATAGAGATAGAGCTTATGCCCGATGTGGCGCCTAAGGCCTGTGAAAATTTTACAAAATTGGCGGAGAAGGGGTACTACAACGGCCTCATATTCCACAGGGTCATAAAGGGATTTATGATACAAGGCGGAGACCCTACGGGGACCGGCATGGGCGGAAAGTCGGTATGGGGCAAGCCTTTCGCGGATGAGTTTAATTCAAAAGCCAAATTTGACTCTCCGGGGATATTGGCCATGGCAAATTCAGGGCCCAATACGAACGGCAGCCAGTTTTTTATCACTACAGCGGATACTTCGTGGCTTAATATGCGCCATACGATATTCGGCAAGGTGGTATCAGGTTATGATGTGGTCCAAAAAATAGAGAATACTGCTACCGGCTCCGGGGACAAGCCTCTGGCCGAGCAGAAGATAATAAAAGCGTATATGAAAAAATAATGGAGGGATGGATTTATGGGTAAGTCGATCAAAGGGACGAAAACTGAGAAGAACCTTCTTAAGGCATTCGCGGGCGAATCGCAGGCGAGGAACAGATATACCTATTTTGCGAGCGCCGCAAAGAAAGAAGGCTATGAGCAGATAGCCAATATATTTATAGAGACCGCTGAGAACGAGAAGGAACACGCTAAGATCTTCTTTAAGCACCTTGAGGGCGGCGAGGCCGAGATAACGGCATCGTATCCCGCCGGTATCATAAAGGATACGAAGGCTAATCTTGAGGAAGCGGCGGCAGGAGAGAATATGGAGTGGACGTCGCTCTATGCCGATTTCGGCCAGGTTGCTAAGGATGAGGGTTTCCCGGAGGTCACGAGGTCGTTTGAGCAGATCGCCAAGGTCGAGAGATTCCATGAGTCGAGATACAGGAAGCTGATCTCCAACATAGCCAATAAAGAGGTCTTTAAAAAGAAGGGCTCCGTAAAATGGCACTGCATCAATTGCGGTTATGTTGTCGAGGGTAACGAGGCTCCAAAAGAGTGTCCGGCTTGCAAGCACCCTCAAAGTTATTACGAAGTCCTGGCGGAAAATTTTTAAAGTTAAGATATCAAAAAGTAATTTGGAGTTATCTGTATTTAGTAGTATAATCTCTACATGCAAAGTATCTCAGTAAGAAAAGGAAAGCCGGAAGACGCCCACCATTTTTCAGAACTCGTCACATTAACTTCCCCGGCGATATTTCCAATAGTATTCGGCTCCAAGGTAAAGCAGGTAATGAAGAAGTTATTCCCGCACAAAAGACATTACTACAGTTTCGATCGTTCTTTTTTTGCGGAAGTTGACGGCAGGATCGCCGGAATGGCGCAGTTGCACAAATTGACTGCCAGAAAAGGGCAGACGGTGCGCATAAGTCTGCTGCTATTAAAATATTTGAAGTGGAGATTGCCGACGAAAGCCGTCAATCTGCTTAAATTCGATCATCTTATAAAATTTGTCTCACGCAAAGATTGCTATCTTAGCAATGTTGCCGTATATCCCGAATTCAGGTCATTCGGTATCGGGACAAAATTGCTGGCGGCGGTCGAAGAAGAAGTTAAGTGCATAGGCAAGAAAAAGATAGTGCTGCATGCGGAGACTCACAACGCAAGGGCTATCAGCCTTTACGAGCGCCTCGGTTACAAGATCGAATCCAAATCCCCGTCTTTGAAGATTAAGAACAGGCTTTTTGAATCTTTCAAAATGTCCAAGTCGGTCACTTCCTAAATATCACAGGTCCTTCTTTTACAAGATCCGGATCCACCCATGAATGCGGCGCGGTCCTACGCGCATTTGCCCAGAAGGCCGAGCCGCCCATGAAATCAAGAGAATGTCCGTAGGAAATCAGCGAATAGAAGGCGAGCACTATAAGTATCATCGCCGCGTGAGGCCACTTTTTAATATTGGCATATTTGACCATGTCTGTCTCCGCGACTATTATCAAAAGTCCCGCCATAGATAAATACACTCTTGTGTTCGAAAAGACTGCCGATATGCCGGTGCTCGGCCTTACAAGAGCAGGCAAAAGAAAAAAGATGAACCATGCCGCGCCGAATAAGCAATAGTTCAGGCGTTTACCTTTCGAGAAAGATAGCAATACCGTCAAAATGATAAGCGCCCATATGCCGGGGATCCATTGCGAGTCCCGGATAGTGGGCCAGACCGACAGATCTAACGGAAAAAATATCCTTCCCAAATATTGCACAATAACGATCAGATTGCTTACCAAAAAACGGGCCACTTCATAAGGTGTTATCTTGAGCGGATCTACGAGCGCGGTGCTGCGCAACGCAAACCATGATGCGAGGATAACCGCCCAGCCTATTATCGAGTATATTTCTTCAGAAGAGAACCATCTTTGTTTCATTATAAGGCGTACGTAGAGAAAACATATTACGCCCAGCGCCAGAGAGTTCTCTTTGCTGAATAGAGCGAGAGCAAAGAATGAGAGATGCGCAAGGTAATAACCGAGCCTTTTCGTCTCCATGAATTTAATGAAAGCGATGAAAGAAGCGATACTGAATATTGCGACTAAAGTGTCGGACCTTCCGGGAAGCCAGGCAACTGCCTGCGTCAGCATGGGGTGTACGACATATAGCGTTGTCAGAAGAATGGCCGTATGGTAATTATTCTCTAACTTTATCAGCAGGATGTAGAGAAGGCAGGAAGCCGCCACATGCAATGCTATATTTGTCATGTAGTATCCGGAGAGATTGCCGGGGCTGGCGATGCTGTTGATCATAAATGACGCGGCAAATATCGGCCGGTAAAAAATTTGAGGCTGCATGATCGATAGATGATTTTGCGTGAACAATCTTATGATGGAGAGAGGGTCTTGGGCGAACTTTTTGGACGTGTCAATTACCAATGAGGCATCATCAAGATATGTGAATCCGAAATTGCGGATATGGAGATAGAGGAGATATCCCAAAAGAGAAAAGAGGAGGCAGGGCAGCCAATAGGTTTTTGTTGTCTTGTTCATAGGACATATTATATAATAACGGCACAAAGAATGGAGTAATAAATTTGCGTATAGCACAGCTTGCCTTAAAGGCTCTTGCGCCCAGGGCCAGGGCCTTCGAAAGATCCACGCTCGACCCCATGAAGGCTCAAGGGTCGCTTCTCCTGAAGTACCTATCCAAAAATAAAAATACCGAATACGGTAAAAAGTATCACTTCTCCGAAGTGAGATCCATAACAGATTATCAGATGCTCGTTCCGATGAGCGATTCGGAATCCATATTCCCTTATGTGGAAAAAATAGTTAACGGCGAAGAGAACGTTCTTACAAAAGATAATGTGATCTTCTTCGGGCTCACCAGCGGCACTACCGGTAAACCTAAACTTATACCCGTAACAAAATTCTCCAGGGCAAAAAAATCCGAAACGCTCGATCTCTGGGCATACTACATATCGCGCGACCATCCGGGCGTACTAGATGGCAAGATCCTGGCGATAATAAATCCGGAAGATGAGGCGTTTACCAAGAACGGCGTACCGTACGGCGCGGAGAGCGGGCACGCATATAAGAATCTGCCTGCGATGATAAGGGGTATCTACGCCATACCGTATGATGTCTTTCGCATAAAGGATTACGAGTCGAGATACTACTGCATCTTGAGGATAGCTATGGGCCAGGATATAACCACTATCGCTACATTAAATCCCAGCACCATCATCCTTTTGTGCCAGAAGATAGAAAAGTATAAAGAGACACTGATAGACGATATCGAAAATGGTACGCTCTACCGGGAGATAAAAGTGCCCGTCGATATAAGGAAGTCTATCGAGAAGTCGCTTAGACCGTTACCGGAAAGAGCCCGGGAGCTAAAAAGCATACTTAAAGAGAAGGGCTCTCTTCTGCCGAAGTATTTCTGGCCCCGCCTTGAACTGATAGAATGCTGGAAAGGCGGGACGGTCAAGATATATTTAAAAGAACTGCCGCAATATTTCGGCGATACTCCGGTGAGGGACTTCGGCTGCCTTTCCACCGAGGCGCGAGCTTCCATACCGATGGGCGATTCTGGGGCCGGCGGAGTCCTGGCTATCAATACGAATTTTTACGAATTTATCCCTAAAGAGGATATGGGCAAACGCCAGAAGCGGTTCCTGCTATGCGATGAACTGGAAAAGAACAGGGAATATTTTATTATAGTTACCACTCCGGGCGGATTATACAGGTATAATATAGATGACATAGTCACGGTCAGGGGCTTCTTTAATAATACGCCCATGATAGAGTTCGTCCAGAAAGGCCTGAACGCCGTATCCGTCATGGGCGAAAAGCTCTACGAGTCGCAGCTGAACGAAGCCGTGAACAGGGCGGTGGACAAGAATAAGTTACTCCTAGAGTTCTTCTGCGCTTGCGCGCAGTCCGGTAAGCCGCCGCGATACGTCTTCCTGGCCGAATTTGACGGAAACGTCCCTTCCGGCAGTAAGAGAGAACTGTTGAAGTCGATAGAGGAGGAGTTAAAAATAGAGAATGCTGAATATAAGTATGTAAGAGACGCCCAGCTTTTAGACCCGCCGATACTTAAAGTGGTCAAGTCCGGCGAATTTGAAAGGTATCGGGCCAGGCGCGTTATGGAAGGGGCCAATGACAGCCAGTTCAAGGTGCCTGAGCTTACATCGGATGAGAGTTTTCAGAAGAACTTTATTATAGAGGAAGAGTTCGGCCTCGTTTGAAAGAAAGGCGTCGAGATGGAATTTGACAGCATAAAGGCGGAGATAAAAAAGACGGAGCCGGAGACCATGCGTATGGATAGTGATAACTATTTTGAAGCGGTCATAGGCCGCGCCCGCCTCGAAGGGATGGCCCGTGTGCTTGAAGGCATATTCGGAGCTCCCGTGTGGCCGTCAGACAAGAAACTATCGAAAGATACAGAGAAACTTATAAAGAACGTAGGGGGTTTAAGAAAGGGCCAGACACTATATGTGCTGAATGATGGAAGCGAAGCTTCAGTGTTCGCCATGTTATGGCCGTGGCAGGATGGAGAAAGAATAACTATAAAGATGTCAAAGATCTAGCGGAGGGGGCAAATATGCGCAATCTCGTAACGGGGGCGACGGGTTTTGTAGGCAGCCACATAGCCGAAAGATTGGTCAAAGAGGGCGAAGAGGTTGTGGCTTTGGTCAGAAAAACTAGTAATACCGGATTTTTGTCCGGCATAGGTGTCAAGTTTGCCTATGGCGATATCAACGATTTTGAGTCTGTCAATAGAGCTATGCAAGGCATAGATATCGTATATCACAGCGCTGCTCTTGCCGACGAATGGATATCTAAAAAAGAAGCATATCGTGTCAATGTTGAAGGTACAAAAAATCTTTTGGATGCCGCGAGAGTTGCGAAGGTGAAGCGTTTTGTATTTATAAGCTCCCTTGCCGTCCTGGGAATGAAGGACCATCATGGCACGCCGGCCGACGCTCCGTATAATAAGACGGGAGACAACTACATAGATACGAAGATAGATTCGGAACAGCTCGTCATGGATTACTACAAAAAGTACGGCCTTCCCGTTACGGTGGTCAGGCCAGGGTTCGTATTCGGGCCCCGCGACAACAAGCTCATACCGAGGCTTTCCGACAGGCTCGGCAAGAAACAGTTCATCTTCGTAGGAAGCGGGAAGAATAAGATAAACGCAGTATATATTGAGAACCTTACCGACGCCATAATAAGCGCGGCAAGAAGCGAAAAGGCCGTAGGCCAGAAGTACAATGTCACCAATGACAGCGGCATGACGCTCGAGAATTTGGTATTCAATATAGTCGATATATGGAAGTTCGATAAGCCCACTAAGCATATACCCAAATTCATGGCGTATCTTGTCTGCAATATTCTCACAGGGCTTGCCAGACTTACAAAAGCGAAAGAGCCGCCGTACATCACCAAGACCAGGATAAAGTTCTTAAGCCTTAATCTCGATTTTGACATCGACAAGACGAAGAAGGACCTGGGATATAACCCGCGCGTTTCAATAGAAGAGGGGTTAAAACGGACAAAGGACTGGATGGATAAGAATGCAGGTAGGGCAGTTCGAAACTGAGGACAGTTCAAAATTATATTACGACTGCTGGTCGGCCGGGTGGGAGGAGCCTTGCGTAATATATCTGCACGGGCTCGAGAGTCACATGGGCTGGTTCCTGAATCTTGCCGAGTTCCTGAATTCAAAGGGTATTAACGTATACGCCTTTGATAGGCGCGGCTCGGGCCTTAATAAGCATACCTCCAGGAACTTCTCTTCCAGATATATGTCGAGCGATCTGAAGATATTCATAGACCTTGTGAAGAAGGAGCACCCGGCAAGTAATATATTTTTAATAGGCCTTTGCCTGGGCGGCAAGATCGCGGTAGATTTCTTCTCGTATCACAAGGACTGCCTGGATGGCCTGATACTCATATCTCCGTCGCTTAAAAGTAAGCTGAAATTCTCTCTCTCCGACAAGCTGTCTATACTATTCAGGCCCAACAGCATGCTGAATGTCCCGATAAAAGATACCATGTTCACTTCTAATGAAAAGTATCTCAAGTATATAAAGAACGATTCTCTCCGGTTAAGACATATTCCTGCCGAGCATCTTCTGGAGATAGTGAAGATGGAGCGGCACCTGAAGAAGGCTTCCGGCAATATAAAGCTGCCGGTCCTCCTGATGCTCGCCGGAATCGACGAGATAATAGATACCATTGCAGTAAGAAGATGGTATGAAAAATTACCGTCCACAGACAAGACCCTGAAGTTTTACAAAAGCTATCATCATCTATTGACGTTTGAAGAGAATGCCGAAGATGTGATGGAAGACGCTGTCGAATGGATAAAGAGAAGAAGCGATGCCTAGAATCTCCAAATTAGAAGCGTATAAGGTGAATATACCGTTTAAGGTAGCTTTTAAACACTCTCTTAAGTCAAGACAGGAGAGCGAAAGCATATTCGTGAAGGTCTCTCTTGACAACGGCGTAACAGGGTTCGGCGAGAGTCTACCGAGAAGTTATGTCACGGGCAATACCCAAGATGCCGTATATGCGCAATTAAAAGATTTCCTGCCGAAATTAAATGGTGTGGAGCTGGGCCCGCCCGAAGAAGGAACAAGCTTTATAAGATCTCTTGATGGGGTAGAGGCCGAAGCGCGCTGCGCGTTAGAGATAGCACTTCTCGACTGCCTTGGAAAAACCTATAACAGGCCGGTTCACGATATGCTGGGCGAGACCTTGAACCAGAGTTTCGCATCGAGCGCCATAATATCGGAGGGTTCCGCATTAAAGACCGCGATCACCACCATATATTTTAAAGCCAAAGGATATAAGTTCTTCAAAGTGAAGGTCGGAAACGATAATGGTCCCGGGAGGGTCCGTCTTGTGAGGCAATTGGCCGGCGATGCCGATATAAGGATCGATGCCAATGGAGCATGGGATGTCATGGAGGCGCTTGAATCGATAGAGAAGATCCGGCAGTTCAAGATCTCCTGCGTGGAGCAGCCCACCCCTAAAGGCAACCTCGACGCTATGCAGGAAGTGGCGGACTTTTGCCATGAGCCGGTTATGGCGGATGAATCTCTATGCACCAGGAAAGATGCGTTAACGCTCGCCCAGATCAAGGGCTGCGATATGTTCAATGTCAGGCTCTCGAAATGCGGCGGCATATTCAGGTCTATGGAGATGATCAAAATAGCCCAGGACTATGAGATGGGCTATCAGATAGGCTGCCACGTAGGCGAGTCCGGGATATTGACCGCGGCCGCCATGCATCTGGCTACGGTATCTAAAAGGATGACGTATTTTGAGGGAGGCTACTCTAGGCTCCTTTTAAAAGAGGATATTATAGAAGAAGATTTGACGCCAAGGAGAGGCGTAGGGTATACTTTGAATAGGCCCGGACTTGGAGTAACGGTCAAGGAAGATATTTTAAGAAAGTATATAATAAAATGAACCTTATCAGCCTTCTCATAAGAACCCGCGTTTTCGACAGCATGAAGTTTGACCGCTCTGCCGTAGATCCTATAAAGATCCAGAAGAAGCTATTATTCGATATAATAAAGAAGAACAGGAATACGCTCTACGGTAAGGAGCACGGATTCAGTTCGATCAAAACCGTGGAGGATTTCCAGGAAAAGGTCCCGGTAAACAACTATGAATCGCTGAGGCCTTACATAAAGAAGATGATGAGCGGAAAACCGGGGATCCTGACCAAAGATAAGGCTATATTCTTCGGCATAACGAGCGGCACCACCAGTAAGCCCAAATTCATTCCCGTAACCAAGAGTTCTCGCAAGCAAAAGTCAAAGGTGATGAGCGTATGGCTTTACCGCGTTCTCACCGATCATCCCGAAGCGCTGAAAGGCAAGGCCCTTGTAATCATGAGCCCGGCGGTGGAGGGTTATGCCATGAGCGGCGCTCCGTATGGCTCGGAATCCGGAGACGCGTACAAGAATATGCCATCGCTTATTAAAAAGCACTACGCTCTTCCCTACGAAGTATTTTGCATAAAAGATTACGAAGCGCGGTATTACACCATGCTCAGAATAGGCATGGAAGCAGACGTCTCTAATATATCTACGATGAACCCCCTTACGATACTCGTGCTCTGTCAGAAGATAGAGCATTATGCCAGGGATATCATAAGTGATATAAGGACGGGCTCGCTTAACAAGTCACTCGATATAGATATACGCCTGCGCAGAAAGATAGAGAAGACGATGAAGCCCAACCCGGAACGGGCCGAGTTTCTGGAAAAGCTTCTTATGGAAAAAGGCGCTCTACTTCCTAAGGACTTTTGGAAGGATCTCGCTCTCATAGCGTGTTGGACGGGCGGCACGGTGGGATTGTACATAAAGGAGCTCTACAAATATTTTCCGGAAGAGATAAAACTGCGTGACTTCGGATATGTATCGACCGAGGCGAGAGTATCCGTACCGATATCGGATGACGGCCCGAGCGGGATCCTCACCACCTCCTCCAATTTTTATGAATTTATACCGGAGGAGGATATTGAAAAGCAGCATCCGAGATATCTTACGGTGGATAAGCTGAAGAAGGGCGGACGTTATTATATAATATTCACGACTCCCAGCGGTCTCTACAGGTACAATATCGACGACATAATAAAGGTGACGGGCTTCCGGAAAGCTGCGCCCGTGATAGAATTCATCCAGAAGGGGAAGAACGTCTCTTCCGCTACCGGTGAGAAACTTTATGAAGCCCAGATCATAGACGCGATACACAAAGCGAAGGAAGCGATAGGCGTAGACGTGGAGTTCTTCTGCGCGTGCCTGGAGTGGCAGATACCTCCCAGCTATTCTTTCTTAGTTGAGTTCACCGAGGAGCATGACGCCGGCAAGAAGAAGCATTTCTTAAGCCACGTCGAGGAGAGCCTGGGCAAGATCAATATAGAATATAAAGCGAAGCGCAGCTCTCAAAGGCTGGGGAATCCTAAATTAAAGATCCTGGAGAAGGGCTCTTTTGAAAGGTTCCGAAAGGCGCGCCTGGCGGCCCTCCAACACGACAGCCAGTTCAAAGCCTGCCACTTGCGCTGCGACTTCAAGATCCCTTCCGAGTTCAAGATAATCGAAGAGATACTTTTATAATGAAAGAGTGCCTGATACAAGAGAAGCGCAAACAGAACCTGGTCATAGCCGTGATCTCGGCGTCAGTATTCATGTTCAGTGTAGATTACAGCATGCTGAATATATCTTTACCCACGATAACCACTTATTTCAACGCTACCATAGGCAGCGTGGCAAGGCTGCCCCTGGCTTATCTATTGGTGGTGACGAGCACCGTCCTCCTCTTTGGGAAACTCGGGGATGTTATTGGGCTTAAAAAAATATTTACGGCGGGCCTTGTCATATTTATAGTGGGGACGTCCCTTTGCGTTTTTGCGCCTACGCTGGACATACTGTTCATATTGAGGATATTTCAGTGTTTCGGAGAGGCGATGTTCAGCCCCATAGGCATAGCCATCATAACTACATGCCTTCCGTCATCGATCCAGGGCCGGGCTCTCGGCATCATGGCCACGGCTCAAGGCCTTGGCTTCTCTTTAGGTCCGGTACTCGGCGGCTACATCAACAGCCACATAGGCTGGCACGGGGTATTTCTCTTGAATATCCCGATAGGTCTCTGCGTAGCGATAGCCGCATTTAAAATATTGCCGGCAAAACAAGGGAGCTCTTTGCGGGAAAGCATAGACTATCTCGGCGCGGTACTGATATTTATTTCGCTTGCTCCTCTGATATACGCGCTGAACTCCGTAAGTAAACTGGGATTTAATAATCCGATCATCATATCATGCCTGGTGGTATTCTGCGCGGCGCTCGCGCTTTTTATTATACGCGAGAAGAGGACACAGTATCCGATACTCGATATAGCTCTCTTTAAGAATCTTGATTTTACATTCGCGGTCCTTTCGGCGTTCGCGGCGATATTTGTATATATGGGGTTACTCTTTCTCTTTCCTTTCTACTTAAATATGGTAAGGGGCCTCGATCCTATGCACTCGGGCCTGCTCCTGATGTCGCCGGCGTTGATGGTGATGATATTCGCGCCACTGGCGGGGATAATTTCAGATAGGATAGGCGCCAGACATATATGTTCCATAGGCATGGCTCTAACGACCCTGGCATTCTTCATGTTCTCGTTATTTACACCGAAAGCCTCCCTCTTCTTCATATTGCCGTCGCTCATAGTGGCCGGTATAGCTATAGGGTGTTTTTTGCCGGCCAACAATAAGCTGGTGATGGCGCACGCTCCTGCGGATAAGCAGGGAATGGGATCAGCAGTATACAAGATAGTCATGAGCCTGGGTGGTGTGTTCGGGATAGCGGTGATGCCGCTCATATTGATGAAGGCGGTATATGCCAAGGCGGCCGGGCTGCAGATAAATATCCAGAATGTTAAACAGTCGCCCGAAGTTCTGATGGCCGGATTCGATGCCGCTTTCAGATTCGGCATGTTCGTCTGTATCGCGGGACTGATCTTCGCGCTGTTAGCGAAAGACAAAAAGCGCTTGGCCCCTTAAGGTGTTTTAATGAGCATAGTGACTAAGACCGGTGATAAAGGTAGGACGTCATTATATTGCGGCAGGAGAGTGGATAAGGACGATATACGCATAGAGATATGCGGCGCCCTTGATGAACTCTCTTCGTTTTTGGGTATGGCCAGGAATGCGTCGAAAGATAAAAGCACGAAGAGGGTCGTGCATTCGATACAGAAGGAGCTCATCTTGCTATGCGCCGAAGTGGCTACTAGCGCCGCGGGCTTGGGCAAGATAAAGAAGAGAGTGTCCAAAATCTCAGTATCTCTTCTTGAAAGAGAGATAGACCGCCTGGAGGGCAAACGCGTCATAAGGATGAGAGCGTTCTCTATTCCGGGTAAGGGCGCGGCCTCGAGCGCTCTCGATGTGGCCCGCGCCGTTACGCGGCGGGCAGAACGCAGAAGCGTTACGCTGCTCAAAAGAGGCATGATAGTAAATCCCAATATAGTGATCTACTTAAACCGCCTATCCGACCTGCTCTATCTTCTAGCCAGATCGAATGAAGAAAATGAATAAGATCAAAGAGCCCGCAGGCATGAAGGGCGGCCATTTTTTCCGCCTCGGTCCGGCCGATCTTATTAAGCTGCCTCCGGGAAGCGAGATATTTAATCTCCCGGATAGGGTAGCGGTCGTCTACGATCTTAGAAGTTTAGATTTTATACAGGAAAAGGACCGCCTTCCGATCGCAGCTTTTTTACCGCCGGGATATACGGTCACATACAACAGCGCATACCGCCAGACCGGCAGGCCCAAGCTATTACCGCTCTTCGCTTATGCGGCATGCGCGATCCGCGACGGCGATATTTACGCAGCGGCCGTACGCGTAGACAAGTCGCTCTGCCACGATTCGCGTTTCATGGATATGGGGCGAGTCCGTCGCGGCGCGGCAAAACTGAATAAGATCTTCCCGAAGAACAGGCTCGTCAAACATCTTGAAAGATGCGCCCTACATTATGGTTGTCCAAATGCCAAGAATCTCTTCCTGGCCAGGTATGAGGCACCTCTTCCTACGTCTCCCGCGTGCAATGCGCAGTGCGCCGGATGCATCTCGTACCAGCCCAAAAAGAGATGCCCGGTTACCCAGCCAAGGATAAAGTTCATCCCCACCCCGGGAGAGATAGCCCAGATAGCTCTTTATCATATAGATAATGTGAGAAGGCCTATAGTCAGTTTCGGCCAGGGATGCGAGGGCGAGCCGCTGCTTTCAGCCGAGGTAATAGAAAAAGCTATAAGGTCCATCAGGAGATGCTCTTCGAGGGGCGTGATAAATATGAATACCAACGCAAGCTCACCCGGCGCTGTCGCAAGACTCTTCGACTCAGGCCTCGACTCTATCCGCGTAAGCTTGAACAGCGCGCGCGAAAAGTACTACGTCAAATATTATAAGCCGAGAGGTTATTCGTTCAACGATGTGCTAAGATCCATTAGAGAGGCTAAGAAGAGGGGTGGATACGTCTCTCTGAACTACCTCACCATGCCGGGGTTCACCGATTCTCTGGATGAGATCACCGCCTTTAAGAAGCTGATAAAGGAGACTCATGTGGATATGATACAATGGCGCAATCTGAACTATGATCCTTTGAGATATTTTGAGGAGCTCGGGATCCCGGTAAGGCCCGAAGAGATGTTCGGCATAAAAGAGACGATCCATATGTTAAAAAAAGAATTTCCCAAACTTAAGATGGGGTACTTTAACCCCGCACCTTCTTATGTTCGGGCACATCTAAAAGAAGGTGCGGGGTGAAGGTATTAATAGTAGACGGGTATAACGCCATACATAAGATACCCGAGGTCGATGATCTTTTGGACGAAAGTCTTGAAGATGCCAGGAACGCTATAACGGACCTGGCCCGCGAGTACCAGCGCAGACATGGAGGGATAGCCGAAGTCCACGTCGTATTTGACGGAAGGGATGAGTATATGGGTCTATCCTTCAATAAACCAGATCAGACATTTTCCGCCACTGGCGAGGGGGACAGGTCGATAATACGCCTGGCTCAGGATAAATCGGAAAAATTTCATGTTATAGTGGTCTCGGACGATAACCGCGTGGGAAACAGTTCCCGGGCCGCCGGCGCCACCGTCATATCGGTAAGAAAGTTCTATGAATTTATCAGATAATTTTAAACATATGTTCAGGGCGCTAAGGCATAAGAATTACCGCCTCTTCTTCATAGGCCAGGGCATATCGTTGACCGGGACATGGATGCAGCAGATGGCCATAGGCTGGCTTATCTACCGCCTTACTAAATCTCCTTTCATGCTAGGCTTCGTAGGGTTCCTCGGGAATATCCCGACGTTCATATTCACTCCCTTTGCCGGGGTGCTTGCCGACAGGATGAACAGGCACCGCATGCTGGTGATAACTCAGGCGCTTGAGATGGTACAGGCCCTGATACTTGCGGCGCTGATAATGACCGGAAAAGTAGAAGTATGGCACATACTGGCTCTGACCATATTTTTAGGCATAGTCGTATCTTTCGATTCCCCGGCGAGGCACGCCTTCATCGTGGAGATGGTGGGTAAGAGAGAAGACCTGGGAAATGCGATAGCGCTTAATTCGCTGGTCTTCAACGCCGCCAGGCTCATAGGCCCTTCCATCGCCGGAATACTCGTGGCTCTTTTCGGAGAGGGCATATGCTTTCTCTTCAACGGCCTGAGCTATATAGCGGTCATTGCGGCGTTGCTCGGCATGCACATTACGCATCGCGTTATGGTAGGTCAGGACAAACATATAATGCGCGGATTGAAAGAGGGAGTTAATTATGCTTTTTCCAATAAGTTGATAAGGTCCATTCTGCTCTTGACGGGCCTGGTAAGTATGATGGGCATGTCCTATGTAGTTTTGATGCCTGTCTTTGCAAAAGATGTATTGCGCGGAGACGCAAATACCCTCGGCTTCCTGATGGGATCGACGGGACTCGGGGCTTTAATAGGCGCATTCTTTCTCGCGTCCCGTGAGGGCACAAAAGGCTTGAACGGAGTGGTATTTTTGACCACCAATATTTTTGGCATAGGCTTGATAGCTTTTTCGTTCTCCAGGGTTTTATGGTTATCTATGCTGATCCTATTATTCATAGGATTCGGCATGATGGTCCAGATGTCCGCTAACAATACTATCATACAGGCGATCGTTCACGACGATAAGCGCGGCCGGGTCATGAGCTTATTTATGGTCGCCTTCATGGGGATGGTGCCGTTCGGGTGCCTTATAGCGGGGGCACTTGCGAACAGGTTCGGCGCTCCGAACGCGATCATGGCAAGCGGCATATCTTGCGTAGCCGGCTCGTTCCTTTTGCGCAATAAGGATCTATAATGGAAAAATTATCATGTGGTACGTGTATATAATCAAATGTTCGGACTCTTCGCTCTACACCGGAGTCACGACGGATATTAAGCGCCGGCTGGATGAACACAATACCAAGGGTGGTGCCAGGTATACTCATGGAAGGACGCCTGTAAGATTGCTCCATAGCGAAAGCCGTCCCAACAGGTCCGGGGCGTTAAAACGCGAGGCCGAGATCAAGGGTTGGCCAAGGATCAAAAAATTAGCGCTGGTAAAAAAAGGACATGACTGAAAAAAAGTACTTCTCCTATGATTTCTGGTCCGTCATCATCCTGATATTCTACGCTATCATGCAGATATCCCGATGGCCGATCTTTCCGCAGCATCTGGACATCTACTATCATCTCTTGACCGCATGGGGTTTTATCCAGAAGGGCGGCTATGCAAGCTGGGACTTCTGGCAATACGCTCCGGTCGGAAGGCCGCATGTATATCCGCCCATTTTTCATATGGTGCTGGCATTATTCATGAAGGCCGGCGTCGATAAGATAATCCTGGCAAAGATCTTCAGCATAGCCATACCGTTAACGTTCTTAGTTACATTATGGAGTTTTTTAAGAAATAAATTCTCCTCTTGCCTGGCATTCTTCTCTCTCGTCACCATAAGTTCCTCTCTCTCTTTCTACGCTTCTTTAACGAA
>CAYVCD010000032.1:15168-16674 GCA_964450115.1 uncultured Planctomycetia bacterium
CGGCAGTTGTCCGGCATCAACTTATTATCTCTGCCGTCCGTAAAAGAGAACTACTCCTGTGAGTTCAAGACGATCGACTATATTCTGGCAGTGATAGGTTTCGTGATCCTGTTGAGAAGCAAGGGTAAGGGGCGGCTATTTATAGCTCTATTCCTGGCATCTTTCGTCTATCTTCCTTACCTGGCAAGGTTCTTATCCGGCGAAGGGTATCTGGCTATAGCGTTACTGGCTGCAGTGGCGCTATACGGCATCAGCGAGAGTTTTGTTAAAAATAGATATGCAAAATATATAGTTATCTCGATCGCCGTATTCATGCTCATCTTCTCTCCTACTATCGCTACCGGACAGCTGCAGGTAGGAGGGCCTCTCACCAGGCTATACTTATTCGATTCCGCGCCGATGAATATGTTATTTCCGAAGGCCAACGAAAGGATTATATCGGGCACGATATGGTTTGAGAAGAGGTATTCGTTTGTGGCCGACCTTATAAAAGAGAACTCCGCTGGGGACGATATAATATATTGCACCGAAGATATAGTGGGGCTATGCCTCGCGGTAGCATCGGGACGCGCTACGGCGAATTATCTTTTGCCGGAAGTCTATTCCAAGGGCAGGACTGACCCGTATGCCGACTCCAAGATCATCATCATGCTCAAATATCACGATCCGAAGAGCGTGAAGGAGATAGTCGACAAATATGGCCTTGTATTGCTGGGCAAGAACGATATACTCGATGTATATAAGAATCCCAGCGCCAAAGCGAAGATGACCATCAGATAATAATTGACTAATTCTTTTTCGGATGCTATATTGTTAAGGAACATAAAAAGCCTGCCTGCCGGCAGGCAGGGAGGAATAGGTAATGAAGAAGGATATCTTAATAATCGCACTTATAGGAGTGCTTTTTGTATTGGTCGCCGGAAGCATTGTCGCCAGCTTCTCTTTTTATAAGGAATATAAGGACAAGATGGACTACCTGGAACAGCAGAGCATGTCCGGAAAGAGCAAGCTTGAAGGTCTTGAGGCAAAGCTCGATAATTTTAAATCTACCGTGGATGATGTGAGCTCTCAGATAAAAGGTTATAACGACACCGTCAAAGCTATACAGAATACCGTGAACTTGAGCGAAGAGGAGAGGAAAGACCTCATGTCTAAACTTGAGGAGATGAAGAAAGACCTCCAGGGCTGGCAGAAAGATTATGCGTCCACTGTTATCGATATCAGGCAGAGTATGATGGTCCTGAAAGATAATCTCGATACGATCGACAGCAAGTCAAAAGAGGTAGAGCTAGGCAAGATCACGGTGAAGCAGGGCGAAAAGAAAGATGATAAGACAGTCGCCGCGCCTACCCCCGCGAAGAAGAGCGCCGGAGGCATAAATTTTAAATCAGGCAACGTAAGAAAAGTAGGCACCTACTAATATCTCACTATATATACATATACCTTTCTGCAGAAGCAAATGCCGCTACTGCGGCTTCTATAGCGCCCCTTATGAAGGGGCGCTCT
>CAYVCD010000033.1:0-6726 GCA_964450115.1 uncultured Planctomycetia bacterium
AGAACGGCACTATCGAGATCCAGGGTGATAAAGTGACCGCCGTGCAGAGCTGGTTTGAAGAGCAGGCCCGGGAGTAAAATAGTTTATAAGTAGTGGGAGCCATCCTACAAAGGCCTGCCTGCCGGCAGGGTATTCCCAAATAGGGCGTCTGCTTATATTGAAGATAATTCTGCACGCAGTGTGCGCAGAATCTTATCCTGCAAGTCTGTACTCATTGAACAACTTGGGAACACAGCTCAATTCTCGACGCAGTGCGTCGAGAATTGGATAAGCGCGATAATGCGCCCAGCTCAATTCTGAACGCAGTGCGTTCAATTTTGAATAATTAAGGACAGCGGCCATATTTTGATGTAAAATAGCGAAATATCCATAACCGGAAAGGAAAAGGGAAAATGTTTAAGAGAATAGATCATGTTGAGTTGATACCGAGCGATATCGAAAAGACGATAAAGTTTTATACCGAGATCCTCGGGTTTACGCTCTCGGAAAGAAAAGCCATAGAGGGAGTGGGCACGTTAAAAGAATATGTCTATCTCGACCTGGGAGACACGAGGCTCGAGTTAATGGCGTACGCCGAGGCCGGACCAAAGCCCAAAAAAGCCATACATGTAGGATACGGAGCTATTTCCATAGAGGTGGACGATATGGATCTGGCGGTAACACATCTTAAGGCGAAGGGCATCGAGCTCTCCGCAGGACCACTCGACCTGGGACACTGCATTCGCGCCGAGATCAAGGATCCCGACGGCCTGCCGATAGAATTGATGCAGTGGTAGATGGATCGTAATATTGAAGGAAATATTGAAATGAAGAATACCCGCGCGGGCAGTATGCTCATAGAGCTTTTGGTGGTCTTCGCGATAATCGCGTTTATCGTTATCAAAATGTTAAACAACTATAATAAGCCCTCTCTAAGTAAAGATACGCAAAAAGTTATGGCGGGACAAGGCATAGATACGACAAACTACGGCACCATTAAAAGCAGCGTTAAGAGCAAGTTGAAGGACATCCAGGCTAAGCAACGTGAAGAGTTGGATAAGATAGAGTATTAATGTCGGGACGGTTAGACAGATACGGCTAAAACCATGAAAAACAAAACAACTATAGTCGCGATTATTTTTCTCATCGCGTGCGCGGCTTTCGCGCTTAATGCGGAAGCGAAGGTCGTAAACGAGCGCATATATATCGTCCCGGCCGGCGACGTGGATATGAAACTGGCCGAGTCGCTTAAAGAGGCTCTCCCGGGCTATATGCCTACGGTAGTTAGGATCGAGATCGTCCCGCGGGAGGCCCTCCCGGAAACAGCTTACGACGCCTCGAGGAAGCAATATAACGCGGATTCCATATTGAAATATATGCAGAAGAAGGTGCCTCTGGATATCAGGGTCGAAGTAGCGTTCGTTTTAGTCGATGTCGACCTGTATTCCCCGGGATCGGATTTTGTATATGGCATTTCTAATGCGCCTAAAGCGATGAGCGTCATGTCGCTCTACCGTATCAGGAATGAATTCTACGGCAACGAGCCGGATAATAAACTATTGCTTAAAAGGGCCACAAGGCAGGCGCTCTATGAGATCGGGAATGCCTGGGGTCTTGGGCAGTGTCCGGACCCAAAGTGCGTGATGAATCATTCCGTCAATTCTCTGGATCCGGACAAAAAGAAGATCGCTTTTTGCCACGAGTGCAAGAATAAACTCCGCGAACGGTCCTTTAACCCGTTAATACAGGCAGCCCTGCCGGTATTGAAATAGCCGGTGATTAATGAAACTTACTAAAAACCTCATAGGCGCTATCCTTATCGTTTCGACATTATTGGCGGGATGTGCTCAGACTGTCTATGAAAGAAGGAAAGACGAGAAGAATCCCTCGGACCAGGGCGTCGAGACACAGCTTAAACTCGAAGGCCCGACAGCAAAAATGGAAACTAGATTCTGACCTCCGCATGCGAACCTTCGTCATAGCCGATATTCATGGTTTCCATCAGGCGTTCCTCCAATGCCTGAAGAAGTCGGATTTCGATAAGAATAAAGATCGCCTGATCTGCCTCGGGGATGCCTGTGACCGCGGCCCTCAGATCCGCGAATGCATCGATGAACTGTTGAGTATCCGGAATTGCGCGTATATTCTGGGCAATCATGACGCGTGGGCTTTGGAATGGGCCACGCACAGGATCGCTCCCATCGAGTGGCTGGAGCAGGGCGGATCCGGAACAATAGCCTCATATGGAAGCACCGGAATGCCTAAGGAGCATATTAAATTTCTGGAAAAAGCGCCATTGTGGCTGGTGGATAAGAACCGGCTCTTCGTCCATGCCGGATTCAATGCGGATGACGGACTGGATAAGACTCCTAAAGAGACGCTGATATGGGACCGGGAGCTTATATTTAAGGCCATGTTACTGAATCAATCCTGCCCTCAGTGGAAATTCGGCGGATACGACGAGGTATTCATCGGCCATACGCCTACATTGAAACTCGATAAAACCGCGCCCGTCAAGTTTTGCAATGTCTGGGCCATCGATACCGGCATCTGCTGCCATGGCAAATTAACTATCATGGATGTCGATACGAAGGAATACTGGCAGTCTTAACCGGGTCGGTTACATGTCGCTTTACGCGTAACAACCGACCCGGTTGCATGTCACAAAATATACCCCCAGGCTAAGTACTGAATTGTTTGGTCGCTATCTATTTATTAGCAAACGGGTTAAGCAAATAATCCTCCCCGTATATTTTGGCTATATCTCCCGTACGTATTTTTACGACAAATAAACCTTTGATTATTTGATACTTCTTTGACAGTCAGCGATTTCGTGTTATAATAAATAAAGAATTGAGATTCGTCCCGATGTTGGAAGGGGTAAATCCCGGACGTTAAAAAAGTAAAACCTTCGTAAGTAGAAATGTGACTTGCGGAGGTTTTTGTTTTATGACAGAAAAGATGAAAAAGATCCAAGACATTATTAAAAACTCCAAGGAACTCTATTATTCCGGTAAATATGGTGAAGCTCTGATATGTGTAAATCAGGCGCTTGCTATTAACCCCTTGCATACAAGAGCGCTACGAAGCAAGACATCTGTTCTTTTGGCATTGGAAAAATATGAAGAAGCCATCGTATATATTAAAAAAGTTATAGAAATAGTCCCAAGTGATGATAATGGATTGGTATATATGGGGATAGCATTGCGTAATTTAGATGAACTTGAAGATGCGATAGAATGTTTCGACAAGGCCATAAAAATGAATCCTAAAAATGCCAAAGCCTGGAGCGAAAAAGCGCGTCTACTGTTAGACCTCGAAGAATACGATGATTACTACGATGATAATGATGACGAAGATTATTTTATGAAAGAGAATATATCAGCTATTGAATGCATTGAAGAAGCGTTGCGGCTGTATCCGAACAGCGCTGAATTCAAGCGTCAAAAAGCGGCGATCCTGGCTCATGATGAGCAATACCAAGCGGCTTTGGAATGTCTTGAGGATGTGCTTAAAGACGATCCGAAAGACGCGGCCACATTATTCTTAAAAGGTTCTATATTTTTAGATTTCGGAAAACCAGCAGAAGCACTCCCACTTTTTGACGATGTGCTAAAGATCGATCCTAAAGACTATATAGCAATTGTATGGAAGGGTTGCGGTTTATGCAAGCTGGATAAATACAATGATGGAATAGCTTGTTTTGATAGGGCAATAGATATGATGCCATTAGAAGCAACGGCCTGGGAAGAAAAAGGGGATGCATTAATGTCTATGGGCAGATACCCGGAAGCTACTAAATGTTATGACAGAGCATCAAAGCTCGATACATTTGATGAAGATTCTATTATTAGTGAGATATGATTCTAAAATTATGTCTTTTAATACTCCTGTCCATTTCTTTACTTGCCTTCGCTGCAAGATATATCGATTCAAAAGCCGAGTTTAAGGTTCTTGTTGGACAAGAACAGTTGGACAATACGATTAAAACTATAGTAGGCAGGGAGTTTGTAATCACCCTGGATGCTAATGCGACCACCGGCTATGAATGGCAGCTTGCAAATCCGATAGATAGTAAGCTGATTAACCTTGTGAGATCAGAGTATACGCCATATAAGACGGGTCTTGTAGGCAGCGGCGGTAAGTCGATATGGACTTTTAAGACTATTCAAGTTGGCAAGGCGCAGATATCCTTCAAATATATCAGATCATGGGAAAAGGACACTCCACCGGTAAAGGAAGCAAAATATATGGTGGATATTCAGGATTAATAGGTAAAGACGCTAAAGAAAGAATGGAACTGGATACATGAAGAAATTTTTAATAAAGTGGTTTATCAATGTAATAGCGCTGGTTATTGTTATACACATAATCGCTGGTGTAAGTATTGACAATCCGCAAACTGTATTGGTTGCGGCTCTTATCCTCGGGCTGTTAAATGCATTCATACGGCCTTTCATTCTAATCATAACCCTGCCGCTTACTATCCTTACGTTTGGGATATTTACATTCTTTATAAACGGTTTTCTTTTTTATCTTGCTGCGAAATTTGTCAGCGGATTCACCGTTGCCGGTTTCTGGAATGCGTTCTGGGCGGCGTTATTATTCAGCGCTATAAGCTCATTGTTGAATTTTTTACTTACGCCGAAAATTATTGTAAGATATAATTTATTCCGATCGCAAAGCGGTCACCATCATAGCGCAGATGAATATGATATTATAGATGTAGAAAGTAAGGTCGGGGAAATATCGAATGATAAATCCTATGACCATTGACAACCCCATAATCCGTGCTATACTTAATGCGCAGTTAAGGCAGTCCTGAGTTGTGAAGGAATAAATCCTGGACGTTAATACCAGTCTGTGGCTGGTCCGCCGAAGAATCAAGTCTACCGAGAGTTGTTTGCGTAGGCGGAAAGTAAAACCTTCGTGAGTTGTTGTGTGACTCCCGGAGGTTCTTTGTTTTTATAGGAGATTAGAATGAGTCAGTTAATAAGCAAAGAATACATGATATTTTTGAATGAAATCAAATCGCGTATCGTTGCAGCGCGTTTTCAGGCGATTCGCTCTGTTAATAAAGAGCTCATTCATCTCTATTGGGATATAGGTAAAAGCATTATCGAGCGTCAGAAACGTTTTGGTTGGGGCAAGGGCGTTGTTGAGCAATTATCCCGTGACCTGACGAATGAATATTCTAATTTTAAGGGGTTTTCCAGCGATAATCTCTGGCGCATGCGCATGTTTTATCTATCGTACAAAGATAACTCAAAACTGGCACAAGCTGTGCCAGTTTTACCATGGGGGCATAACATTCTCATTATGCAAAAGGTCAAGAATGTTGCGGAACGGGAATATTATGTAGAATCCTGCATTAAGTTCGGATGGTCCAGAAACGTTCTTCTTAATCAGATAAAGGCCGGTGCGTACACACTTAGTTTCAAACAAAAAACTCATAATTTTCCTAAGGCTTTGCCGGTGCATCTTGCCGAACAGGCAGATGAGTCTATTAAAAGCGTGTACAATCTCGATTTTCTCGGTATCACAAAGCCGGTTTTGGAAAGGGATCTGGAAAGAAGGCTTATTGATAAAATAAAACAGTTTATTCTGGAGCTTGGCTACGGGTTTTCTTTTATCGGGAATCAGTACCGGCTGGCGCTGGGTAATAATGAATACTTTATAGACTTATTGTTTTTTAACAGGAAATTAAAGTGTATTGTCGCAGTTGAATTAAAAACGGGTACGTTTGAGCCGGAATATGCGGCCAAGATGGATTTTTATCTGAACCTTCTGGACGAGCAGGTAAAACTTAAAGATGAAAATCCCTCGATTGGTATTATTCTGTGCGCGGAAAAAGAAAATATTGTCGTAGAATATGCTTTGCGCAGCGTAAAAAAACCGGTAGGCGTGGCTGAATATTATCTTACCAAGAAACTTCCGAAGGAGCTCAGGGGGAAACTTCCCAATGTGAAAGATTTTAAATTGCCGTTACGGCAAGAACTAAATAAGTAGATCATGTACGGCTCGAGGCTTTGAGCCGATAAATATTTGAAACGTTTCTCCTCACCCGGCGGCTTAGTTTAATGCATTGTTTATTTATAAGTAAAACCTTCACTGGACGCATTGTGTCCGGTGAGGGTTTTTTATTTTCAGGATAAAACCGGCTATAGACGATATCTGTCGAAAGGAGAGCGCCAAAGTTATACCGTCTTTGAGAAGCCGATAAGATAATTTTTGTTCCGGATAAATTAAGAAACTAAGGAGAAGTAGTCATGGAAGGCGGAAAGATATTGAGGAATTCACAGATCATCGTTTTGGGTATCTGTATCGCGGTAGCTACGATCGTTTCAAGTATGATATTATCGGGGGGAGTTTTAAAGGTGATGAAGTTCACGAGGGAACAGATAAGCGTTACAGGCTCGGCTACGAGGCAGATCACGAGCGACTACATAATCTGGAGGGGCACCTTTTCCAGGAGAGACGCAAATCTTAAAAACACGTATGCCGGCCTTAAAAGCGATCTTGAAAAGATAAAGCGTTACCTGATCTCGAAAGGCGTTATCGATAATGAGATAATATTTTCCTCAGTCACCACGGCTACTGTATACAAGAAAAACAAAGATGGAAATTATACAAATGATATCGAATACTATATCCTGAGTCAAGCTGTGGAAATAAGGTCAAATGATGTCGAGAAGATCACCACGGTTTCCAGGGAAACGCGGATGGTGCGGATCATGATGGAGGGGT
>CAYVCD010000033.1:6736-16570 GCA_964450115.1 uncultured Planctomycetia bacterium
CTTAAGTCAAGCTGTGGAAATCAGGTCAAATGGTATTGAAAAGATTACTACGGTTTCCAGGGAAGTCACCGAGCTCATTGACCAGGGTATTGAACTAGAATCACTGGCTCCCGAATACTTCTATACTAAACTGGACGAGCTTAAACTTGAGATGCTTGCAAAGGCTTCCGAGAATGCCAAGCAAAGGGCTGAAAACATGGTAAAAGCCGCCGGCAATAAGATCGGATTCATGCGTTCCGCCAGGATGGGGGTATTTCAGATCACTCCGGTTACTTCTACGGAAGTATCTGATTGGGGGCAAAATGATACCACATCGCTTGACAAGAAGGTAATGGCTGTGGTAACGGTGAGTTTCGCGATTGAATAAACTAAACGGATAGGGTCAATAAAAAAAGAAAAGAGATGTTATGAGGAATAGGGCGATAGCGTCGTTATTGGTAGTTTTTTTTATATGTCTTGGATGGCTTGCGCCGGATTCGGGAGGAGTGGTCGCGGTATCGTTTGAGGAGAAGTACGCGGATAACAGCATGCTCTTTATGCTGTACAGTCTGGATGTGAAGGTGAATAGCGACTGGTCATACACTGAGAAGATCAACAAAACGGTGAAGGTGCTGAAAGAGGACGCGAAAGTTATGGGCGAGATACCCATATACTACGAAAAAGGCCGGGAGGAGATTGTGGATCTGGAGGCATTTACCACTACGCCGGATAATAAAAAACTCGGCTCCACTAAGGTGCAGGACTTTGCCGTTTACGTCGGGTATCCGATGTATTCCGACGATATGGTGAAGGTCGTAACGCTTCCGGAGGTCACGATAGGATCGATACTTGAACACAAGTACACCAGAAGATCGAAAGGCATGCCCATAAAGAATGCTTTTTGGTATATGTACGATATCAGCTGCTCTATGCCGGCTAAGGAATTTCGGTTCACGATAACGATGCCCGAAAATCTCGGAATAAAATACAAGGAATTTGGCCTTACCCGGAAACCTGTGATAACCAGGGCCGGCGGCGATATAACGTATTCATGGGTATTGAATGATATCAATGACGACGAGGAAGAGGAGGAATATCTCCCGCCGCCTACCCCGGAGATGATGCGGGAGGGCGTGGAGTTCTCGTCGATCGGAAGCTGGAAGGACATCTCGGATTGGATATTATCCCTGGAAAAGAAGAATCTCGCGATCACCCCGGATATAATGGATAAGGCGCTCAAATTGACCAAGGGCAAGGCGACGGTCAGGGATAAGGCGCGCTCGATAATGAGATATGTCCAGAAGGATTTTCGGTACGTGTCGATGTCATTCGGGAATAATGGGCTGGAGCCGCATTCGACCGACGAGGTATTCAGGAATAAATATGGCGACTGCAAGGACCTGTCGCTACTATGTAAGGCAATGCTCGCCGCCGTAGGGGTTGATTCCAATACCTGCCTGTTCAATACGGAATATGACATAAACGATCCCCAATATGATCTGCCGGTGCCGACGCTGTTCGACCATGTGATACTTATGGTCAAGGACGAAAAGGAAGGCGACTTTTATCTGGATCCGCTTCTCGACGGATACGATATAGGCGAGTATCCGCTGGATTATCAGATGGCGTACATATTTTTGGTGGCCGATGATGGCGGGAAGTTTGAACGGTTCCCGATATTTAACGAGAAACGTAATTATACGGGCACCAAAAGGTCAATAACCATAGCAAAGGACGGTTCGGCGCTGATAGAGGGCGAGGGGGTATGGGACCTGGATTTTTCAATAGTCGAGAGGCGAAGGCTAAAGAATTATACAAATAAAGAGATGGAGCAGTTTAACGCGACCCTCGATACGTATCTAGTCGGGGGCGGTGAGATGATAAAACGTGAGCTAAGAGGCTCCGAGTTGGAATACGGCGTTATGAAGCCGTACAATAAGATGAAGCGCAAGAACGAATATCCCATTACCGGCGGGATCATGATAATAGATGTAAGTGGATTCGAAAGGGGTTCGGATTTCGCGAATAAAGACAGGAAGTATCCGATATTCTATCCGATAAATTCGGTCAATGAGGAAGTTTCGGATTATAATATCCCGGAAGGATACGAGATCATATATCTGCCGCCGAATGTGGATATCGATAACGGATTTGTGAACATCAAAAGGGAGTATGTGAAGACTCCGGGCGGGGTGAAGATCACCGAAGTGACGCGCCATAAGAGGGTGGAGCTTCCGAAGGAAGAATATATAAAGCTTAAAGAGTTTTACGATAATCTGACATCCACGACCCAGCAGAGGATAATCGTCAAGGAAGTCGCCGCGGCGGGGTAAAGGCGAGGCTTGACGGGATGCGGGTAAAGTAGTACCATTTACATATAATCACAAGGGCGTGGCATGACAGATAAAAACAAGGATTAGATACATTTATAAGGTGGCCTTCAAAAAAGGCTGCCTTGTTTATTGAATAGGATATGGATAATGGCTAACTGGCTTAGTGAGATTATAGGGTGGATAGGCGTTGTGCTCGGAGTAGCGGTCGCGGTTCCGCAGCTCGTGAAGTCCCTTAAGGCGAAGTCCACAAAGGGCGTGAGTAAGAGCGCGTATCAACTGCTATTTCTATGCATGCTCTGCTATCTCGTAAGGGCAATCGCGATAAAAGAGCTCATTTTTATAGTAAGCAATACGATCAATCTTGTTGTCGTTGGCGCGATGCTTTATCTGTTCAGAATATATCCGGATAGAGATTGATTATTGATAAATGCTAAAAGGAGCAAGGTGATATGACCGTCTATTCCCATTCCAGATTAGGCACTTTTGAGACCTGCCCTCTTCAATATAAATTCTCCTACATAGACAAGATCGAGCGTGACCGGCAGGGCATCGAGGCGTTTGTTGGAAGCAGGTTCCACGATACTATGGAAAAACTCTACGGAGAATTGAAGTTCAAGACCTATTCCCTGAAAGAACTTTTGGATTATTATGAAGAGCAGTGGGATAAGGAATATAACGATGAGGTTGTCATCACTAAAAAGGACAGGACACTCGAGGACTACAAGAACATCGGAAGAAAGTGTATAGAGGATTACTATAAGCGCTACCAGCCTTTTAATCAGGGCAGGGTCCTGGGCGTTGAGCAGTCGATCCAGATCGACCTGAAAGGCGATGGTAAGTATCAATTGAGGGGGTTTGTCGATAGGATCACCCAAGGCCCGGACGATACCTACGAAATACACGACTATAAGACATCGAACCACCTTCCAATTCAAAAATACCTGGACCAGGACAGGCAGCTCGCTTTATATCAGATCGGTATAGAGAATATGTGGAATGATGTGAAGAAGGTGCGGCTGGTCTGGCATTATGTGGTGTTCGATAAAGAGATGTCATCGACCAGGACCAGAGCTGAGCTTGAGGAATTGAAGAAAGATACTATAAAATTGATAGATAAGATCGAATCGACGAAAGAATTCCTGCCTAACGAGAGTAGCCTCTGCGGCTGGTGTAGTTACCAGGACCTTTGTCCAAAGAAGAAGCATCTCTGTAAGGTCGACGCGCTCCCGGTCAATGAATACCTGAAAGAGGGCGGAGTGAAACTTACGAACGCTTTTGCCAAACTCACTGCTGATAAGAAAAAGATACAGCAGGAGATCGATAAGATCGATGAGGAAATTGAGAAGATCAAGGATGCGGTGATCAAGTACGCCAAGAAAGAGGGCGTAGAGGTCATTAAGGGTAGCGATAATAAACTGAAGGTATCCGAAAAGCAGAAAATTTCGGTCCCCTCCAAAGGAAGCCCCGAGCGCGAAAAACTGGAAAAGATGCTGCATGATGTAAATAAGTGGGATGAGGTTTCCGGGTTGGATACGCATGCCCTTGAGAAGGCTATCGACGAAGCGGATTGGGATAAGAAACTGGTCGATGGCGTAAAGAAGTTTTTGACGTTTGAAACCAGGATCTCGGTGTCATTGTCGAAACTGCAGGAGAAGGAAGAGTAAGGGCGGCGTTGTAATCATGGAGACAAATTAATATGAAGATAAATTTTTTGGAACAATTAGTTGCCGAATGGTATGAATATCGGGGATATTTTGTAAGACGCAATGTGCTGGTTGGTAAGCTTAAAAAAGGCGGTTATGAGTGTGAGCTAGATGTGGTTGCGTTTAATCCTGAAACCAAAAAATTAATTCACATAGAACCGTCAATGGATGCGCACAGTTGGGCTATTAGAGAAAAAAGATTTAAAAAGAAATTTGATATAGGTCGGAAACATATACCGGATATTTTCAAGGGAATAAATATTCCAAATGAAATAGAACAGATTGCGTTGCTAGTATTTGCTGGTAAGAAGGACCATGCCTCGATTGGCGGCGGGAAAATAATGATTATTGATGAGTTGTTGGGTAATATTTTTGAAGAGCTACGCAATAAATCAGTAGAATCGAGTACCGTGTCAGAGCAGTTCACTATTTTAAGAACCTTACAGTTTGCTGCCCGATATTGGAAAACATTGGGGAGTATTTCCAAGGGAACGGTATAAAAGAATTTGGCGAGGGAGATTCATGGGAACGTCCCTGCTAACTGCTAACCTGCGCGGCGAGCTATCGCGGGGGTTTTGAGGTTCCAATTTGGAACCTCAAAATGGGTAAGGCGTACCTTGGACTGGTGCCAATTTGGCACCAGTCCATTTATTTTAAAATAATTGCAACTTTTTGCCTATTTTTTACGTCTTTATATATGAGGGGATATAACGTCTTTATAAAGTCAGAAAGAGAGGCAAGATATGAGCAATTTAATACCCCAGGAGGTTATTGAGAATAAGATTTACTTTATTAGAGATCGAAAGGTAATGTTAGATACTGATTTAGCAGGTCTTTATGGTGTTGAGACAAAAAATCTAAACCTGCAAGTTAAAAGGAATATAAGGCGTTTTCCCGGAGATTTTATGTTTCAGTTGACTAAAGAAGAAAACTTGAGGTTGCAATTTGCAACCTCAAGTTATGGCGGCCGTAGATACCTACCATATGCTTTTACGGAACAGGGCGTTGCGATGCTTTCGAGTGTTCTAAATAGCGACCGTGCCATTGATGTTAATATAGCCATTATGCGGGCGTTTATGCGACTGAGGGATATACTGTTAACGCATAAGGATCTTGCCGGTAAAATTGCGGCCCTTGAACTTAAGCATAAAGATCATGATATGAGATTTTCGGAATATGATAAGCATATAATTGCGATTTTCGAAGCAATCAAAAAATTGATGGCTCCTCCGCCAGAGCCTCCGAAGCGCAGGATAGGGTTTCATACGGAATAAAAGGCGGGGCTTGACGGTATGATGGCAAAGTAGTATTATTCAGATAGAAATGTTTTTGTCATTGAATATGAAGAATAGGAGCGCGAATGAAGATATTTTTTATCTGGATCATATATGCGATATTTTTGATATTGCCGCTTATACTTTTTAGGTTTGTCGGATTTTTGGCCGGTCAAATGCGCTGGGAGATCGGAAGCCCGACCATGCCGGGGTATAATTGGTTCCGCCTGAGCCACGCATATCTGATCATGGGATCGGTTTTTTGCCTGTGCCTGTATATACCGACAGTAATAGCGATATTGAAGAAAAGCCTGAGGCCGCTGGTGGTAACTATTGTGCTTATAGTGCTGCTAGTAATCGGGAGCATTGCGCTGGCCGTGATCGGTAGAAATGCTTACAATAGCCAGCAAGCGAAAAATGCGGAAAAGGTTTTAGAGGAAAATCCAAATGACTCCACGGCCTTGGAGAGGCTGGCGACCGCTTATTCGAAAAATGGCGAATATGACAAGGCGATAGAGCTTTTTAATAAGGCATTGAGCCTTACGACAAATCCATCATATGTTACTCACGATCGTGGAAGCGCTTATGCCGGGAGCGGATTTTACGACCTGGCAATAGCCGATTATACTAAGGCGATGAATATGAATCCCTACGAAAAGGATTTTATTGCGCAGTGCCATAATGATCGCGGCGTCGCGTATTTTAAATCCGGAATGTATAAGGAAAGTTACGATGACGCAATGAAAGCGCTTGAGATGGGGTACAGGGTTAATCCCGGTTTTCTTGCGGCATTAGAAAGAAAGGGACTTAAGAAATAAATCGGAACGTCCGGAGGTCACGCATACCCGAAATATGGTATAATATTGCCATAAAAGGAGGTTTGATATGAAGAAAATATTAATGGTGGTTTTGATATTGGGCGTTATGGTCTCGCCCGTATTCGCGGTGGAAGGACGGGAGCTCACCGGCGCGGTTAGCTCTATCAATCCTATCGATCCCGAAAGAGGGGATCTTGACGGCGACATTATCCTGCGAGATGATTCTGGCAAGGAGACGTCTTTCGATTTAACTACTGCCACAGTGATATCGGATAAGGCGGCCGGCAAAATTAAGTCGGGGGATATCCAGGATGGAGATAAGGTTATAGTAGGATATTCGGAATCCAGCGAAGGGCTTTCCGCGGATACTATCACGCGGATATAAGTATAACAAAATAAAAAAGGGAGGGCCTATGAAGAAGATAGCGATAGTGTTAACCGCTGTACTATTTGCAGCGGCGCTTGTAGTGCCGATAGCGTTGTGCGCTACCGATGTAGATACGAACAAGGCTGCGATAAAATCCCAGCAGGCAGAGATGAAAGAGCATGCTGAGGCGGCAAAGGCCGAAGAGAAGGCCGCTAAGGAGAAGATAAAAGCAGCCGCTCAATCCGGAGATAAAGAAACGGCAAAGAGTCTGCGCCAGGATCTGAAAAAAACGCACCAGGAGAACAAGCAGGAAAGACATCAGGATAAGAAAGATCTGCATGCGGCGAAAAAAGAAGCCAGGCATGATAGGATAGCTGCCCATGTGGGAGCTGTTACAGGTAAACAATAGTAGTCGAGCGAAATGAATAAAACATGGGCAGTGACCGTTTATTTAATAGCACAGAATAAATAGTCGCTGCCCCTGCTTTTGTTTTTTTAAACGGAGGATTATATGTCGCACCATGATACGCTGAAGCATTGTAAGTCAGGCCAGGATTGTCACGAGGTGAACCATCTTTGCCAGATAGCCGCAAAACGCGATATAGGAAGGATCCGCGAACTGGTAAAGGATTCGCAATTTTATTGCAAGAATTGCGGCAGGGCAGCGCGGGACGAAGCAAACCTCTGCAATCCCTCGAAAATATAGCGCACTTGGCGCTTAATAGCATTATCGCGTTTCACATCCCGCGGCGTATCTGCTCGTGCCTTATCTTTTGTGGGTAAGTTTCGCCACATACCTGAATTCCTCGATATATTTCCTGAATAGATAATTCATACGATTTCTTGTAATATTTCACAGCCATATGGACTATAGTGGTGTGAGACGGCTATGGAGAGCCGGTAAAACAGGAAAGGATCGACGATGGAAACGCTCATACATAAAGTATACTTGAAGAACAAAAAAATACTTAGCCTGGTCCGAAAGCTTAAACAGCTCGAGGTGGAAGCGAAGATGATCGAGGTGAATTTTTTTAATCAGAATTTAAACGCATTTAAAAAGTTTCACAAATAGGAGGATTCAGCCATGAGAACAAAAATATTGTTGATGGCGGCAGTTGTAGCGATAGTTGGGATTTGTTTTGGTGCGGATGTCTACGCGCAGCCGGTTAAGGCGCTTGTGATAAACGCCGCGATAGACGACATCTCTTCTCGTCTAAGAATACAGGAAAATCAGATAAAGCCGGTATCGATAAGATCGGATCTCGCGAACCCGAACCTGTTTACTGTAGTGCTGCAAGGCCCAAATCCATTGACGTCCCGGGCTTCAGATACATTTACCTACACTATAAAGGTAAACAAGCATCCAAATTCTGTAACTCCTAAGGTTCAGATAATCGGAGTAAATTATTCGGACGGATCGTATGACAGATACTTTTATTCCGGAACGCTTGTAAGCAGAATAGAACAGTTCGACGCGCTCGGCAATAGCAAGGCCACCATCCTCTATTACGGCAAGGGGAATAGATCATTAGCCGGGCGTATAAATATGATCACTCATTGGAAGACCGAAAACAACGTGAAAACAGCTAAATATACGGATGTGTATAAATATGTAAATAACTACAATCTCCGATCTTTCGAAGTATTCAGATATAAAGGGGATGTGTGGGCGCCGGAAGCCAAGCCTTTATGTGTCTTCCTATATGCAGGGAGAGCCGGGCTTGAGAAGCTCGCGAAATGCACTTTCGCGGACGGTTCCTATATAACCTACGCGAATGAACTCGCGCAGGCCGTATTTGCGGCCGGCTCAAGCACGCCTGGCATTACGTTCAGATATCTCGATGCGAACGGGCAGCCGACCACTAAGAACATAGCGACTACGGTGGTTTCGTATTTCGGCGGTAAGTTCAAGATAGCGCATGAAGGTATTATCGATCCGGTGGATGTAGTTGTAGAATACAAGAGCCGGGAGCTTATAGGGCATAAAATAATTGTAGATGGATATGGAACCGGTGAGTTTGTCTGGGCCAAAGAGATATGGACATTTCTCACCCCGGATACTCCTTATGTTGAAGAGCAGTGGATATTGACATATTCCGATGAGGCCAGGACGAACGTGATAGACGCACAGATCGTCCGCACATTCGACACAGGCGACGAATATACCGATCATCAGCAGATATTGACATATATGCCTGACGGCGCGTTCGCCCAGGCCCAGGACATCACAAACTACTATATGGATAGTCCTTCGGGCAGGTTCCTGTATTGCTCAATTATCGATACCTATATGGATGAGAATATGACTCCGCAGAGTCAAACCATGAGACAGGTGATCACTTGGATAGGCGACTTATTGGACATACAGGAAATGAGAAGTTACGACGAAAACGGCGTCTTCATGGAGGCTCAGAAGATCTTGACGTTCGACACCTCCTGGCAGCCTTATCACACAGAGCAGTGGATATTCAGATATTCAGATGAAGCCATGACGAAAGCGAATATGTTGGACGCCACGATCGTCCGCACGTTCGACACAGGCGACGAATACACCAATCATCAGCAGGTATTGACATATACGCCTACCGGCATATTCGTCGATGCCAAAGACATCACAAACTACTACATAAATACTCCCTCGGGTAGATTTATGGAGCATTCCATTATCTGGACCTACGCGGATGAGGCAATGACGGAGCTGATCGAGCGTAAAGATATATGGAATGACTACGACTACATAAACAGCATAGGCTACGTTGTCTATAACTACAGCGAGACTGGCGAGCTTATGTATATAGAGAAGCATGGCGATATAGTCCGCGACTCAAATGGACTTATCGTCTCGGAAAAAGTGATAGTTCTGGGCGCTGATGGGCAGAGTATCATCGAGATGAAGCTCATCGAGAATCTGGTGATCAATGGCAGCGGCCGTGTGCTTGAAACAATGATCACCCGCTATGCGTTAAACGGTGACGTGGTTGAAAAGCGGCTTATCGAAAACCTCAACTTCGACGTTGCAGGCAGGGTTACATTGCAGGCAGTTACAATATTCGATGATAACGGAGCGTTTTTATATAAACAGTTCATCGAAAACCTTGTCTTCGATGCCGCGGCAAGGATCACCCAGCTAAGGGTAACCACTTATAACGAAGCCGGCCAGATCGTGTGTTGGGATGATACATGGATTACCGCCTTCGACTCACAGGGCAGAGTGCTCGAGATGACGACCATTAACTATGCCGGAGATGGTACATTAGAAAGCCGTAAAACCATAGTTAATATGTACAACGGCAGATATGACTGGTACGACTGGTGTGACCCGAGCATCAATCCGCCGGCTAAGCAGGTCGTCAAAAACTA
>CAYVCD010000034.1:0-15774 GCA_964450115.1 uncultured Planctomycetia bacterium
CCGGGTGCCCTCGGATGTTTGCTCGCCGGGTTCTTAAAAGCAAATACGAAAGAAGAGGTCTGGCTTATCGATAAGTCGCCTGAAAGGGCGAAGCGTATACGAGAAGACGGGATCCGTATAGAGGGGATGAGCTCCGTATCTTGTGCTATAAACATATCGGCCAACCCTAAAGAAGTGGGTCCATGCGACTTAGCGGTTATCTGTGTCAAAAGCTATTCTACCGACGATGCCTGTAAGGATATTAAGGGCCTGGTGTCAGACAAGACGTTCATCCTGACTCTGCAGAACGGCATCGGCAATGTGCAGATCTTAAATGATCATTTTGGGCCTGAAAGGGTTATAGCAGGCGTTACAAATCATGGCGCCACGCTTATGGGGCCGGGCCATGTAAGGCATGCCGGACAGGGTGATACGGTGATAGGTATGTACAGTGGCAGGACGATTGGACCTGTAAGAGACGCCGCGAATCTTCTTACGAAATGCGGATTCGAGACCAAAGTCTCAAAAGATATTGACTCTGTCGTATGGAGCAAGCTAATAATAAATATCGGTATAAACGCGCTCAGCGCGGTCACGCGCCTGAAGAACGGCATGTTGATAAAACATGAAGGCTCGCGCCAGATATTAAGGAATTCTGTGCAGGAAGCTATGAAGGTGATCAAGCGTAAAAGGATAAAGCTCGTCTATGATGACCCGATACAGAAGGTCGAATCGGTCTGCAAGGCCACTGCCCGGAATGTATCAAGCATGCTGCAGGATGTCTTAAACTCCAAGCGCACGGAAATAGATTATATAAACGGAGCGATAATGAGACATGGAAAAGCGCTTGGCATAGCGACGCCAGTTAATGAAGTGCTGATCAACCTTGTCAAGACGATAGAATTGAGCCAAGAAGAGGCGGGATAGTTTTTTATGCTGATAATAGGCGAGAGGATAAATTCCACAAGAGCTCATATACAGGAGGCGATGAAGGCCAGGGACGCCGAATCTATAGTAAAAGAGGCCAGAAAGCAGATAGAGGCGGGGGCTCTCTTCATAGATGTAAATTGCGCGATGAGCCTTGGTGACGAGATCCAGGACATAGACTGGGTCATCAGCGTTATCCAGAGCGAAATAGGCGATGTCAGCATATGTATAGACAGCCCGAATTATCTTGCGATAGAGAGAGCGCTTAAAGCGTACAGGGCAAAAGGGAAGCTCTTTATAAACTCAATAACGGGTGAAGAGGCAAGGATAGACCTTATCGTCCCGCTTGCTGTAAAATATAATACAAGCCTTATTGCTCTGACAATGGGAGAGGGCGGTATGCCCAATAGCGCCGAGGAGAGGCTCGTCATAGCAAAAGATATTCTTACGAAAGTATCTGCCAAAGGTTTTAAGGCAGAGGATCTCTATTTCGATCCGTTGATACGCCCCATATCGACCGAACCGGATCAGGCAAAGGAATTTTTAAAGTCCATTCCAATGATAAAGTCGCTTGGCGCCAAGACTGTATGCGGACTGTCGAATATTTCGTATGGGCTGCCGGACCGAAAGATAATCAATTCAACATTCCTGGCTATGGCGATCCAGTCAGGGCTAGATGCCGCGATACTCGATCCTACCGAAAAACAGGTATTCTCAAGCATCGCCGCGGCCGAAGCATTGATGTGTAAAGATGAATATTGTTCCGAATACATAAAAGCATTCCGCGAAGGGCGGCTGATCTGATGATGAAGATGATAGCGTTGATAGCGGCGATTATTTTACCCTTGTTCAATATTCCGCTCATAATGAGGGTTATAAAGAGGCGATCGTCAAGAGACCTAAGTATACACTGGGCATTGGGCGTATGGATCTGTTTTATACTGATGGCGCCGGAGGCACTGCGCTCTACCGATATCGTCTGGCGGGCATTCAGCATAATGAATATAATTTTATTTACATGTGTCTTGGTCGCTGTATTGGTATACAGAAAAGGAAGGTAGCAAAGCGATATGGCAAAGAGGATATTCGTGGCGGCTACGCAGCAGAATGACGGTAAGACCACGGTCTCGCTCGGACTTATCGCCGCGCTGAAGAAGCGGTTCGACAGGATAGGCTTTATCAAGCCTATCGGCCAGCGTTATCTGATGGAGCAGGGCTATAAGGTAGACGAGGACTCTATCCTGATAGAGAAGGTCTTTGGAATAAAATGCAATATAAAGGATATGTCGCCGGTTGCCATAGACCGCGGATTCACCGAGCGGTATATAGAAAAGGGCGCGGCCGAGGACTACGCCAAGGTCATAAAGGATTCTTTTGACAAGGTGGCCAAAGATAAGGACCTTGTGATAATAGAGGGTACCGGCCATGCCGGAGTCGGATCCGTATTCGGTTTTTCGAATGCCACCGTCGCAAGTCTCCTCGAAGCCAATGTCTTGATGATCTCATCTGGTGGTGTGGGCAAGCCCATAGATGAAGTGATGCTGAATAAAGCGCTCCTTGATAAGGAGAAGGTCGATCTGGCCGGGGTCATAGTCAATAAGGTCCTGCCGGAAAAATACGATCGCATAGCGAACCTCGTGCGTAAAGGCATGAAGCAGAAAGATCTCGACGTCTTCGGCGTGCTCCCGCACCAGAAGATACTCGATATACCGACCATGCGCGAGATAAAAGAAGAGTTGAAGGTAAGGGCGATGTACGAAGGCGAGGATTTTGATAAACAGGCCGAGAAGGTCCTGATAGGCGCCATGAGGGTGAGGGACGCATTGCAGTACATACAGAATAATTCGCTCATGATAATACCCGGCGATAGGGATGATATGATACAGGCTACATGCGAAGTGCACTCCGGAAAACTTAAGAAGGGATGCGCCATATCCGGGGTTATATTAAGCGGCGGGATATTGCCCAGAGTAAAGACTCTCGCTCTTTTAAAAGCAGCGAATATTCCGGTTCTAGTTACGGATGAAGAGACATACGCGATAGCATCGCGTGTTCACTCGCTCGTAGTCAAGCTTAAGCCTCAGGATTCCCACAAGATAAAGATAATAGTCGATATGGTGGAGAAGTATGTCGATATCGACGGCATCCTTAAACATTTAAAGTGAACTCCAGGAAGATACCACATATATTGCTAATTGCGGCGCTAAGCGCGTCGCTGTTTTACGCGTCCTCGTGTTCCACGGGCGCGGAAAAGATCGTAGAGGATTCCAGGTTCTTTATGGGCACGGTCGTGCAGATAAAGGTATCGATAGATCCTGTTAAGTACGGCGAGGCCAGGGCAAAGGATGCCATAGGCAAAGCATTTGACGAAATAAAGAGGATCGAAGATGTCTACAGCGTCTATAAGGATGAGAGCGAGATATCCAGGATAAACAGGCTGAGAAAGAACGAAAGACTTCAGATAAGCGACGGAGTCTTTAATCTGATCCGTAAGACGCTCGACTATAGCGAAAGGACCGGCGGCGCCTTCGATATCACCGTAAAGCCGCTCGTGGATCTTTGGAACGGTGTCAAAAAAATAAATAAGCTGCCGGACGAATATGAGCTTAAGCGCGCTTTGGGGCGGGTCGGCTTTAAATCTGTAGTGCTGGATGAGGTCGCCAGGACCATACATTTCAAAAAAAATAATATGAGCATAGATATCGGCGGCGCGGCCAAAGGATATGCCGCTGACAGGGCCGTGCGTGTTTTGGAGGAGAACGGTATCGACAATGCGCTCGTAAACGCAGGGGGCGATATGTACTGCCTCGGTAAAAGATCTGCGCATGAGCTGTGGAAGGTCGGCGTCCAGCACCCGCGCGACAGGAACAGGACGTTTCTGGAGATCAGGCTGAAGGACAGGGCGATAGATACTTCGGGAGATTACGAGAGATATTTTACTATTGATGGCAAAAGATATTCCCATATCATCGATCCAAGGACCGGATATCCGATAGGCGATGATGTTGTGAGCGCCAGCGTCATAGCACCGGACTCTACCACGGCCGATATCCTGGCTACGGCCATGTGCATCCTGGGAGAAGAAGGCTTTGACATAATAAAGAAGTCCGGCGGCATAGATGCGGTTCTGGTGACCGAAAAGGCCGGATCTTTAACGGTGAAGATGAGCGAAGGGATAAGGAAGAGCTATGACATTTCGGAAGAGAAACTTTAGGAAGAAGAGAGAGCGTGTAGCCGTAGCGATGAGTGGAGGCGTGGACTCATCACTCGCCGCAGCGCTACTATTAAAAAAAGGCTATGAGGTCATAGGGTTGACCTTCAGGATGTGGCCCAAAGAGGAGTGCGGTGCGAGTTTCGGAAGGGCTTGCTGTAATCTGGAAGCTGTGACAAGAGCGCGCGCTGTAGCCGGAGACCTCGGAATACCGTACTATGTATTTGATTTCAGCGAAGAATTTAAAGCGAAGGTGATCGACTATTTCTGCGATGAGTATATTAAAGGTTATACTCCAAATCCCTGCGTCATATGCAACGAGAAGATAAAGTTCGGGCTTCTGCATGAAAAAGCCCTGGCCTTAGACGCCGGATTGATAGCGACAGGCCATTATGCCGACAAGGGCTTTAATAAAAGAACGGGCAGATTTTATCTCAAGAGAGGGCTTGACTTGGAGAAGGATCAATCGTATTTTCTCTTCAGTCTTTCGCAGGAGCAGTTAAGGTACTCGGTATTTCCTCTATCTGATTATACTAAAAGCGGGGTGAGGGCTGCCGCAAAGAGATTTAAGATCAAGACGCACAATACGGCTTCGAGTCAGGATATATGCTTTATCCAGGATCTCAATTATGCGGATTATATAAAGAAGAAGACCGGCGTCGCTATAAAAAAGGGCGATATAGTAAATAAAGAAGGAAAAATTCTGGGCGCACATAAAGGGATACCTTATTACACTATAGGTCAGCGCCGCGGCCTGGGAGTGGCTTATAGCGAGCCATTATATGTTACTGGTATAGACAGGCTTCGGAACCGCCTGATAGTCGGGGTCAAGAAAGACGTGTTGAAGAAGAGCCTTATTGCGCACCGTCTCAACTGGATGGCCGTACAGGATATAGGCAAAGAGATGCGCATAAAGGCCAAGATACGATATAATCATAAGCCCGAACCGGCTAATGTATCGCGCATGGGCGCTGATATGGTGCGCGTCGATTTTGACCGGCCGCAGGAGGCTCCGACGCCTGGCCAGGCGGTCGTCTTCTATAATAAGGATATAGTTGTCGGTGGCGGCTGGATCAAGGAAGTGATATAATATAAAGCCATATATGGACGTTTTTGGAGTAAGCCACAGGAAGACGAATGCGCTGAAGGATAAGATGTCGCGCTTTTCGATCAAAGAGATCGATCTGGTAGAGCACTTTATCCGTTCGCGGGGACCTGGCGGGCAGAATGTGAATAAAGTCTCCACCGGCGTCTACCTGAAACACATCCCGAGCGGTATAGAGGTCAAAGTTTGCAGTGAGCGCTCTCAGGCGTTGAACCGTTACGCCGCGCGCAAGATCCTTGTCGGCAAGATCGAGACGATGACCATGGGGCGCCTGTCCGAAGAGCGCAAACGGATAGAGAAGATACGCCGCCAAAAACGTAAACGCTCGAAGAGGGCAAAAGAGAAGATGCTGGATAACAAGAGGATGCATTCTAAAAAGAAGGGCCTACGAAAGAAAGTGGAGGGATTTGATGTTTAGGGAGAAGATAAAAGTAGTGGATTGCACGATAAGGGACGGCGGATTGATGAATAATCATAATTTTACCCATGAATTCGTCAGGGCGGTGTATAAAGCCATCTCAGAGTCCGGGATAGACTATATGGAGATAGGATATAAGAACTCCAGGAGGCTCTTCTCTCCTAAGGAATATGGTAAGTGGAAGTTCTGCGATGAGGATGACATGAAGAGGGTCATCGACGGCATACCTTCTAAAACGAAGCTTTCCATCATGGTGGATGTGGACCGTGTGGACTTCGATGATGTGCCCGAAAAGAAGAGCTCTATAGTATCTATGGTGCGCGTGGCCAGCTACGTAAAGGATATAGATAAGGCAATATTTTTGGTGAATCATTTTGCGGATAAAGGATACGAGACGACAGTGAATATAATGGCCATATCGAGGGCACTGGACAATGAGTTGACGGAGGCGCTGCATCAGCTTGAGGAGGAGTGCAAAGCGCCTGTCATATATGTCGTGGATAGTAACGGCGCGCTCTATCAGGAGTCGGTGGAGTTCCTGGTCAAAAAATTCAAGAGCATCCTGAAGTCGAAGGAAGTAGGCATGCATGCGCACAATAATCAGCAGCTGGCCTTCTCGAACACCGTAGAAGCGATAATCCATGACGCCAATTATGTGGACGGAAGTATATATGGCCTCGGGCGCGCGGCCGGAAATTGTCCGACGGAGCTATTACTTGGCTTCTTAAAAAATCCGAAATATGACATAAGGCCGATACTGGATGTCATATCGAAGGAGTTCATATCTTTAAGGGAAAAGTTAGAATGGGGCTATGTTATTCCTTATGCTATCACCGGTATACTCGACGAGCATCCGAAGACAGCGATAGCGCTAAGAGAGAGTAATAAGAAAGAAGACTACCGTGAATTTTATGAAGGCTTCCTGGGAGATGACACGGACTAAGTATGGACATAGAAAAATTTAAACGGTTACCTATACTCGGGATACTCAGGGGCATCGATATTGGATCGATCGAGCCGCTGGTGGAGGCATCGATATCGGCAGGCCTGAAGACGATCGAGATAACGATGAATACGAGAGGTGCCGGCACATTGATCGAGAAGGCAGTAGCCACAGCCGGCAAACGGCTTACGGTGGGCGCCGGAACCGTCCTTAGCGTGAAGACTTTAGAGGTAGCCATGGCAGCAGGCGCGACGTTCATAGTCACGCCGGTATTGGTGGAAGACGTAATGAAGCATTGCGTTAAGAATAAGATACCCGTCTTTCCGGGAGCATTGACTCCGCAAGAGATATATAGTGCCTGGAATGCCGGCGCGACGATGGTCAAGGTATTTCCTTCGGGATCTTTTGGGCCAAAGTACTTTAAGGAGATAAAGGGACCGTTCAATGATATACAGTTACTGGCATGCGGCCAAGTTACGCCGGAGAATATGAAAGAGTACTTCACTTGCGGGGCAAGCGCCATCGCATTCGGAGAGGGAGTATTCAAAAGGGACTGGATCGCCGCTAAAGATTTCAAGAGTATCGGGGGTGGCGTTAAAAAATACGTAACCGTTTTCAACAAAAAGGAGGGCGTATGAGAAAAATAGTGCTGTTGGCGTTAGTGGTAATATGCGCATTGGCTATTGTTCACGCATTCTTTATGCCATGGGCAAAGGCGAGTGCTTCAGCTACCAAAGTGGCGAAAAGCCTAGCGAACTCCGCTACAGGCGGTTTTTTGGAAAATACTCCTTTTGCCGGAAAGTTTGTCCGAGGGCTTGATAAGGCCACGGATAAAATATCGGACCTGGGAGACATTAAGATAAAGACCGCGGTAAGCGGTTATGATATACCGACACTTATAAACAAGAAGAGTTCTCAGATAGCCATCGCGATAGCGTCGGTTATGTTCAAAGACGCAAAAGATCTGGATAAGAAGAGCATGCTAGTATATTTGCTGCCATTATTTGCGCTTGTATGCCTAGGCTTAGCCATAGTTGGCCTTAAGAATAAGATAGCCGTTATGGTCATGGCTGTGCTGAGCGGCGGAATAGCGGTGGGCGGACTGTATAATCTGATGACGATAGATCTTTCAAAGCTCCCCATCCAGATATCGATTGAGCAGGGTTTATGGCAGACGATGTATGCTTATCTGATCATCTCTGCGATAGGTATAGCCTGGGTAGTGTTGGACCTGAAGGAAGCGAAGAAATAAGATAAGTGAAGAAGATAGATAGGTTAAAAGAGATCCTGCGCGGCATGAAGCGCGTAGTTGTCGCTTACTCGGGCGGACTCGATAGCACCTTTTTACTGAAGGCGGCTATCGATACGCTGGGTAAGGATAACGTTCTCGCCGTTACCGCGCGTTCAGAGACATATCCGGTCTCCGAATATAAAGAGGCTGTGGCAATAGCCAAAGGGTTCGGCGCGAAGCACGTTACAATAAATACGCGCGAATTAAGTATAAAAAATTTCAGGTCCAACCCGGTAAACAGATGCTACTATTGCAAAAAAGAGCTTTTTAAAAGATTGAACGCGATAAAGAAGAGATATGGCATGAAATATGTCGTTGACGGTACAAATTTAGACGACCTTAAAGATATTCGTCATGGAAGTAAGGCGGCTGAAGAGGAAGACGTAAAGCGCCCTCTCCTGGAAGCCAAGATAACCAAAAACGATATCAGGAAGCTCTCTAAAGACTTAGAGTTGCCGACCTGGGACAAGCCTCCGTTTGCATGCCTGGCGTCCAGATTTCCTTTTAATGACAGGATCACGATATCGGGGCTTAAGAGGATAGAAGAAGCCGAAGGCTGCATGCGCAGAATGGGATTCAATCAGGTTAGAGTGAGACTACACGGGGAGACGGCTAGGATAGAAGTGACGGAAAATGATCTATCTCTTGGAGTAAAGCTTAAGGAAAGGATCATAAAAGAATTAAAAGGCCTCGGCTTTATCTATGTTACGCTGGATCTCGAAGGCTACCGTACCGGCAGTATGCACGAGGCGGCGGTATTGACAAAAAGATAGGATAAGTATATTATATTAAAACTTTCGTGGCGGGGTAGCTCAGTCTGGCAGAGCAATCGGCTCATACCCGGTGTGTCATAGGTTCAAATCCTATCCCCGCTACCAACAAAAATCTTCAAGACTTAGATGATCCGGGATTTTTGTTTCAAAGGGAAAAACGTAGTTTTTCCCTTATGACGCTCTCCCGCCGCAATATGCAAACTAACCGCCGGCGGGATCGCTGTATCCTTTTTCCTTAAGGGTATTAGTTGTGTAATGCCAGGATTAGCTTGGAGTAAAGGGGAAGGGTAAGAATGTCCCCCTTCCCCTTTACAAATCCTCATCCTCCTAAAGTTGTATCTTGGATTTATGCAGTTTTATAGAACAGGAAAATATTCATGCCGGCAAACTTAATCGAAAGAGTTCTAAAGACCATCCGTAATTACGAGATGCTGAAGCCCGGAGATACGGTACTTGTTGCCGTCTCTGGCGGACCGGATTCAATATTTTTATTGCAGGCCTTAGCCCATCTTAAGAATAAATTAAAGTTAAATAACCTGGTGGTCTGTAATCTCGACCATGGGATCCGCGGCAAGGAATCCAGCCAAGATTCACTATTTGTAAAGAAGATAACAGAATACTCTGATCTAGGGTACATTCACAAAAAGATAGACCTTTCAAAAAATAGGTCTAAAGGCCTGTCGACAGAGGAGACTGCTCGGGAAGAGAGATATAAATTTTTTAAGGAAGCGGCCAAAGCGGTCAAGGCGGGTGTCATAGCTACAGGTCATACTCTTGATGATCAGGCCGAGACCATATTGATGCGGATCATTAAGGGCGCGTCGCTAAAAGGGGTCGTAGGAATCTCTCCGGTGCGGGAAGAGGGTTCTTTAAGGATAATCCGTCCATTATTTGAATTGGAGAAGGCCGAGATAGAGAAAGATCTGGATAGTAGAGGTGTTGAGTACAGGATAGACAGCACTAATGCTGAGGGGATATATTTCAGGAATGTGATCAGGCGCGACATCATACCATATCTGGAGAAATATAATCCGCGGCTTAAGAGGGCTCTGTGCAGCATGGCGGAGCACTTAAGAGAGGATTTCGAATTCATAAATGAGGCAAAATCCGGACTTCTGGGCCATTTAGCGCGTTCTTCCGGAGGATCTTTGGAGATAAAACTTAAGGATCTAACCATTCAACCGAAGGCTCTTCAAAAAGAGATAGTCAGGGACGCTCTGGAGAAGTCTGGAGGAGAAGTGAAGCGTCTGAACTTCAGGCACTGGAAGGAGATGGAGCAGTTCATCAAGCATAAGAGAAAAGGTAACTCGATGGATCTACCGGGAGATATCCGCGTTACAAGGACCGCTTCATCGATCGTATTCCGAAGCAGATAGTATACCCTTGATATGATAGATATTATTTGCTACAATAGCGCAACAAAAAGAAATGGAGCTTCATAAAATGGACAAAAAAGAGAGAAAGACGCAGAGGCCGCCAAGGAGTGGCTCAAATCTCATGATATGGTTTTTAATAGCGTTGGGCCTGGTCACCCTGATGAACCCATGGGTCAAAGGCAATGAGAAACCCGTTCAGGAGATCACCTACGCAAAGTTCTTCGGGATATTAAAAGATAATCCTACGACCCATGCCATAAAGAGCTGTTATAAGACGGACAGCATACTAAGGGGCGAGCTCTCAACCGGGGATAAGTTCATAGTAAACACCCCCGATACCGATCAGGATCTCGTCAGATTATTAAGAGAGAATGTCAAAGATTTCGATATAAAGCCACTCAGGACATTCTGGACAAATATACTCTACTACCTTGGCCCTACCGTGCTATTAATACTCTTCCTATGGATGTTCGCTTATCGGTCCGGCGGAGGGGCCGGAGGCGGGGCAGGAAGGATATGGTCTTTTGGAAAGTCGCGCGCCGTTCTTGCTTCCGGTGAAAGCCTCAAGATAACATTTGAGAATGTTGCAGGGGTGGACGAAGCCAAAGAAGAGCTTAAAGAGATAATAGAGTTCTTGAAAGACCCGAAGAAGTTCCAGAGGCTGGGTGGAAAGATCCCAAAAGGAGTCCTTGTTATGGGCCCTCCGGGAACGGGAAAGACGCTGCTCGCTAAGGCAGTAGCCGGCGAGGCCAATGTGCCTTTCTTCTCGATATCGGGCTCGGATTTTGTCGAGATGTTCGTCGGTGTAGGCGCGTCGAGGGTGCGAGATCTCTTCGACCAGGCTAAACGCTCCGCAAAGCAGTCTGGCCGTGGCGCCATCATATTCATGGATGAGATAGACGCGGTCGGCAGGCAGCGTTTTGCGGGCATTGGCGGCGGGCATGATGAGCGAGAACAGACTTTAAATGCGCTTCTTGTGGAGATGGATGGATTCAATACCCAGGAAGGCGTGATATTGATAGCCGCGACGAACAGGCCGGACGTGCTTGATCCGGCGTTGCTTCGACCGGGCAGGTTCGATAGGCAGGTCGTGATAGACAGGCCGGACATAGTGGGCCGCGAAGCTATACTTAAAGTCCATGCCAAAAATGTAAAAGTCGATCCTGATGTAGATCTTAATTCCTTAGCAAAGCAGACCCCCGGGTTTTCAGGCGCGGATCTTGCGAACCTGATAAATGAGGGAGCTTTATTGGCTGCAAGGCGCAACAAAGAGACGGTCACCATGGAAGAGATGCAGGAATCGATAGAGAGGGTCATGGCGGGTCCGGAGCGCAAGTCACGGGTCATCTCGAAGAAAGAGAAAGAAGTGATATCTTATCATGAGTCGGGCCACGCTTTGCTGGCGCTCTTGATACCCGGAGCGGCGCCCCTGCATAAAGTGACGATACTTCCGCGGGGCATGGCATTAGGATACACGATGCTTCTTCCTACGGAAGACAGATATATAAAGATGAGGAACGAACTTTTGGGCGAGATAACCGGCCTCCTGGGCGGTCGCGCGAGCGAAGAGATCATATATAATGAATTTTCAACGGGAGCCCGTAATGATCTGGAAGTAGCCACGGATATAGCGCGCAAGATGGTTATGCGATGGGGCATGAGCGAAAAGCTCGGCAGCCGCACGTTCGGCCACAGGGAAGAGCAGATATTTTTAGGACGCGATCTGATCGAGGAGAAGAACTACAGCGACCAGACGGCGCTTGCGATAGATCTGGAAGTCGCCCGCATAGTAGATGAGTGTTACGCACGCGCTAAGGTTGAGCTGAATAAGCACAAAGATAAGCTGACGGTTCTTGGCGCTAAATTGCTCGATAAAGAAGTGATGGAAGTCGAGGAGGTGAAGGCCCTGCTTGGATTCGCGAAAGATGAGCCGACGGCTTCAGTATAGCGACAGGACATATATAATGGGCGTGCTCAACGTGACGCCCGATTCTTTCTACGATAGAGGAAGGTTCTTTGACCGGAAAAAAGCCGTGAAACATGCGCTCGATATGGAGCGTGACGGTGCCGACATAATAGACGTCGGCGGCGAATCTACGCGGCCCGGAGCCGTGGATGTAAGCGTAAACGAAGAGTTGAGCCGCGTGGTTCCCGTCATCCGCGCCATATCAAAAAAAGTCAAGGCTGCAATATCTATAGATACCCGCAAGGCAAAAGTCGCGGATGCCGCGCTTAAAGCAGGGGCATCTATAGTAAATGATGTATCGGCGCTCAAGTCAGATCCCGGCATGGCAGGCGTTATAGCTAAACATCGCGCCGGGATCATATTGATGCATATGAGGGGAAAACCTAAAGATATGCAGGCCAACCCTAAATATGTCGATCTGCTGAAAGATATCGCCGGAAGTCTTAAAAAGTCCATAGGTCTGGCTAAAAAAGCCGGGATCAAAGACGATAAGATAATAATAGATCCGGGGATAGGGTTCGGAAAGACTGTCGAGCATAATCTACAGATACTGCGGGGCCTTAAAAGTTTCAAAAAACTTGGTTACCCGATATGCATCGGCACTTCACGAAAATCTTTTATAGGGAAGATACTTGGTTCCGTAGATCCCGAAGACCGCCTGTCGGGATCTTTAGCCACAGCTGTAGTGGCGGCTATGAACGGTGCTAATATTATCAGGACTCATGATGTTGGCTTTACACGCCAGTCACTCAAGATGGTCGACGTCATGATCAGCACAAACAAGAGACGATAATGCAATTCCTTTCATATCTTAAGATCGGTATCGAGATAATCATATTATGGTACGCCATATATATGATACTTGCCTTCATAAAAGGGACACGCACGGAGCAGCTTCTTAAGGGCATCATCATAATAGGCGGGATATTCGTTATAGCCAAACAGTTCAGGCTCGACGCTATACTATGGGTCATGATCAGGCTATTTCCGTTATCGGTCTTGGCTTTAGTCATAATATTTCAGCCGGAGCTGAGGCGCGGATTGGCGCGTTTAGGACAGTTCGGGGTGCATCAGGAAGACGGCGGCATAATAGCAGAGATATCGCGCTCGGTCGGCTATCTATCTGAGAAGAGGGTAGGAGCATTGATAGCTATAGAGCGTGAAGTGGGCTTGAAAAATTATATTGAAAGCGGCGTTTCGATAGACGGCAAGGTAACAAAAGAACTTTTGATCTCCATATTCAGCACCAAGGCGCCTTTACATGACGGAGCTGTGATAATAGAGCAGGGCAGGATAGTGGCCGCGGGATGCCTCTTGCCGCTCAGTCAGGAAGCCAATATATCAAAATCCTTAGGTACCCGACACAGGGCCGCCATAGGATTAAGCGAAGAGACGGATGCCGTTTGTGTAGTGGTGAGCGAAGAGACGGGCTCCATGTCTATATCGATGAGCGGCAAGCTTATGCATGATCTGTCGGAGGAGAATTTGGCGAAATACCTGAAAGAGATATTTTTCAATCCGCACAATTTGAAAGGAAAGAGGCTCTTGAAGATACTCTCTAAGCTCTCTCCAACTGTAAGCGAAAAAGGAAGATAGGCCTATGATGAGATCCATAAAAGACCTATTCACAAAACATCTGGCGCTGAAGGCGCTCTCATTCATCTTGGCGCTTCTGGCATGGTTCTACATAGTGAATGAATTGAACAAAGGCCCAAATGAAGAGCTCGAGTTCCTAAAAAGGATGCGGACCGACAAGGCAGGCTATGACGAAACTCGGCGTTAATATAGATCATGTTGCGACTGTCAGGGAGGCGAGAGGGGCCGCCAATCCGGATCCTCTTGAAGCCGCTATGGAATGTATCGGCGCGGGCTGTGACTCTATTGTTTGCCACCTGCGCGAAGACAGGCGCCACATAAAAGATGATGATCTTTGGAGGCTTCGCGAAGCCGTAAAGACAAGGCTGAATCTCGAGATGTCGATAGCGAACGATATAGTTGATATTGCGTGCAAGGTCAGGCCCGAGCAGGCGACTTTAGTCCCGGAGAAGAGAAGAGAACTTACTACGGAAGGCGGGCTGGATGTTGTAAAATATTTCAGCAAGATCGCCAAAGTTATCGAAAAGTTCGATGAAAAGAAGATCGAAGCCAGTATTTTTATAGATCCATCCAAAATACAGATCGATGCTTCAAAGAGGGTGGGCGCATCCATAATAGAGTTACATACGGGCGAGTATGCCAATGCCCGGACGGACGCGGTCAGGCTGAAAGAGCTCGATAAGATAAAGAGGTCGGTCGAATACGCTAAAAGAATAGGTTTAGAGGTCAATGCAGGCCATGGGTTGAATTATGCCAATGTCAGAGATGTCGCGATGATCAAGGGCATAAATGAGCTGAATATAGGCCATTCGATAGTCGCGCGCGCGATCATCGTTGGGATGCGTCAGGCCGTCGAAGAGATGATAGGATTGATAAAATGATCGTAGGAACCGGAATAGATATAGTGGAAGTATTCAGGATGAGGGATGCCATAAGTAAATGGGGCGATAACTTTCTCACCAAGGTATTTACTGCCAAAGAGATCAAGTATTCAAATTCCAAAAGGTTCGCTCCGCAGCATTTCGCGGCGAGATTCGCCGCTAAAGAGGCCGTCGTCAAGGCCTTTGGCGTGGCGAGGAGATATCCGCTTAACTGGACAGACATAGAAATATTCAACGACATCGAGGGTAAGCCGGTGATATCATTCAGTAACGATGCCCTTAAATTAAAGAAGAGGAAAAAAGTGAACGAGGTAGTAGTCAGCATGTCTCACTCAAAGAACTACGCGGTCGCCAACGTGATCCTATTAAGGAAACGCCCAAAGTGATAAGTATAGACGATATCCTGAAGAGTTTTCCAAAGAGAGCGCCGGACGCTAATAAGAAAGATTTCGGCCATGTCCTGGTGATTGCCGGATCCAATGGGTACACAGGCGCGGCATACCTCACAAGCCAGGCCGCGATACTTTCAGGAAGCGGGCTCGTCACGCTAGCGATAGGCAAGAGCATCTATCCGATAATGGCTCAAAAGCTTACCGAAGTCATGGTAAAGCCGTTCTTTGAGACGAGAGATTACAGCTTAAGCCTATTGGCAGAAAAAGACCTTCTGATATTTGCGCAAAATTGCACATCTCTGGCGATAGGGCCAGGGATCTCTCTGAACAAGGAGACTCAAGGATTGGTAAGGAGCCTGTTAGGTAAGGTAGGCAAGCCTGTGATCCTGGATGCTGACGGAATAAATGCTTTTGCCGGTCACCTCGATTCTTTAAAGAAGGCCTCGGAGCCGCTTATCCTAACACCGCATGCCGGTGAGATGGCGCGGCTATTGGAGAAAGATATCGATGAAGTGAAGAATAACGGAAAAGATATTGCATTAGAATTCGCTCATCAGTATAATATCGTCTTGGTGCTGAAGGGCCATGAAACTATAGTCGCGAGGCCTGATGGCGCAATTTACGTGAATACGACCGGCAACGTCGGCATGGCCACTGGCGGCACAGGCGACGTCCTGACAGGTATGATAGCGAGTTTCGTGGGGCAGGGAATGGACGCGTTCAATGCGGCCGCGGCGGGCGTATATTTACATGGTCTTGCAGGCGATCTGGCGGCAAAGGAGAAGGGGTCCTTGAGCCTGATAGCAACCGATCTTTTAAATAAATTACCAGAAGTTTTAAAGGCGCTAGCATAGCTCAGCAGGTAGAGCAATGGTTTTGTAAACCATAGGTCGAGGGTTCGATTCCTTCTGCTAGC
>CAYVCD010000035.1:0-14838 GCA_964450115.1 uncultured Planctomycetia bacterium
GACATTAAAAATTCGGCGTTCGATTTTGTCTTTGACAGCTTCTCTATCAATAACTGCATCGCCTCATCCGAATTCAGCTCATTCAAAACTTTTCTCATGAGCCATATCTTCTTAAGTTCATCATCATGAATAAGAAGCTCTTCCCTTCTCGTATTCGACCTCTTTATATCGATAGCCGGATATATCCTCTTCTGGAAGAGATTCCTGTCGAGCTGTATCTCCATATTGCCCGTGCCTTTAAACTCTTCGAAGATGACTTCATCCATCCTGGAGCCGGTATCGACGAGTGCTGTGGCGACAATGGTAAGGCTTCCGCCTTCCTCGATCTTCCTCGCCGCGCCGAAGAATCTCTTCGGTTTCTGCAATGCATTCGAATCGACGCCGCCCGAGAGTATCTTACCGGAATGCGGAACGCACGTATTATACGCCCTGGCAAGACGCGTTATGGAATCGAGTAGAATCACCACGTCTTTGCCGCATTCGACCAGGCGCTTCGCCTTCTCCAGCACTATCTCTGCCACCTGAATATGCCTCTCAGCGGGTTCATCGAAAGTAGAGCTGATGACCTCGCCCTTCACAAGCCTCTGCATGTCGGTGACCTCTTCCGGACGTTCGTCTATGAGCAGGACTATCAACACCACTTCCGGATAGTTCGTCGTCAGAGCGTTGGCGAACTTCTGCAGAAGCACGGTCTTGCCGCTGTACGGAGGAGCGACTATCATGCCGCGCTGCCCCTTGCCGATCGGCGTAAGCATGTCCATTATCCTGGTCGACGCTTCCTGCGCCTTGGTCTCCAGCAGGAATCTTTCGTTCGGATATATCGGGGTCAGGTTGTCAAACAGTGTCTTGTCCTTGGTATCTTCCGGATTTCCGAGATTCACAGCCTCAACCTTTAGAAGCGCGAAGTACCTCTCTCCCTCTTTCGGAGGCCTTATCTGGCCGCTCACCGTGTCGCCGGTCCTTAAACTGAACTTTCTTATCTGCGAAGGAGATATATAGATATCATCCGGCCCCGGCAGATAGTTATAATCCGGACTCCTTAAGAATCCGAATCCATCCGGCAATATCTCTAAAACACCTTCGCCGAATATGAGACCTTCCTTCTCGGTCTTTGCCTGCAGGATCTTGAATATGAGGTCCTGTTTTTTCAGGCCGCTTATGCCGTTGACATTCAGATCTTTGGCTAGCTTCGTCAATTCTAAGATGCTCTTGCCTTTTAACTCACCTATCTCCATATCTATGCCCCCTTCTTTAACTGTCTCCATATCTTCCTTATCTGTTCTTTAGTTGCTTCCTTTGTACCGTTATTGTCCACGACATAATCCGCATAGCGGATCTTCCTCTTTAAAGGCATCTGCATCGCGATCCTTCTGCAGACGTCCCGTTCCTGCATTCCGGACTTTTCTGAAGCCCGTTCCACCTGATTCTTCTTTGAGGCCTTTACAACGATCAGAGCATCCATCAGGCCTGTGATATTCGCTTCACAGATCAATGGCGCATCCACTATCAGAATTTCGTTTTTTTCGGCGGCGCCTATCCTCTTCACTATCTCTTTGATCACAACGGGATGCACTATCCTGTTCAGTTTCGCCAGATCCTTTCTATCGGTGAATACTATGCCTGCCAACACCTTTCTGTCTATGGAAAGGTCGGCTGATAGCACTTTCTTCCCGAACGCCGCCACTATCTTTTTGTATGTGGCCGACCCCCTATTCAGGGCTTTGTGTCCCAGCTTATCGGCGTCTACGACCTTCGCGCCTAACTTTTTAAACAGAGAGGCGACGAAGCTCTTACCCGATCCGAACCCGCCTGTTAGACCTACTATGCGCATTATTTATTTATGATCCCGTTGAAAAGATTTATATACGCTTTCGCGGAAGCCTTCCAGGAATAGTCAAGCCTCATCACGCTCTTTACAAGGCTCGTCCATAACGACTTATCCTTATATACTGATAGTGACTTCTTGACGGCGCTAAATAGATCTTCGCTTCTGGGCTCGACGAATGTAAATCCTGCGCCCTTGCCTGTCTTGGGATCGAACTCCTGAACGGTATCCTTTAAACCGCCCGTCTGTCTCACCACGGGTATCGTGCCGTATTTGAAGCTTATTATCTGGCTTAGGCCGCACGGCTCATATCTGGACGGTACGAAGAACATATCACTCGAGGCATATATCTTCTGTGCCAAAACAGCATCGAACTTAAGGCTTATCGAGGCGCTCTGGGGATACTTCTTGGCTATCTTCTCGAATAGCACGTGATATTTGTTGTCGCCTGTGCCCAGCAATACGAACTGTGTCTTCATGTTGAGCATCTTATCGATTATGTCGGCCACAAAATCGGCGCCCTTCTGGTCCGCAAGTCTGGATATCATACCGAACATCGGGATATTTCTATCGACCTTCAGGCCCATCTCCTTCTGGAACATCTCTTTATTCGTATATTTATCCTGAAGCGTATCGATAGAATATTTTTTGAATATCTTTGTATCTTTCTCGGGACTCCACAGGTTGTAATCTATGCCGTTTAGAATACCGGATAGTACGTTCTCGCGCGTCTTCAATACACCCTCGAGTCCGCATCCGAACTCACTAGTCAATATCTCTTTCGCATAGGTGGGGCTGACCGTGCTTATGGCGTCCGAATATACGAGGCCCGCCTTCATCAGGTTAACCTTGTCGTAGAACTCGAAATAGTTTATATGGAAGAGCGCCCAGTCTAGGCCTATCTTAGGGAACTCTTCTTTCGAAAATACTCCCTGGTAAGCCATGTTATGTATAGTGTAGAGCACTTTTGTCTTATCGAAGAAGGAATCATATTTATAGAGCGTATTTAAATATACCGGGACTAAAGCGGTCTGCCAGTCGTTACAATGTATTACATCAGGCGCGAACTTCTCTTTCTTGCATCTCTCAAGTATCTCGCGCGAAAAGAAGGCGAATCTGTCGAGATTATCTTTGTAGTCCCCGAACTTATCGCCATAGAGCTCTTTCCTGTTAAAGTAGTCGTCGTTCTCTACAAAATATACCTTTACGTTCTTGCCTATGGTGGTGGAATTGCCCGCCACTTTTACCGAGGCATACTTGGGCATGATGACCCTTATATCCACTCCAAGCTCCTCCAGCGCCAAAGGCAGGCTCCCCGCAACATCCGCCAACCCACCGGTCTTAGCGAAAGGAACTACTTCACTCGACGCCAATAGCACCTTTAACTTTGCCATCACCCCTCCTTATACGGTTCTTGTTCGAGCCAGTTATGGCCCACCTCAACGTGAGCTATAACCGGAACATTCAGTTTTATTATATTCTCCATTCCGTCTTTTACTATCCTGTATACTTCCTCTAATTCGTCCTTCGGCACGTCAAATACGAGTTCGTCATGCACCTGCATTATCATCTTCGCCGCCAGTTTCTTCTTTAATAATCTTTCATGTATCGAGATCATGGCGACCTTTATGATATCCGCGGCCGACCCCTGTATAGGCGTATTTATGGCCGTCCTTTCGGCGAACTGCCTCATGCGCATATCCGTACTGTTTATCTCAGGGATATATCTGCGCCTTCCGAGAAGCGTCGTGACAAAACCGTTCTGGCGCGCTTCATCTATCAGGCCCTCGAGATAGAACTTCACCTCGGGATATCTTTCGAAATAAGAGTCTATAAACTCTTTGGCCTTATTAACATCTATCTTCAAGCTTTGTGATAAGCCGTATGGACTCATTCCGTATAGAATACCGAAATTAACTGTCTTCGCCATGCCCCGCATTTCAGAGGTCACGTCAGGCTCTTTAACTCCGAATACAAGGCTCGCCGTATAGGCATGAATGTCGGAGCCATCTTTAAATGCTCTTAAAAGGTTTGCGTCCTTTGAGAGATGGCCCAGGATCCTGAGCTCTATCTGCGAATAGTCCGCCGACAAAAGAAGGTGGTCCTTATCCGATGCTATAAAAGCTTTTCGTATCTTCTTCCCCTCTTCGGTCCTTATAGGTATATTCTGAAGATTCGGCCCGCTGGATGAAAGCCTGCCCGTAGCGGTAACCGTCTGATTATAGGACGTGTGCACTCTATTGGTCGCCGGATTTATAAGATCCGGCAGCGAATCCACGTAAGTAGACTTTAGCTTTGACAGCTCTCTGTATTCCAGAAGCTTTTCAGGCAGCGGATGACTTAAAGCCAGTTTAGTCAAGACCTCCTCATCCGTAGATATGCCGGTCTTGGTCCTTCTTATTATAGGAAGCTTCATCTTGTCAAAGAGAATAACGGAGAGCTGTTTCGGCGAATTTATATTGAACTCTTCGCCGGCCAGTTCATATATCTTCTTGGTCAGCTTGCCGAGCTTGCCATCCATCTCTTTAGACAGGCCGCCGAGATATTTTTTGTCGATAGATACGCCGCTCATCTCCATTTCGGCGAGCACACCTATAAGCGGTATCTCAACATTGTAAAGAAGTTCGTCCAGCCCTTTCTGTGATATATCTTTTTCCAGTATCTTCTTGAGCCTGAATGTGACATCGCTGTCTTCGCATGAGTAGTCGGAGACCTTTTCGACATCGACCTTGTCCATGGTGATCGCTAGCTTACCTTTTCCTATAAGATCCCGGATAGATGTAGTCATCTTATGGCTTAGGTATTCGAACGATATGTCATCCAGGCCGTGGTTCGGCTTTGATGGATTTAAGAGGTACGATGCCACCATAGTATCAAATATTATTCCCTTTACGTGAATACCGTAATTTGCGAGGACTATATAATCGTACTTTACGTTCTGCCCGGTCTTTTTTATAGCTTCGTCCTCGAATATATCTTTTAATTTTCCTATTACCAATCCGACATCGAGCTTCTTCTCTTCACTCTTGCCTTCGCTCACGCCCACATAATAGGCCGCGCCCTCTTCCCAGGAAAATGAGAGGCCCGCCAACCTGGCGAGTACAGGATCCTCGCTCGTGGTCTCTGTATCGAAGACAAGCTCTTTGGATCTCTTCAAACCCGCGACCAATTCATTAAAAGCCTTTTCGGTATCCACGAGCACGTATTCGCTCTTTAGTTTCACAGCCGGCGTCAGGCTCTTGAGAAGAGACTTGAACTCGAGCTCCTTGTATAGCTCCAAGAGCCTCATCTGATCGGGTTCTTTAAGCTCAAGCTCTTTAAAATCTATATCTATCGGGACATCGATGTCCACGGTTGCAAGTTCTTTGCTCAAGTATGCGTTATCCCTGCCTTCGGTGAGGATCTTCTTTTTTGCATCACTCTTTACCTTATCTATATTTTTATACAACCCTTCGAGGCTCCCGAACTCACCTATAAGTTCTATCGCGGACTTTTCGCCTATTCCCTTGACCCCGGGAATGTTATCTGTAGCGTCCCCCATCAGCGCCATTATGTCGGTAACTTTATCGGGCCCCACGCCATAGATCTCTTTTACTTTATGAGCGTCATATATCAAGCCTTCTTTATGGGTCGAGTAGACCTTTATATGTGAATCCACAAGCTGAAGCGCGTCCTTATCTCCCGTAACTATGAAAGTCTCTATGTCTTTCTCTTCCGCTTTCTTCGCGAGCGTGGCTAGAACGTCATCGGCCTCATAACCTTGCATTTCATATAAGGGGATGTTGAGTGCCTGGACCAGCTGTTTTATATAGGACATCTGGCTTACCAGATCGTCCGGCATCGGTTTTCTGTGGATCTTGTATTCATCGAATTTCTTATGCCTGAACGTGGGGCCCTTGAGGTCGAATGCTACGGCCAGCATATCCGGCTTTTCGTCCTTTATTATCTTACCAAGCATGGAATTGAAGCCGTATATGGCATTGGTAGGCTGACCCTTGGAATTAGAGAGGCTCCTTATAGCATAAAAAGCCCTATAACAAAATGAATTACCGTCTATTAAGAAGAGTCTTTTTTTAGGCATGATACGGGATTAAGGTTTGCGGCATGCGGTTAGTTAGAAGTCATCCTATTATTACTTGTCTTTATGTTGGGAATTAGTCGTTAAAGAAATGTACCCCGAGGGAAACCTCACCCTGAATTACGGATATGATTATACTTAAATTAGGGTAATAATGTCAAGTAAAAAGTTAACCAAAGTTATCCACATAAGTAGGTCACCCTTAAGGGTGACCTACTTCTTATCCAGTTTTTTTGGAATGCTCGGAGAAGTAGTTGCCTGTAAGGTCATCTATGCTTTGGGTCAGCTCCTGAAGTCTCAGCTCCTTTTCGAACTTCGCATTCATATCTTTAGGCGGATTGGACATGAGCTCAAATTGCAGCCTCTTACGCTCGTAATACGTTCGTCGCAGGTCATCGAGGATGTCGTTCCTGAGCTGGACCATCAGGCGCGAGCGCACGTCTATGTTGGTCTGATCGTCGTTCCAGATGAGGTTGCCAAACTCCCAGCTTACGGTTGCGCCCCAATCTATGCTCTCTTGGCCGCGCAATAATAGATCATCGCCTGCCTTTGTAGATGACCCTGTCTCCCAGTGCCAGAGGTCTGTAGTATTCCTGTCGGCGCCAAATGAGACTTTCGGTAGAAGCGCGCTCACCTTGCTCTCTTGCCGCCACCTCTTTATCTTTTCGGGGCTCACCTCGGCATACTTAATGGCCGCTTCACGCAACTCTTTGAACGTAGGCTCGCCATCAAGGACTATCTTTAAGGTCTTGACGCTCCTTTCGATGTCTGGGTACTTATCGATCAGAAAATCGCCGCCTTCAAAAGAATGCAGGCCCTTGTCGGTCACCGCAAGCAGAACCTTTTCGTCTTCACCCGCGAATATCAAGCGGTTAGCGGTAATGGGCTTTGCCATACCTCTATATAGTTCGAGCCACCTTGCCTTCTCTTCTGAAAACTCAAACACTCCTTTAGTGGTAGCACAATACATGTTCTTATTCTTAGGTGACATCAAAATATAATTTACCACGCCATTAAGGCCATCTCCAGAAAAGTTATTCCAGCTCTTGGCGCCGTCATCAGAATAAAGGATATCTCTGTCGTAGGCTATGTATACCCTGCTATCGTTTATAGTGACGCAGCGTATCGACATATCTTTTTCGCTCTCCTCATAATCGCGATCTTCCGGCTCCTCAACTTCGCTCTTTTCGCCCATGCTCCTCACAAAGGCGCGCTGCCATCCATCAATGCCGGGCCTCATAACATATAAACCGCTCTCCGTACCGGCATACATCAGCTCTTTATTAAGCGCCAGGCACTTTATGGAAGAGTCCTTCAGGCCGTCGCTTATCTCCTGCCATTTATTGCCGAGGTCCCCGCTTAGGAATACGCCCCTCTCTGTTCCCATTAAGATCATATTGCGATTATGTTTCGAAAGCTCTATATAGGTAATGTTATTCCTGGCGGCCAGTACGGTCTTAAATACCTTCTTCCAGTTAGCTCCGTAATCTTCTGACCTTAATAAGCCATTCTTTGTTCCGATAAAGATCGTCTTCGCTCTGCCCGCAATACAATTTATCTCATCATTACCTCCTTGAGGCAATGAGAATACCGGCTCCCACCTCTCTTTAGCGTCCCTCGCCCTATAAAGCACATTTTTTGTGGCTATATATAGCTCGTCTTTGTTCGAGATAGCCGTCTTTAACTCCATACTCTTCACCGCCCCATCCCTGGCGACCCACGCCTCCTGCGCATCTGATGTCGTCTGAAACACCAAAAGAACGGAAACCGCCAACACCAATATCCTTCTACGCATAAAGACCTCCTTTTAGTAATAACGAACGGGGTCATTCTATCGCTTATTTGATGATTTGTCAACATTTATTTAATTATTCAGCAAATGTAACCCCAGACGTCATTGCGAGCCCTTCAGGGCGAAGCAATCTCTTTTTTTGTTTCTTATTTTGTGCTATAATCTATCGATGCTAAAAAATAATGCATTCCGTATTTTAAGTATCAGCGTAATCCTCTGCGTCGTATATGCGTCCTGGATCTCGCCGCTCAATCCCATCCAGATAGCTAACCTTAAGATCATCGATTCATTCTTCTATTTGAGTTCTAAATTCAATCCCCTGCCGAAGTCCGGACAGGATATAGTCCTCATCACAGTGGACGACAGCTCTTTAAGAGAGGTCAATATCCAATGGCCTTGGCCGAGAAGCGTGATAGCCGAGATCATAAAGAAGGTCTCCGCCAATAGTCCTGCCGCTATCTGCGTCGATTTCGTATTCGCCGGAAAGAGCGTGGACCCAGGAGAGGATTCCGTATTAATGGACGCACTAAAGGAAGCCAAAAATGTCTATGCGGCGGCCTTCTTCGGCAACGACGGCAAATATGTCATCCCGGATGAGGCGCTGGCTTTAAGCCTTAAGGATTTCGGATTCGTCAATAAGCCCAGAGATATCGACAACACCATAAGAAGGATGAGGCCATACTACCTTTCAGAGGCGGGTGACGTCATAGACTATTCCCTCTCTTTAAAGGTGGCGGCATCCTTAATGAACAGCCCTCCGGGAAATATAGCCGTATCGGTACCTCTTTCAAAGGAAGGAGCTGCTTATATAAAGTTTTACGGCACCCTTGATAAATTCAATTCTATCCCTGCATGGAAAGTACTGAAAGATGCGGGCGATCTATCTACGCTTAAAAATAAACTTGTATATTTTGGCGTCACTTCGGAATCCTTCCATGACACATACCATACACCGCTCGGGATAATGCCCGGCATGGTGATAGACCTGAACGAGACGCTGACATACATAAACAAGTCCTTCTTCAGGTACGCCGGCCACGAGGTTAACTCTATAATCCTCTTCATCTTCGTGCTTGTAGCTGTTTTTGGCGGAATCAGGCTCTCGATACTTTCAGGCATAGCGCTAACAGCTTGCGGGATATTAATATTGCTATCCCTGGGGCTCTTTATGTTCTTAAAGGGAATGATCATAGACCCGATCGGTCCGATAATGCTTATGGTGGCAGCTACAATATTGCTCCACGGGGCCAGATACGTGGTGCTCATAGTCGAAAATATAGTCTTACGAAAAGAGGCCGTGACTGACGGCCTTACGGGATTATACCTTTACAGGTACTTCGAATTACAGTTAAAGAGAGAGCTGAAGAGCGCCTTTCACATAAACAAAAACCTGGCGCTCGTAATATATGACATCGACCATTTTAAGAAGATAAACGATACATACGGCCACGAATTCGGCAATGTGGTGTTGAAAGCTATAGCAAAGAGCCTTAAGGACCATTCCAGAAAGAATAATATAATAGCCCGTTACGGCGGCGAGGAGTTCTGCATAATAATATCCGGTATGAAGAAGGATCACGCCATCAAATACGCTGAAAGGCTTCGGAATATGGTAGGCGCTTTGGAGTTCAAAACCGATAAAGGCGAAACAGTGAAAGCAACTATGAGCGCGGGGATCGTTACAATAGAGGATGCTTCCACGGAAGATCCGACAAATTTCATAAAAGCTGCGGATTCGGCATTATATAGATCTAAAAACGCGGGGCGTGACAGGATAACGGTATTTACTTCTTCGTAGACTCAAGTATCCCGGAGAGCCTCTGGGTGAATTCCTTCATCATAGTCTTCATCTTCTCTTCCAATACCCTCTTATTGGGCTCTATATAGGCTTTACGGAGCTTTGCTTCCTGCTGGAGGATGTACTCCGCTTCGAATGACTTGTCTGACGCTTTACGAAGCTTTTCGAGGATCTTGTCTATTTCACTGGGCTCGAGCCTGGCAAGTTCTTCAGAGATCATGCCCTTGGATACTATATTATTCAGCTGAAGAAGAGCTATATTCTTCGACAGAACATGCTTTATCTCCGAATAATATGGATTCACGGCTTCGTTGTATTCCAGCATTATCTTTACTTTGGAGCTATTGAGCTCTAAGAAGATGTTTTTTATACCCGACACATCACCTTCTTTTAATAGATCCGGCATCGCCTGAGCTATCAATACAGCGGCCACCATCTGAAGGAGGTCATCACTTGCTTTTTTCAGCTCAGGCGAACCGGACTCATTAATTGCTTTCTCTGTTTCAGTTAAGAGGGCCTGTATCGTATCGAGGATCAGCTTTTGGTCCTCTGTGGGGTTCTTAAGTATACTTGCGAGTTTTAGGGCTATTTCCATCTCCTGAGCATTAAAGTCTTTTACGAGAATTGAGAGAGCCGAGATAGCCTCACTTCTACTATTATTCAAATTGTGCTCCAAGGTATCGGGCTGAATAAGTGAATTCAGTACAGAACTATCCTTATTCTTTATCAGAGACCTCAGGATGGCCGCATTATCGGATGTAGCCTCAAAAGGATTTGGATAGAATGAATCAATGGCAACGTTTTTCAGAGATGTCACGTTACTCTCATATGGCTTTTCGGTGAGATTTATTTTATTGCCGTTTTCATAAACACTACTGAATTCACCTGTGGCGGGTTTAATACTAAGTATCTGGTCTTTCACTAAACTTGGCAAAGAGGATGCCCCGCTCCCAGATGAATATAGCGCTAAAGCAGCAGGTTTTACGTCATATTGTGCATACATATAATTTTTACCATCATACCAATTTATTCCAATAGTTCCGTCGTATAGAGCTCTGACTGAAATATCGCCCTTAGCAACATTGCCGAGTCTCATCATATTGCTCAACTGTGCCCCATCTTGACTATACACTGTTAACATAATGCGCGCTCCTACAGATGGCGAATAAGCCCCTTCCTGACTTACTACAACAAAGTCACCATTAGAAAGGAGGGACATTTTATGATATGAAGAATAATTATCGTAAACGGTAGGGCCGTTAGAATAACGGGTAGCAACAAGAGTGCCCGTGCTGCTATAAATTTGTATGCAATCATTGGCCACTAATATACCGGGTTTCTTAGAATAAGGAATACCGCCAGTTGCGGAAAAAACAAAACCACCATTAGAAAGTGCAAGTATGGCAGGATTATCGAGGCTGGTTTGAGGGATGACGTTTTTCATAAGATTAGTGTTTTTTCCAAATGGATCAAAGATTGCTATATTAGATCCGGAATTGGTGCTCCATGAAACAGCGATATTACCGTTCGATAAACCTGCTATAATCGTATTACCTGGATTAGCACTAGAGTCAAAACTCTTAAGAGATACGGTGCTCACTAAACCACCCTGGAGGTTAAATATTTTTAGATAATTATCATGCCATCTTGATTCATATCCAACCGCAAATCCGCCATTGGATAAATTCGTCAGGGACATTTTATGATATCCCGTTCCGTCAAACTTTACTCCCTGGCCGGAAAATTCATTTCCATACTTGCTGCCGTCCGAATTGAATATTTGAAAATATACGTCATTACCATATCCGATGACAAATTTGTCATCAGAAAGGACTTTCATCGCATATTTACTAATGGTGGGTACGGATTGAGTAGCAACCTGAAAAGCACTGCCTAAAGATGAGACCGAGTTATCATAAATCCTATAATATAATTTTCCTGCCGCATTCCAGGTAAAGACAATATTCCCATTTGCAAGCGGTTCATATGCTATAGAGCCTTTTTGTACATTGCTTGCAGCTGATATAGCGGTAATGGCATTATCAATAACGGTATTGTCAGCGGTTATAACCCCAATATTGATTTTGGTAGTTAACGCAGCTTCATTCTTTCCACCGCTCTCCGCGCCACTTTTCTTATTTTTTAGCTCCAGCGATGGTTTATAGCTCGCATCTTCCGTAACATCATTGAATAGTTTACTCTTTATGTAGTCCATGCTTCTTTCCATCATACTCTTTTTTGTATTCAGTTGATTTATAATGGTATCCGTCTTCTGCTTGGATGCGTTGATATAGCCGGGTGAGAATACGTTTGATTGGTTATTGGACAGTTGGTCGCTCTTGTCCTCCATGCCAGCATAGGCAGGGATCACGAATAAGGCCAATACGGTTATGAGGAGCATTAATGTTAATCTCTTCATTTCTTGGTCCCTTCCAGTATCCCGGAGAGCCTCTGGGTGAATTCCTTCATCATAGTCTTCATCTTCTCTTCCAATACCCTCTTATTGGGTTCTATGTAAGCTTTACGATACTTTGCTTCCTGCTGGAGGATATACTCTTCTTCGAACGATCCATTTGAGGCCTTACGCAGCTTATCGAATATCTTGTCTACCTCATTAGGTTCGAGCCTATTTAGCTCCTCGGCCATCATGCTCTTGGAGACGATATTATTGAGCTGTAACAAGGCTATATTCTTCGATAACAGCTTCTTTATCTCTCCATAGTATGGCTTCACGGCTTCGTTGTACTCCAGCATTATCTTTACTTTGGAGTTGTTTAGCTCCGAAAAGGCATTCTTTATATTGGCAGCATCACCTTCTTTTAATAGGTCCGGCATCGCCTGGGCTATCAATACAGCGGCCACCATCTGAAGGAGGTCATCACTTGCTTTTTTCAGCTCAGGCGACTTGGATCCATCTTTTTCCGCGTTCATCATTGACAATGCGACATCAAGTATCAGCTTCTGGTCATCTGTGGGGTTCTGCATTATACTGGCAAGCTTCATGGCTATCTCCATCTCCTTAGGGTCTATCTGGCCGCCTGGTAATGCTAAGGCTGAGGCTTGTAACGAATCTTGGACTATTTTTGCTATTGCTGTTGGATTCATGGCGCCTGCGGCATCCCCTTTTAATCTATCCGTATTGGCAAGCAGGCCTTTGAATACTTCTCCCAACCCCTTATCGGCTATAATGGCCTTGCCGTTTTCAAAGTTAAACGGCAGTTGTATCGAGGTCTGGGCAATACTTGGAGCGCTATACGGATTGAGCAATTGATTGGCTGCCATACCCTGCATTAACCTGTTTACCGCAGCATCGGAGATGCTCTTCGAGAAGTTTTCGAATGTCATGCCTTTGCCGGTGGAGTCGAGGACCTGCGATGTTAATAGAGTTTTATCTGCACCATATTGCTTCCAAAATATGGCAAATCTTCCGTCTGAGAGCGCGGTTATATTATATACGGAAGCAGAATATCGATTGTTTGTGAGCACATATGGATTTGAAAACAACGCCCGACCTCCTCTGTCAAAAACCTGGGCTTTGAGCAAATAATTACTATCGGCTCCGATCTCATTCCAAAAGACAGCGAGGTTCCCATCCGAAAGCACAGTTACATTATCCATGCCAAAGTTTTTTAAATTATTTGCAAGGCTATATGGACTTGAGAGCAACGCTTGGCCTCTCGAGTCGAAGACCTGCGTTTTGAACGCATATTTAAAATCCATCCCCATCTCGTTCCAAAATACGGCAAAATTTCCGTTTGAAAGCGCGGTTACGTTGGATAGGGCAACGTTACCGAAATTGTTGGCTAGACTATACGAATTTGGAAGCAGCGCTCTTCCTCCTGTGTCGAATATCTGCGTTTTAAATGAATAATCACCATTATCAGCCGCGCGCTCATACCAAAAGACGGCGAGGTTTCCATTTGAAAGCGCGGTCACATTCTGCAGACTTGCGTATTTAGTATTGACAGCGATAGTGTATGGATTTGAAAGCAACGCTTTCCCTCCTGCGTCGAAGACCTGTTCCTTTAACGAATACTTGCTGTCCATTCCATACTCTAGCCAAAATACGGCGAGGTTTCCGTTCGAAAAGGTAGTTACGTTGTTTATGATGACACCGTTCAAATTACTGGCGAGAGTATATGGATTTGAAAACAGAGCTCTTCCGGCTGTATCAAAAACTTGTTCCTTAAGCAAAGTTCTGCCATCGGCTCCACGCTCCTGCCAAAAGACAGCGAGGTTTCCATTCGAAAGTGTTGTTAGATTGTTTACTCTGGCGCCGCTCGTATTATTAGCGAGACTATACTTGTTTGAATATAACGCCAGCCCGCCTGTATCAAAAATCTGCTCTCTGAGCGAGAATTTATTATCAGCTCCGCGCTCACTCCAATAAACGGCAAGGTTTCCGTTCGAAAATGTGTTCACATTGACCGTATCGGATACACCCATACTACTTACAATGCCATACGGATTTGAAAGTAACGCTTTCCCTCCCGCATCAAAAACCTGCGTCTTAAGCGAGAATTTAGTAGTGCCGACTAAATTCTCCTGCCAAACAACAGCGAGGTTCCCGCCTGAAAGCGCGGTTACACTATTTAGTATGACAGAGCCGTTATTGGCAAGGAGGCTGTATGGATTCGAATTTAAAGCTCTTCCATCCGCATCTAACACCTGCGCTTTGAAGGAATATGTATTGGATGCTCCGTACTCCCTCCAAAACACAGCGAGGTTTCCGCTTGAATACTTGGTCATATTCATTATATTAGGATTGCCAACGTCACAGCTTATGTTGTATGGATTTGAAAGCAACGCTTTCCCTACTGAATCAAAAACCTGCGTTTTGAGTGAACTCTTACTGTCAGCCCCCGTCTCAGTCCAACAAACCGTATATCTTCCCCCATTAAACACGATCCTATGATCTCCGACAGTGCCTGTCTGATTATTTAAAAATTCCTGTACAGAGCTACGAACATCTATCGGAATCTCTCCGGGTGTGGTAGGGTTTGGCATCTCTACTACAATATCAGAAGATACCGCTTGTAAACGCGTCGACTGTTCTCCGCCTCCACCCGCCTTCTTCTTTAGCTCGAGCTCAGGTTTATTCACGGAGTCCTCCGCGACATCCTTCCCAAGTTTCTTCTTCACATAATCCATAGTATTTTCCATGAATGTCTTGGGCTTATTCTGCTGGTATATGATATTGTCCGTCTTCTGCTTGGATGCGTTGATATAGCCGGGTGAGAATACGCTTGATTGGTTAGCGGACAGTTGGTCGCTCTTGTCCTCCATGCCGGCATAGGCAGGGATCACGAATAAGGCCAATACGGTTATGAGGAGCATTAATGTTA
>CAYVCD010000036.1:0-14449 GCA_964450115.1 uncultured Planctomycetia bacterium
CATCCGGCCCTTCTATAGTGACAGCTGTTTCTTGCATATTATCGGTAGAGCGGGTTTCGCCCAGTGTAATTTCAGCAGCAGAACCGGTCGGAATAAACGGCACGAACTCTTCATTCGTCCATCCTGCCTTCCAGCCGCTCTCTGTATCAAGTATCTTCACGCCATTCACCGTCCAGGAACCGAGCATATCTTTTTGATGTTGCGCAGCAAATTCTTTCAGTTCTTTGAACCTATCCTCGCCTATGGGCCTCTCGAATCTGGCGAGAGTGATGTGTACCCAGTTATTCTGCTGGTCCATGTCAAATTTTATGCCGCTAGCTCTTAATTCATCTCTTAACTTAAAGATATCGTCAGTATCGACATAACCTTTTATCACTACGGCGCCCGTGGGCGTAACAGCTATCCCGCGGAATGTTATCCTAAATGGTCTTGCTCTACCCACAACTTCCCTTACTACTTGCCTTTCGGCATCGCTCAGCCTTTCTAAAGGCGTAAAAATGCTTACGTGGAGCTTATCGTCATCATTGAAAGTGATGTCTTCAGCGCCTATTGCCGCAAGCCCGGATTTTATCCCGCCGATCGCGTTTATAATAGATCTCTGATCTTCCCCGGACGTGGCCTGCAATAACATGACATCCGGGAACGAATTTTGGTTCCTGGCTTTCGAAGCTTCTATTGAAGAGGCGTCAAAATCATTTCTCGCAAGCGTCCCTTGCCACGCAGCATCATAACTTGCGGCAAGGCTATTCGCTATTGACGCACTCTTCCATGCCTCATAGGCCTTGGCAAAGTTCAGCACTCTTCCCTGCCAGGGGTCTTTTCTCTCTGTGCCGATAGTGTCTAGAAGGTCACATGCTATCAGGAGCTTTAATACCTGATCCTTGTCCACTCCGCTTTTTATGCCGCGTACAAATTTTTCAAATTCTTCGGGCGTCGGCTGCCGTTCGGATATGCCGGGTATGAAATAAAGCGCCCCATGGAGCCTTATCACTTCTATAAGAACATCTCGATTTGTAATATCCTTTGCTAGTTCGGGATGCTTCTCCATCATAGCTACTGATCCTGCTTCATGGTTTGGATAAAGCTGTAGCCCCCTTCCTTCCTCGACTATGGTACGAGGAGCTACGCTACCCTTCCCTATATCATGTAGCAATATGAACTGTTCGAAGAAAGCGCGATATTGCGGATTGTTTAAAATGTCTCTATACGCTCCCTGTATCTCAGGATGGTTGGATGCATTATTTAATGCCGCCAACATAGCCTGCAGGTGATCGGACAGGTATATACCCTCTCCGTGCACGTTAAACGGTAGGTTAAACAGATACAGGTTATCCTGATATTCTTTGGGTAAGCATGACTCTATGAACTTTTTCATTTCCGGAGACGCCAGACCTGAAACTATATCTTTGGCAAATACCGGTTTATTTAGTAGGCCTATTATAGGTAATCCATATGCCATGATCTCTTTAAATCCGAGGAGATGCGTTCTTTCGTGGAGTATTACTAATCTTTGTACCCAGGGTTTGAGATTCTTAAATTCGGAGGCAAGCCAGATATATTTATACGTTGTTCCATCGGGTAAAGTTACTGTTACGGTTTTGGTGATGGGTGTTTCAGCGATGGGTCCAGCACGCTCACCAAGAGCACGGGCAATGTATCTTTGAATGACCAAATTCATAATTGAATGTACTAGGAACAATCCTGCCATAATACCTAATACTATTGGGAGCGCCATCATGTCATGGGTCGCGTATGCCGCAATGGCTGATCCTGCAGCTATCAGACCGCTCCAAACAGCTGTTTTCCCAAGCCCTGACACTCCTATTGGCTGACCAGTAAGGGGCTGTTGGGCGGACACTGCATCATTTTCTACTAACAGCTGCCTCACCCTTTCATTGCCGTAGATCAAATCCATGTTCTTGAACAGCACCTCCTTCGCTGCCCCTTCTACGCCATTCGCAAGTATAATGAGGGCCGATTTAAGTTCGTTTGGAATTCTATCAGCCCAAATATTATCCATAAGGATGTTAACGGCAACCGTTTTCTGGGCAGGATTTTCTGCCGCATAATATGCTGTCCTGGCGCCAATTAAAGCGCGCTTTATATTTTCGTTTCCTATTAAATCTTTAAGGAGAGGAGTTTCAAGGTTAAAAAACTTATTAGAAACCTTTTTTGGGCCCTCTGTATTCATCTTTTTTAAAGCTTTAACAAATTCCGCTTTTGCCTTATTCAATTTATAATCGTTTTGTAAAATGAAAATATTGGCTAAATCGGGATTTTCTCTAGACAAGTCATCCCATATGACATTACCACCATCAACTTGAAATAATGCTTCCATCTTCTCCCTGGCAAGACTTATCAAAGCATCCCTGCTATTTGTCATTACTCTTTCGGCATACTTTTTCAATAACGGGTCGATCTTGATCAGGAGCAGTCTGCCAGCATCGGTTTCATGTCCTTCGTTATAAATAAGTGCTTCGGATTTTATTTCATCGGGGGCCATTCTGAATATTTCCGCAGCGAGTGCTCCTTCAGGATTCTCTCCTCTACCTATAGCGCCGGATCCGGCTTGGCATAGATTAGCGATTGCTTGCGGATTACCGAATGCAGCGCCGAATGCTCCTGTAATAGCTGTATCGAATGATTCTTCCATATTATTCGGCGGACCTAACCAATCCACGATCCTGCTGAAAAGAAGGAGAACTAATGACGATCCCACGGGCAGTAATAATGTCGGTATATACGGTATTGAGATGATAAATGCCAATGCCGCGATAGCTGCTATCGGGTAGCCTATAAGAGCCGCCTTCAGATATCGCCTGCCTCCCATATCTGAAATAAATGGCGTCAATCCCCATAAGGTTACGGACGTTATAAAGAGCGCTGAATATAGTATCGGGAAACTCCACCACAGGCCAGCGCTCACTGCAGTCACGCCTACTAATACCCAGGATATGACTATCTGCTTCCAGAAGGCGTTCCATACATCTGGGTTACTCATAATATCAAGCCTGTTTATTCTCCAGCCTCTTACCGTCCTTATAAATGAGGCCTTCCCTCTTGCGCCCTCAATAAAACCAGCGGCATAAAGAGGCACGTATGCGGGGAACAATATAAATAATTTCGGGAAGAGTCCTATTATGTTGCTCATACCTTTCTTGAAACTGCCTTGATTGGCGAACTCGCGCCAGGATAACGCGACAAAAGCCGTCAGAATGACGGCTAACCCAATAAGTAAAGTAACTCCTGAAGTGAATATTAATACAGTACCTGTAGCAAGAGCGGTTGGAATAAGCAACCCGAAGAACTTATATATTCCCCGCACTACACCACGTTCAAGGACAAGCTGAAGTATTCCGGGAAGAGATATCATCTGCGAGATAAGTACGGCTGACAGGCCCATGAATATCTCTTCCGGCATACCTATGCTGTATGAGAAGCCGAGGAAGATAACCGAAACTATGACATTTAATATCGCAAGCGGCACAAGTATCTTTCTGTTCAGGAAGCCGAACGTCATGACGGTTACATATTTTTGCCACCAGAATACTTTCTTACTATTCATGAATTCTTGGCCTACCTGACCTGTCCAGACCTCCATAGAACCGGCGGGATACTTGAAATGCGCGGCTGCGGGGCCATGGAAGCTCACATCCCTTGCCTTCCCGAACTGCGCATACTCTATATGCTTACTCTTATAACCTTTGCCCATGGCCCAGAAGGCCATAGGGAGCGCTATATCCTCGCTAACATAGTCAACCTGGAGAGCGGCATACTCCTGCACCGCTTTTCTTGAAACTATGCCACTGTGTCCATAGAAACCTTCCGCTCCTAGCATATTAAGATTTCGCTGAGTTATAGTTGACCATATCCAGTCGGCATACGCTATGGACTCGGAAGTCCAGTTGTTGACATCGGTAAATAGGTTCTCCCTGAATACGGTAAGCTTAATATCAGGATCCTTTCTAAACTCCTGGAGAGAATGTATAAGCTTTATGCCGTCTTCTATCCTGGCATCGGATGTTGCATCAGCAAAGAATATGTATTCACCCTTAAGGAAGGGCATGTAGTTATCCTGATTTTCACATTTCCATTTTGAAATCATGTGAAGCATCAGCCCGTATTTATTTCCAGCACCCGGCCATTCCACCACATCATCTATCATGTTCTGGTTCGGTAGTAGCGCTCCGGTACGCGCATTTGTCTTACCCGGGCTCCACTTTTCCATAACGCTTTGCGGGATGTCATTTGCTTGCTTACCTATGTAATTTAATTCCAAAAATGGATTTAGCCCCATTAGGAACCTTACCTTGTTTTGCGAAAGAGGGGATTCGCTTCCGAACGTCTGCATATTCATCACCGTCTGGAGCTTTTCATCTACGAATCTACCTACACTCGCCCTGGTATTACCCTTACCACAGGCCATGGCATATATCTCGTATGCCCTTCTCGTTTTCACGAGCCCAAATGCCGAGCGGTATAATCCGGTAAATCTCATGTTAGCCCAGTGTTCTATCATCTGGGCAATATCCATATTATAGGTATAAGAATCTGCATCTCTAGCGCCTTCTAACAGAAGAGGCGTGTTCGGCTGCCCGGGATTCGTCATCTCAAGGACATCGTATCTATTGTCGGAGATTACAACATTACCCTTTTTCTTTATGACCCGTATTTGATTACCTTCGACAACCACTTTGTCCCAGCCGGAGAGGTTTTCCATATCATCGATAAAACGCCTTATTTCCGCCTCCTTGGGATGGCCTTGAGCCAGGCCTGCCAGCCTCCCTAGGAAGAGAGCCCATTCCTTCTTATGCTGTTCTATCAAATATGTGAACTTCGTGTACCCTGTATTATGCTGGTAATTCAGCGAAAATTCCTTCGGATTAAAAGCGATCCTATCGAGTAAGAATACTACCGGTTCTCCGGCAGAAGTGAATACCATCGACTGTGTTGGTATTGAATCCCAGTCGGTTACCTTAGGAATATCCATGGAGAATGAATTCAGCAAAAAGATCAGCCTGTCCCGCGCCTCTTCGTCACCGTTAACAGCACCAAGCTCTCCCCTCTTAAGCGCGGCGCGAGTAGCGCCATCGATCTTGTCTTCATAATAGAGGCCGTCTATTATTCCGCCCCATACGATGTTCCACCAATCGGGATTTGTAAACGGCGCCTTTGCACTGATTTTTGCTTTCGCTTCAACTATCTTAGACCGCAGATCCCTTAACGACTTTTCTTTGCCAAGCCCCAGGTACGCACCATGCCAGTAGCCAAGGAACAGCTGGATCATATAGTAGATAGAGAAATAACTTAGCGGGATAAAGAGCACGAACGGTAAAAGGAATAGCCCTAGGAATAACCAGGCTCCACCAATAAAGTAACTGACGACAAGAAGACCTGCATAGAAGGGGGCGCCTTTTACGAGAGCGCTTGCCACTTCCGGTAGATACTTGTGCTTCTTCAGGATCTCGCTCATCTTCTTCTGACCTATAATACGTTTTGCAATAAACCCGCTCTCCGCCTTACTGAAGAGGAGTGCCGGGATATAGACTAGGAGGAAGAATACGGAGAAGAGCATTGCGGCACCTGTTTGCATTTCGAATTGCCCACCCAATATGTGTTGGATGGGGATAGATAAGTAGGCGCCAAGCCAGAAGTGCCAGAGCGCCCATAAGATCACGTTAACGCTAACATGGATAACGGCAAATATCGCATTGGTCCTTATGGTCTTAGACCCAGGCGTTCCGTCTCCCATTATCGCCTTAATTATATCGGTAAAGAATTTTCCTTTTGAGAATATAACTGCCAACAACGTTAAAATGCCACCGCTTATGGCAAACCACGTAGGGTTGATAGAGACCGGTATATTATTCACTACCATCAACGTCGGAGGGATTACCCAGGCAAAGAAACTAAACGCCAGAAGCCCTGCTCCCAATAAACTCGCAAATATATACCTGTGGGAGTATATAAACGAGAAGAAGCCTGACATATTATAGAGGCCGCCCTGCTTATCAGGAAAAGCGTTATATCGTTCTACTATGCTCACCTTACCCGTCTCATCTTTTTTAGACAGGATATTAAGGAACTCCACCTGCCTCTTAATGGCTCTGGCGCTTCTGTAATCCCGCAGGAATCTTTCATTCTTAAAGAGTTTACTCATATTCTCTATCGTTATAAGCTCACCCTTTAATTTAACATCATCCTCTTTAGACCATTCTTTTATGAAATCGAACCATATCTTCTCCTCGCTCATTATGGCGGCCCCTATCGCCTGCATGCTTGCGGTTCTTCGCTCAGGCGTAGCATCCGCGGGGATATCACTCTTCATCTTCAGCGCGTGGTCCAGGAGGTAATAGACGAAAGTCTCTGTCGATGATTTAAATTTGGTGGCATAGGTATAACACAGCTGCTTGAGCACAAGATCTTCCAGAGTGTAAGTTATATCCATATTGTTGCCGTGGGCATCTCTGCCGGATTCGCCATGGACTTTTCTCCACTCTACAAAGTCGTTAAATTCATCGTCACGGATAGTGTTCCAAGGCACATTATTCTTAACCAGGCCTCCCAGATACCACAAGACCCTCTTTGTGGTGGTCCTTGAAGCGCCTTGCGGCACCCCGAAACCAGTCACATATCTTTCCAGTGTCGCCCCGAGACCAGGATCGCGCAGTGTTTGCTCCATGGCATCCAAGCCTGGCCCAGGTGCCTGGCCTTGTGGTGCGTCTCCGGCCGGAAGAGGCGGAGGCGCGACTGCCCTGGCCGCAACTTTTGACTTAAGATATCTGACAAATCTTCCGACCTGCCTGAAGGCAAAGCCTATCAACAGCGTCAGCAAGAATATTGCTCCTACAACTATGGTATATTTGACGATCTGTTCCTTCGCCCTTTCAAAGATATCCAATCTATGCTGAGACACAAGATTACCGTTCTCATAATCAACTTCCTGAAGCCTATAAATGCCTTTGAGGTTTAAGATACTGCTAGCCTTCAAGTGCCGGGCCGCGGCTTCTACATTCTTGTATGTGGTTCTCACTTTAATCAATTCTTCTATCGCTTCGCCTATAGCTTTATTATTGGCTTCTTTCGCTTTTTCGGGGTCGGGATCACGCGGTTCAAACGGAAGGGTCAACGGAGAGCCCTCTAAAATATATTGCGCGGTCAGCTGATCGTTGTTCTTATTTAGGCTATAGCTATCGTTCAGGAAGAACGCGGATATGCACCCTTTGTCATTCACTGATACCAAGGCTTTTTGATAAGGATACGTTAGGTCGTAGATGACGTGGAGCTCCCCTTCAGTAGCAACGCCTGATGGAGCATTCTCTACATACGGCATGTAATTGACATTGTCAAAAAAGGCATTGGCCGCTCTGGCTATCTGACCCTTATAACCGCTCTGGGCTATAGCCCCCTCTTTAGTCAGTACCTCTCTTATCAAAAGCTGTCCTCGCTTGATCTGATATTGATAGCCGGTCTCCTGGACGCCGCCCTTCGGATTCTCGATAAGATATTTCGTCTTTTTGCCGTTTATGCTCTTTTCGATGACGCCCATATTCAGCGATTTTTCAAAATACCGATTTTCAATCCTGTAATTGTTATGTTCTCTATGGATAAGCTCTCTCTTGGGCAATACCCCGAAAGGAACAAATATGTCTTTACCGTCTACTTTCATTCTGCTATGCGGCTTGTCACCGTTTATGTTCTTGTCACTATAGGGCTCGCCTTTCTCCGTAACTATCTCGTGGCGGAAATGATCCTTACTATTCGGCGACTCCCCTTCAAGCCACCAGCTATTTATCAGTATAGGCCTCCAGTTTTCACCGTTTACGGACAAGACCTTTAACAGGTCTCGACCTTGAGGATCATTGGGGATCATGAACTGGATGGTAGACGTCTGCATCATAGACTGAGGAGGCGTTCTGTAGTGGGTCTTACCTTTCGAGTCTGTCTCCGCCAACCAAGGCGTTTCGACTACCGGATCGAGCAGCGTATCATTACTTATATGAAGGCGATCTATCATCTCCTCTAGCGCCGCCAGGATCTCCGGGTGTTTCTCTAATATATTCTTGTCTTTGCTCTTGATATATTTGTCGATTATTGCGGATAACGACGTCTTCTTTTCGGTATGAAATTCGAATATGATCTCCGAATCCAGCGTCATCTTGTAACTATGCGTATCCTTACCGGCGATATCCCATAAGTCCGAGAATATCATGTAATTGTCAGACTGCGTGATGACTTTTCTTCCGAGAAGATCATTGGGTAAATAATATTCTGTGAATGTTGCACCCAGGTTCGACGTTTTGACTGCGACGTTAAGAGGCGTACTATCGGTCACGCCGATGGCTCTTAACCTTTCCTTCGTCTCTTCCGGCAGTCTATCATATAGGCCTTTAAGCTTAGCGCCGGTTATCGAGTTCTTCTCGTACATCTTGACATCCCAGGCTTTTATCCTCTGCACAATATCCTGTCCATTGTTGTCTGTGCCGGTTTTGTAGATCTTATCCAGCCGCTGGGCTTTGAGTATGCTGTACCTGTCATGAGCGTTGGTGGATTCAATATGGTAGTCGCTTCTGACGGCTCCTTTCTCTTCTTCAAGATACCGCGTCTGCTCTACTCCCATGTCGCCGAAGTCATCATAGAAGCCACGTATCCTGTCTATCACTCCCTTATCGATGATCTTTGGCATGTTCGTATTGCTTTCGATGCATTTGGAGATCGCGGCCATATCAAGATTGGCAGGAAGGGCTTTCTTATCAACACCATCTGCAAGCTTCAGCTTGTTAACTATCGAGAACCACTCACCAGATTCCGTCTTCGCGTATCCACCGAATAATCCCATGAATCCGAATATCTCAGTATTATTGTCTACAATATAAGTTTCTGTATGGTCAAGCGTGTTCATCGGAGTATAGAAGTAATATGTACCGCCCGTGGATTCTGGTATGCCTTCTATGAAGTTCTGTATCCACCTCGTCCTGCCCGACATGTCGATATACCTTACCGTCTTCGCGCCTGTGAGCGGCTCAATAGTCTCGACTCTTCTGAGCACCATACTGCCCAGTCTGTGATCAGGCGGCGTGGTGATTATGCTGTCGAACACGCCCTTTGCAAGTTCAGCCCCCGTTTCAGCGTCAACTGTAGTCCTGCCGGTCTCCTGGCCCCACACGCCTCTCTTTACTACATCGGTCCTGTTTATCGTTATATCTTTTCCTTCTTCGTCTTTTCTCCTTACGCTCATCCTCCCCTCGATCAGTTTCCCGAGGAGATCCTGGACGTCTGTCATCTCCCTATAAGCGGTTTTATCGCTAGGATTCAATTTTTCGTTAGATAGAGTGCCGTCATTGTTGTAAAGATAGCCATTGCCGTCCCTGCGGAAGATATGCTGTTTGACCAGAGCGCGCTTTACGTTGCCTTTTTTCTCATACTTGTCTATGTAACCTTTGCTTTCGATCGAAACTCTGGCAGCCGCTTTTGTCAAATCATCGTTATCCAAAGTGTACGTAATACGTTCTACTTCCTGCCCCTTGTCTCCATATACGGGAACGAAACCCTCATTACCCTGCCGCTGTGATAATAATAGGCCTGTACCGCTATATGACCAGAGCTGTTCATAATGCTGCAGTTTATTCACCGCGGCCAGCGCCGAGGCGTAGCTGGTCAAACTCTTCGGATTGAAACTTACACGCTTATTATCATTGCCCAATAAGTTGCCATCTTTATCTTTCAAAAGGATATTCATCCGGACACGGGCATTCCCGTCCTTATCGAACGGCGTATCTTTGTCAATAAATCCTATACTATCTATGAGCTTGGTAATCTTCCCCTTTTTACTAATCGTTACTTTATATCCGACCCTAAAAGCCTCCTGGCCATTGGCGCCTTCAATCGCTTCGATGAGCGTGCCCTCTTTCGTTCCGTTTCTATTCACTTTTTCGATGGTCAACTGCGAAAGGAGCTTGCCGACCTTGTTGTATTTCCATGTTTGGTCGAGCGTAAATTTGTCAGCTATGAGCTTTGTCAGGTCTTCGAGTGTGGTGCCGGCCGTTATTTCTATCGTATCATCTTCGGTCGGTTTACCCTCTTTATCCACAAGCTTACCTTCTTTGGTCTTCTGTAATGCATACCATGAAACGTTCGCGGTGCCGTCAATGCCAAAACTTGTCGCGAAACCTACGCTCGTGATATATTTATTGCCATCTTCTATCTTGCCGTCTTCACCGATCTTAACCTTATACGCTACTCTGAATGACTCCTGGCCTCCCACGCCGTAATGAGTCTCTATGAGGGTGCCAGCTTTTGTACCATCGGGATTCTTTCCTTCAACGGTCAACTGGGAGAGGAGCCTTCCTACCTTATCGTACATCCAAGATTGGTTCAATGTGCCATACTTAGCCGGCTTGCCGGAAAGACCGACCCAGCCTTCGACATCTTTAAGTGTTGTATAGTCGGTTACCTTGATCGTGTCAGCGATAGGCTTGCCGTCAGCGTCCACGAACCGTCCGTCCGCCGTCTTTTTGAACTCGTACCAGTCGATCTTCGCATTACCGTTTTCGTCAAATTCTTTAGCGAAACCTACGCTTGTCACATGCCTTATTATGGGCTTGCCGTCTTTTCTCGTGGCTTTAGACGCTATCCTGAATGCCTCCTGGCCGCCAGCGCCATAATGCGTCTCAATGAGAGTGCCTTCCTCCGTACCGTCAGCATTCTTCTTCTCAAGCGTCCACTGACTTACAAGTTTACCGGTCCTGCTCTGGAGCCACTCCTGCTCGAGAGTAAGATAATTTTTTAAGATCGCCTTTGCCTGGTCAAATGTCGTCTCTTCCTCTATCTGGGGCTCACCATCAATTGGCTTACCTGCTTTATCCACGAATTTACCATTAGCCGTCTTCTTGAATTCATGCCACTCTATCTTTACGTTGCCGGCCCTATCGAATCCTTTTACAAACCCAAGGCTCGTTATGTGCTCTATTCTTTCTCCGTCAGCTTTGATCTCTACCCTATAACCAACCCTGAATTCCTCATGTCGGTCAGTGGCATAATGAGTTTTGATAAGAGTCTCTTCTCCCTTAACACTAGTCGGAGACGGCGTGACTTCAGCCGGTACCAGGACGGGTTCCTTTATCTCTTTCGTAGATTGAGAGCGGACATTACCGCCGCTATCCTGCAGCCACTCCTGCTCTAGATTAAGATAATCATTTATAATTCCCTCTGCCTCTTTAAGCGTCGTTCCCCTCTTGATCTTAGGCTCACTATCAACTTGCTTTCCCGCCTTATCCACGAATTTTCCATTGGCCGTCTTCTTGAATTCATGCCACTCTATCTTTACATTACCGTTAGCCTCAAAACTTCTGGCGAATCCGATGCTGGTGAGATGCCTTGTAATGGTGCCATCCGGCTTGATCTCAACCTTATAACTTGCCCTGAATATCTCCTGGCCCATATCGCCATAATGGGTCTCGACAAGAATGCCTTCGCTTACCTTGTCCTTCTCACGCACCCTCTCTATGGTAAGCTGGGAATACGGCCTGCCTGCCTCGTCATATTCATATGTATGCTCGACATTGAGATATCCCTGAAGATCTTCATCGATATCATTTCCGGCAGCATCGGCTGTTATGAGCGGAGTTGCGTCTACTTCCTCACCGTCTTTATCCGCGAATTTGCCGTTCGCCGTCCTCTTGAATTCGTGCACCTTTACTCTGGCCTTACCGGGCTCCAGATCAGGCAGGCTTTCAGTAAGTACGAGCTGGGCCCTTTTGTTCGTCTCTTTATCTATATTGGCTACGCTCCAGACAGGATCCATCTTAAGAGCGCCACTCTTCTCGCGGTTATAATTAGTATCTACGACTATTGAACTATTCGGCATATCGCTCATCTGTGTAACAGGCTCGCCGCTATTTTTGTCGTAAACGACGTTCATCACACTCGCCACTTCATTTCCTTTTTTCTTATCGCCTAGATTTTTGAGGTCCAGCGGCTTCTCGTCAGTGGTAAGATAGTCGCCGTTCCTGTCACGGATCAGCGTATGCTCTTCCATCACAGGATTGCCGTTTATGTCCCTGCCTCTTGCTATAGCGAATTTTATCAGTATGTCGCCTATATCTTTATTGCCCGTAAAGTATGTGCGCGTTTTTTCGATATCGCCCCTGTCGGCCTTCATGACGTCCTTTTTGCGTTCCGTCACGTCGGTCCTGAATAAGCTATCAACCGATACTTCGTTCTTCTCTTTGTCTATAGTGACGGATTTGCTGAGCAGTTTGCCGTCTTTATCAAATTTAAGATTGCCATACAGATCTGTCTCAACCATGATATTGCCCGTGTATATCTTAACGAGATTACCTTCTATGTCATAGACCTCTATCCGGACAGGCTTTTTATCTTTCACGATCAAAAGCCACGACCTGCCGTAGGAATCCGTAACATAATCGCCGCGGTCGTTCTTCCCCAATAAAGAGACGGTCCTTATGCCGGTACGATCGCTGAATAGCTTCTCAAGCTCGCTTTCGGTAGGATCCCTGGGCGATTCTTTCGTGCCGAACACTTCCGCCGCCTTTTCTGCTGACAGATGGAGCCGCTTTATGACCGCCTTCACGACCTCATCCCTGTATATTGCAGCGCCCATCGTGCCGTATATCACGACAGGCATGGTGCCGTTATCCTCACGCCATGTATTGGTGTACCGTACCCTCTCAAACTCCTCTATCAGGTCGGCGCGCTTCTTCCGCGCCGCAGGATCCAGGCCCTGTTCGCTCTCTATGGCTTTCGCAAGTTTTGCAAGCGCCCCCTTAACCTGCATCACGCCTGACTCGAGGCTTCCTTTTTCACAGAGAGGCGCGGATGAAGTAGCGTCAAAGGAAGGCAATAATATACCACCGCCTTCTTTAAACGCCTCCTCCTGAAGCACGGCTATCCTTACGTTTGACGGCGGCATCTGGAAGTCCATGGCCCTCTTGCCGGCTCCGGTGCCGAACTCCACATGGTTGGCGGCATAGAACGGGTTCGTCTTAAATCTTTTGTTCGGATCGATAAGCCAGTCCATGTATAGTTTGATCGTCTTCTCGGCATCGGACGGTGTCATATAGTGGTCTACCTTGAAGCGCCGCGCGTCCTTGGCTGTCTGCCCGTATATCGCTTTCTTCCATATATCGGGGTAAGAGGGGTCATCTTCCGAGACATAGAATTCCGCGCTTAAAAATACGATGCCATTGTCGGCGCAGGCCTCATTTATCACATTGTCATATTTTTTGCCCTTGGGGCCTATGCCGGCCATCTTTCTATACTCTTCGAAGACCTCTTTGTTGACGTGTGAAAATGCCACTACCGGGTGTATATCTTTATCTTTGACATCGCTGTATGCTGCTTTTACCTCGTTATCTTCATCAAGGTTTGTGGACAGGAAATAGCGTAATATATAGTGCTTAACGCCATCCTTATCCTTGAACTCGGCCCTATACTGCTTGGACGGGTCACTAAGATCCTTCTCTTGGTCTTTACTGATATCCGTTGTCTCGCAGAAACGCACTTTTTCAAATCCTATAACGGTGCCGTTCTTATTCTTTACTTCTTTCATCTCCACGGCATAATAGAGCTCGCCCGCAGCTTTAATGTTATTGCCTGTAGCCATGACATCCAGATGTCTGCTCACCGTCCTCCTGTAATCTTTGATAGCCCTGGCGGCCGTCCTGGCATCCGGAGAAACGGCCAGCCTCTGCATGAACGCGCCCAGCTTCTCCCCTTCCGCCATCAAAGATTCGTAGGCGGCCTTTTGCTCCTTGAGCGAAGTCAATATATGTGATTCCGGAGATCCTACCTCTACCTTCTTAAACGGCTCTTCGATAGCGGCTGCAGCCTGGTCCGACACAAAATCATCCAGCGTCTGTGGGCCGCCCTTACTGTCACGCGTGTAATATATCAAACGGGAATCGATCTCATCCCTTGTCGATAGTACGAGCTCATAAAGATTTATCATCTTGCCTGAGGTCTCAAGAACCTCTCTCTGGGCCTTAATATTATCTTGTGCCGGATGGGCGCCCTCTTTCATGAGCAGGCTCATGAGTTGGGCATAACGCAATCTGTACTCTCCCGCGGCCAGCTTGAATTGCCTCAAATAATTGTCGTGGTTATTTAAAAGAATGTCTAACTCCGCCACTACTTCTTTAACGGCCTGGTCGGATTTCAGGTGTTCCTGCTCGAGTCTCTTATACATGATCTTCCGCTCAAAACGATCTCCTGAAGTCCATAAAACAGCGGTTGCCGTAATAAGGGAGGCTAAATTTGCCGTTGCCCCTCCGGCCGATGAGACTCCCGAAATGATACCTTCCATTGTTTTTATCTGATTATTAAAAGCGGCCAGGGAAGCCTCGTATTCCTTAAGTCTAGCGGGGGTAGTCGGTGGCGGTTTTCGCAGGAAGGAGTCTCTCGCCTGTATAGCCCGTTCTAACCCTATCCA
>CAYVCD010000037.1:0-14251 GCA_964450115.1 uncultured Planctomycetia bacterium
TGACCTGCGCTTTAGAAGCTTCGGCGGCTCTTCTTATTCTCTCTTTTATCTCATTAGTTATATGAGGTATTACCTGGATCGTCTTGCCGAGATAGTCCCCGCGCCTCTCCCTCGCTATTACGGTATTGTAGACCTGGCCTGTTGTGGCGTTGGAAAATCTGGTAGTCTCTGTATTGGTGAATCTCTCGTAATGGCCAAGGTCGAGATCCGTTTCGGCGCCGTCCTCCGTTACGTAGACTTCACCATGCTGATAAGGGCTCATCGTGCCGGGATCTACGTTAATATACGGATCGAGCTTCATCAATGCGACCTTTAAACCGCGGGACTCCAGTATCTTGCCTATAGACGCGGACGCTATGCCTTTGCCCAGACTTGAAATAACTCCGCCGGTAGTAAAGATATATTTTGCCATATTACACCTTCTTTCGTTTTGAACAGCATATTATCCTCTGCGATACTACGTCCGACATTATCTTCAGATTTCTGTCACCAACGTCATAAACATATATGGCGTTTTTATACTTAGCCGCTTTTGGCAGGAGCTCTGTAAAAATATTTTTCGATCCCGCAAACCATCCTAGGTTCAGAATAACGCTCTTCTTTTCCGGAAATAGCGCAACATAGAATATGTTCGTCTCGACCAGGTCCTGAAAGAAATGCGTTCCGAACGATAGTTCGGGCCTTGCATTTGCCGTGGCAAATGAGACTTCTATCAGCACGGCTATATTATTGATCTCGGCAAATTTCACGGGGACCCCTAATGACGGCGTAGTCGTACCCCACCTTCCCGGGCCAAAAAGGATGGTCGGCGTCCTGCTCCTCTCTTTTATACCGATATTCAACTCTCCTATAGTGCGGGCAATCTCGTACTTATCGGATTGCGTGAGTCTTCCGTACTCCTGGGGATCTACGCGTATTATCCTTTTGATCTCCTGCGAAACGTTTCCGCCAAGAAAATATCCGCTCGACTCGAACAATATATCGGTCTTATTGACATGATCAGGCATCTCGACTTTATGACCCAGGCCCCTAGTCTGCAAAGGCCTGCATTGCAGCAAATTTATTTTGAATTTCTCGTTTTTGGTAAAGTTTACGGTGAATTCTATTTCGACGGGATATTTGTAGTCATCTTCAAGAGATTTGAGTATCTTTATGAAATAGTCGATCAGGGAATAATTTACAAGGACACTGTCAAGCGTCAGTATCCAGTACTCTTTACCTTCCATTCCCCTACCGCGCATCATCTCTTCGGCTTCGGAGTCCCTTTCGACCAACTGGCTCGTGCATGAGTACGCTCTTTCGACGAGCAGCTTTTCAAAAGGTATGGTTTTAAATAGATTCTCCTTCGTATCTATCACATCGACATCATGCTGAGAAAATCTTCTTACGTCATCTTTTTCCGCATAGGGTCTTCGCAAAGGGTCATCGAGCGCCACAATCCTCGGATAGTCGCCTTCTACACGGTTAACCGCCCTTGTGCCGAGCCCGAATACGACCCTTAGCATTCCTGCTCTTGGATCCATACTCTCATTCCATACATATGTATTATAAGAGACTCCTACGCCTGCCAGATCCGGGAAAAAATAGTGCTTATGATGCGCTCCGGAAACTCTCTGCACAAGAAGAGCCATCTGCTCATCCAGCTTATCGAGATGCCTCTGTTTTCTGTATGCGAGAGCGTCATCATTCATCGTGCTGGCGTAGATACGCTTTACCGCATCAGCGAACTGCAGATATCGCTGCTCCGGAGTGCCCTGGTTGGCCAAAAATATACTTTCATATTTCCCGGCGAACGCGTTCCCGAAACCATCTTCCAATAAAGAGCTCGACCGTATAATTATCGGCGAGGAGCCAAAGTATTCTATGACCTGTTGAAAGAGTTCCATTATCTCATCGGAAAATACGCCGTGGAGCATCTCTTCTCTCAGTGTCTTTGCTACAGAGAAATAACCATCATCGGTCTTTTGCAGCATATGAAGCTTCCACCATCTGTTTTGGACTATATAGGAATAAAATATATCCGAACCTATATAGAAGGAGTCGTGAGGCTCCGAAAGCTTATGCCAGTTTGGTATCTTTTTCGACAATATCTTCCTGGCCAAAAGCATGCCGACGCTTTTTCCGCCGATAAACCCGGTTCCTATCAGCCTGGATTTAATATCTATAAGCTCATTGAGGGAAAAATTGTCCGCGGCCAGCTCCAGGATCTTTTTGTTAGCCGATATCATTATGGCGCATAGCTTTCTTATAATTCCATTTATAGCGGCTCTTGTCCCCGAGCCGCTGATAAGTTTTTCCGCATCGAGGAATAGGCGGTCCCAGTAATCGAGGTTTCTTTTGGCCCCCTGGGCCCCTTTCTTGCTTATATATGAGAGTATCTTTACGGCATCGATACTGTCTGTGATGGGTATGAGTTTCTCTTTCTTCTTTTCGTGCGGAAGGAACATCGTGGCCGAGTACCTGTTCAAGACCTTGAGAGGATGTATGTACGTGCTGCCTTCACAATCGTATACATCCATTAAAAGCTGGGTGGTCTCTCGTATACTAGCTATCGATTTGAAGGAATGATTATTGCGCAGTATGGAAAAATATGTGACCGTCTTAAGTTCGTAAAGATATGGGCAGGTCACCATAAAAAAGTTGCTTATCATCAGATCGGTAGCCCATGCCGAGAGAAGCTCCGAAAGGCAGTCGAATATGTAGTAAGCTCCCTCACCCTCATCGGTAATGATGTTATTCAACTTTGTGGTGAAAGACTCAAATCCCGCATAAGCGTTTAGTTCATATCTCTTTATCTGTTTTGACGGGCCAAGAAGCTCTCTATGTGAAGCGAACCTTGCGTAGATAACCTTTTTGTGCTCTTTGATGGCCTGCCGTACGAAAGGCTTTACGAGGTCAATATAGTCTTTAATATCGTCTATTTGCCAGACCACATTATCTCCGGCCCTAAGACCCGTTATTACGTTATCCAACCCCTCTATTCCGGTACTTATCATAAGCTTTAAACCTTATTCTGTTATCGACAATAAAAAAAGACGAAGACTCCATTAAAGGAACGTCTTCGTCTTTTTTGCATCAAATACAAGCTTTGTACTTGATCAAATATTACTATAGCATCTCTTATTCATTTAGTCAAGGATCAACTTGCAATATTACCGCTATACAAGCCCCTGGTCTATCATCGCATCCGCGACTTTGACAAATCCTGCCAGGTTCGCGCCATTGACGTAGTTGATATACTTGCCTTCTTTCCCGTACTTAACGCACTGCTCGTGGATCGCTATCATGATATCATGCAGCCTTCTATCCACTTCTTCGCGCGTCCATGAAAGCCTCATGCTGTTCTGGGACATCTCGAGCCCGGACGTCGCTACGCCGCCGGCATTTGCAGCCTTGCCGGGCGCGTAAAGGATCTTTGCCGCCTGGAATACCTTGATGCCTTCAGGGGTCGTCGGCATATTGGCGCCTTCGCCGATGGCTATGCAGCCATTCTTAACGAGCGCCTTGGCGTCATCGCCGCTTATTTCATTCTGTGTGGCCGAAGGGAATGCGATATCGCATTTCACGCTCCAGGGCCTCTTCTTCTCGAAGTATTTGCATGTGAACTCTTTAGCGCAGTCCTTTATTCTGGAGCGCTTAACGTTTTTAAGATTGAGCACGCAAGCCAGCTCTTTCTTGTCTATTCCGCCCTCATCGTATATGAAGCCGTCGGAGTCAGATAGAGTGACCACTTTGGCGCCCAGATCTATCAGTTTTTCTACTGTGTACTGAGCTACGTTTCCGGAGCCGGATACGGCGCATGTCTTTCCCTTTAAGGACTCGCCTCTGGTCTTGAGCATCTCCTGAACGAAATATACGCATCCATATCCCGTTGCTTCAGGTCTTATAAGACTGCCGCCCCAGTTCAGGCCCTTACCCGTAAGAACACCGGTGAATTCATTGCGGACCCTCTTGTACTGGCCGAACATATAACCGATCTCGCGCCCGCCGACTCCTATATCACCTGCGGGAACGTCAGTATTCGGACCGATGTGCCTTGAAAGTTCCAACATAAAACTCTGGCAGAACTTCATTACCTCGTTGTCGGACTTTCCCTTTGGGTCGAAGTCCGAACCGCCCTTGCCGCCGCCCATAGGTAGGGTTGTGAGGCTGTTCTTGAATACCTGCTCGAACGCCAGGAATTTTAAGACTCCTAGATTGACGCTTGGATGAAAACGCAAGCCCCCTTTGTAAGGCCCGATCGCGCTGTTCATCTCTATGCGGAATCCCCTATTTACCTGTAGCTCTCCTTTGTCATCCAGCCAGGGAACGCGGAACATCAATACTCTCTCAGGCTCCACCATTCTTTCAAGTATCTTAGAATTTTTATATTTTGGAGTCTCCTCTATCAGCGGCATTACGGATTCAGCCACTTCTAGGACAGCCTGGTGGAACTCAAGCTCCGCGGGATTCTTCTCGATAACTTTTGCCATGAACTCTTCTATTCTCTTCAAGATAAACCTCCTTTTTTTAGAAAAATTGCCTAATTTTTATGCACACATATACAAAATAAAAAAGACACCCCAGTCTCATTAGGGACGTCTTTGTCCTACTGGCAAAGGATTATAGCCATGTGTAACTTTTTTGTCAAGAATAATCATAATTTTGGCAGACTCGATCCACCGGTCAAATATCTGTCCATATTGTAAGCGGCTCGACGCCCCTCGGAGATAGCCCATACTATGAGTGACTGCCCCCTTCTCATGTCTCCTGCAGAAAAGACGCCTTTGCGTGAAGTCATGTGATCAGCGCCGGTCTTGACGTTTCCTTTTTGATCAAATTCTACGTTGAGCTCGCGAAGCAAAAGATCGTGTTCCGGATGAAGGAATCCTATGGCTAGTATCACAAGATCGGCTTCGATCTCAAAATCATTACCATCGCCCGTACACAAAACTTTCTTTACCCAACCTTCTTCTCCTGTGAACTTTTTTGTCAATACCGACCATCTCCTGATCCCGCCCTCCTCGTGGCTGGTAGAGGTTCTCAGGATAGCCGGATATTTTGGCCACGGGCATTCGCATGTCCTGCATTCCGGCGGCTTAGGAAGCACTTCTACCTGGATCACAGAGGCCGCTCCCTGTCTGTGCGCCGTGCCCACGCAATCAGCGCCTGTATCGCCGCCCCCTATAACGAGCACCTTTTTATCCTTGGCATTTATCGCTCCTATCGCCGGCATCTTTTCGCCCGCAACCAGCCTGTTTGACTGTACAAGATAATCCATGGCAAAATATATTCCGTTTAAGTTTCTGCCTTCCGCGGTCAGGTCGCGCGGTCTTCTTGAGCCTCCCGCCAGACAGATTGCGTCAAATTTCTTCAAGAGACGATCCGTATTATAATCGGTGCCCGCGTTTGTCGAAGTAAGGAACTTTATACCCTCTTTTTCAAATATCTTTATTCGCCTGTCAAGGATGCGTTTTTCCAGTTTAAAATCGGGTATTCCGTAGCGCAGTATCCCGCCCGTCTTGTCATCTTTTTCAAATACGGTCACGTTATGCCCCGCCTTATTTAGCTGATCTGCGCATGCCAAGCCTGCCGGCCCGGAACCTATTACGGCAACAGATTTACCGGTTCTTTTTTTTGGCGGTCTAGGCTTTATCAGATTTGAACCGAATCCGTTCTCGATTATTGATAATTCATTCTCTCTTATGGTCACCGGCTCATCATTTATACCTAGAACGCAGGCGGATTCGCATGTCGCCGGGCAGAGTCTTCCGGTTATTTCCGGAAGATTATTAGTTGCGCCGAGAAGACCGAGCGCCTTTTTCCATTCACCGCGGAATAAGAGGTCGTTCCATTCGGGAATATAATTTCCTACCGGGCATGCCCAATGACAGAAAGGAGTCCCGCAGTCCATGCAGCGCGAGGCCTGGTCGATGGAGCTCTCCTCTTTTCGCAAGAGAGCTACGGACTTGTAATCCTTTGCGCGCTCAGAGACGCTTCTGTATGGAGAAGGTCGCCTCTTTATTTTTAAAAAACCTTTTATATCACCCATCCGACACCTCTGAAAGCTCAAGCCCATATTCAGCCATCTTAGCTTTCATTATGCGCTTATATTCTATGGGAATGACCCTTATAAATCTCTTCTTCTCTTTTTTGAATTCGTTCAGTATCTTTCTGGCGACCGGGCTTTGGGTGAACTTTAAGTGGTTTGCGAGCATATTGCGCAGGAGCTCTTCGTCTTCGATATTGATGTTTTCAATATCTGCCATACTAAGGTTGCATTTTTCTTTAAAGAGCGACTCCTTATCGTAGATATAGGCGATTCCGCCTGACATGCCGGCGGCGAAATTCCTTCCGGTCCTGCCGAGGACAATAACTCTGCCGCCCGTCATATATTCACATCCGTGATCCCCCACTCCCTCCACAACCGCATAAAGTCCGGAATTTCTTATGCAAAATCTCTCGCCCGATACACCTCTTATATAGGCCTCGCCGGATATTGCGCCGTAGAAGGCAGTGTTCCCTATTATGATATTATCATCCGCCCTATAGTCCGAATCTCTGTCAGGCCTCATTATTATTTTGCCTCCGGATATGCCCTTACCTACATAATCATTCGCCATTCCTTCAAGTTCAAAGGTGACCCCTTTTGTCAAAAATGCTCCAAAGCTCTGTCCGGCCACTCCTCTGAATTTACACTGTATGGTATCTTCCGGTAATCCGCCTTCACCGTGAAGCTTACAGATCTTGCCGCTGAGCATGGCGCCCGTTGTTCTATTTGCGTTATTAATGGGAAGCTCGATCTTTACAGGCATAGCCTTATCAAGCGAATCTTTCGACAATCTTATGAGCTCAAGGTCCAGCACCTTATCTATCCCATGGGACTGTACCTTTATCTCCTCGGCCTGGTGGGCATTAAGTCTGTCCGGCTTGTGGAGTATCGCTGAAAGATCGAGATCTTTACCGTTTAAAGAGAGCATCTCCCTGTCCGGCTCCAAGAGATCGACCCTTCCGACCATTTCATCTACGGTCCTTATTCCGAGTGAAGCCATGATCTCGCGCATCTCTTCCACCACGAACCTTAAATAATTCACGATATATTCAGGCCTGCCCTTAAACCTTCTTCTTAGTATGTCGTCCTGCGTCGCTACGCCTACGGAGCAATTGTTGAGATGACAATGCCTCAGCATAACGCAGCCTAATATGATAAGTATAGCGCTTGCAAATCCGAACTCATCCGCTCCCAATAGAGCGGCTATCGCCACATCCCTTCCTGTCCTCAACTGTCCGTCTGTCTGCAGCCGTACCCTGCTTCTTAATGAATTCAGCATAAGCGTCTGATGGGTCTCGGAAAGCCCGAGCTCCCAGGGGAGGCCGGCATGCTTTATTGAGCTCAAAGGTGACGCGCCCGTCCCGCCGTCGCCTCCCGATATCAATATCATATCCGCGTGGCCCTTGGCCACTCCGGCGGCGACCGTACCGACGCCCATCTCAGATACGAGTTTTACGCTTATGCGCGCCTTAGGGTTGACGTTCTTCAAGTCGAATATCAATTGCGCCAGATCCTCGATGGAATATATGTCGTGATGAGGCGGCGGTGAAATAAGGGTTACGCCAGGAGTGGTATAGCGGGTCTTAGCGATAGTTACGCTTACTTTGTGCCCGGGCAGCTGCCCGCCCTCTCCGGGCTTTGCGCCTTGCGCGATCTTTATCTGCAGTTCGTCCGCATTGACAAGATAATTTGTAGTTACGCCGAATCTGCCAGAAGCTACCTGTTTTATCGCGCTTCTTGCGGAATCGCAATCCGGGAGGCTATCGAATCTTAAGGGGTCTTCTCCGCCCTCTCCGGTATTGGACTTCGCCCCCAATCTATTCATGGCGATGGCGATGGTCTCATGAGCCTCTTTGCTTATCGAACCGAAGCTCATTGCTCCGGTCGTAAAACGTTTCACTATGGACTCGGGACCCTCGACTTCATCAAGCGGTATTGCTTCGGTCTTCACGAATTTTAATAGCGATCGAAGAGTGCATTGATGCCCGGTCTGGTCATTTATCAGCCTGGAAAATTCTTTATACTTATTATAATCTCCGCACCATGAAGCTTCCTGTAATGCGGAGATAGTCTCGGGGTTCCAAAGGTGGAATTCTCCGTCTTTCTTCCATTGATACAATCCACCGGTCTTTAATTCAGGCCGTTGAAAGCCCCTTTCAGGATACGCTTCTTCATTTCTTTTTATCGTCTCGGCGGCTATTCTTTCCAGCCCTATTCCACCTACCCTTGACGGCGTTCCTGTAAAGCATTTTTCTATGACGCCGGCGCTCAATCCGAGCGCTTCAAATATTTGAGCGCCTCTGTAGCTCTGTAGCGTAGATATGCCCATCTTTGAAAGCACCTTAAGTATCCCCTTCGATAGCGCCTTGATATAATTATGCTGCGCAGCGGCACGGCTTAAATTCAATCCACCTTCTCTTATTAACTGATCCACTGCTTCGTAAGCAAGATACGGATTTACGCAATCCGCGCCGTATCCGAAAAGAAGCGCAAAGTGGTGCACCTCTCTGGGCTCGGCGCTTTCAACAATGATACCTATGCGTGTACGAAGAGCCTTTTTAACGAGGCACTGATGTACGGCTCCCATAGCCAAAAGGCTCGGTATGGCTGCCAACCCTTTTTTAACGCCCCTATCACTTAATACTATAAAGGTGTAACCGTCTTTTATGGCCGAGGAAGCTTCCAGGCATACGGCATCCAGCCTTTTTGAGAAATCTCTCTTGTTATTCATGATGAACAAAAGAGATATGGTCTTTGTTCTGAAGCTATTGATCCTTATGTTTCGGATCTTGTCCAGGTCTTCGTTTGTAAGTATAGGATTTTTTATTCTTAATTTATGGCAATGAAGAGGGGTCTCATCCAAAAGATTCTTTTCCGGACCCAGATATGTTTCAAGGCTCATGACAAGCTCTTCTCTTATCGGGTCCATGGCGGGATTCGTGACCTGTGCGAATAGTTGTTTAAAATAGGAGAATAAAACAGGGCTCTCGTTCGACAATACCGCGTGAGGAGTATCGTTTCCCATGGAGCCTATCGGCTCCTCGGCCTTTTCGGCCATCGGCTTTATGATGAATTTCATATCTTCTCTCGTATAACCGAAAGCCTTTTCAAGAGCCGGAAGGTCATTTATCGCAGCCTCTTTTAGCTTCCTCGGTCTCAAGGAAGCTAATTCCACCATATTCTCTTTTAACCATGGCCCATAGGCCTGAGCTTTTGATTGTCTTTCCTTGATCTCGGAATCTTCTATTATCTTTCCCAGGGCCGTATCTACTAATAACATCTTTCCTGGTTCGATCTTACCCGAGACGAGGATATTATCAGGCCTGATATCGAGCGCTCCCGCTTCGGAAGCCATTACAACCATCTTATCCTTGGTTATTATGTACCGCGCGGGCCTTAAGCCGTTCCTATCAAGGGCCGCACCGATCTTAACGCCGTCACTGAACGCTATTGCCGCCGGTCCGTCCCATGGCTCCATCATACATGCGTGATATTTATAGAAATTCTTCAGAGCGTCTGACATGGCCCTATCGGTCTCCCACGCATTTGGAATGAGCATCATCATGGCATGCTCTAGAGATCGTCCGGATAGTACCAGAAGCTCGAATATGTTATCTATGGCCGCCGAGTCGCTTCCGCCGGGCATTATTACGGGGAATATATCTTTTATATCTTTCCCGAAAAGATCCGTTTTCATCAGGCCTTCTCTGGCCCTCATCCAGTTTATATTGCCTCTCAGAGTGTTTATCTCTCCGTTATGCGCCAGAAACCTGAAGGGCTGAGCCAGGTCCCATGCCGGGAAGGTATTCGTGCTGTATCTGGAATGAACTAACGTTATGGCGCTCTTGATTCTCCTGTCCTGCAGGTCAACGAAGAATCTCTCTACCTGGCACGGCATCAGAAGCCCCTTATAAGAAAAAGTTCTGGAGGATATGTTGGTGATATAAAAAGAGGAACTCTTATTAATCAGAGATGAGCGTATCTTGTTCTCGACCTTTTTTCTTATGATGTATAATTTTCTTTCAAAAGAGAGGCTCTCTTTGATAGTCTTGTTCTTTTCGATAAATATCTGCTCTATTACAGGCGCTGTATTTTTTGCTGATACACCTATGTCGGAATCGTCTACCGGGACCGTTCTCCATCCGATTATCCTTTGGCCCTCCTTTTCGACTATATCGGAAAAAGTATCTTTGCAGAGTCTTCTCTCTTTATTGTCAACGGGCAAAAATATAAGGCCGGTGCCATAATCACCCAATGGCGGCAGTTCAATCTTTGCTTCAATGCATGCCTTGGTAAAAAATTCATGCGGCATCTGTATGAGTAGTCCGGCGCCGTCTCCTGTCTTGGGATCGGCCCCTGTAGCTCCGCGATGAGAAAGTCTCTCCAGGACCTCAAGCCCTTTCAGCACCGTTTCGTTCGAGGCCTTGCCTGTTATATCGCAGACAAAACCTACGCCGCAGGCGTCGTGTTCGAACGCGGGATCGTAAAGCCCCTGTCTTTTCGGCAGATGTCCATATGCCATTTTTAAGCCTTCCATCTCTTTGCGTCTATACCAAGCTTCCTGATCTTGGAACGTATCGTATTCCTGTTAATACCAAGTATCTTCGCCGCCTTCAGCTGGTTTCCTTCGGTACGCTCCAGAACGTTTTCTATAAGCGGCTTCTCTACCGCCTGGATGGTAGATTTATAGAGCTCTCCGTCTTTTTTCATAATTTAATTAATAAAGAGCATCTCTCTATATTTTGGCAGATCCCAGTCCTCATCCGAAACTACGCATTCAAGGGCATCGACATGCTTTCTTATGTGCTCCATGAGTGGTTTCAGCTCTTCAAAATATAGCTTTGCTCGTCTTTCTCCGTCAAGGCGCTTGGCCTTCTCAAGAAGCCCGATCATCTCTTTCACATTGCGTCTGACATAATAAATTTTGGCTACTACGTCACAGAGATGCTCTTCCTGATCTTTTAGCGCGGCCGCTTCCGGCTTGATCTTGGCCGCCTTTTTAAGGCCAACTAAGACTGCCACATTTTCGGAGAGCAATTTCTGGTATTTATATCCTGCCGGAAGTATGCTGGCGTTCACCATCTCATTCATAGTGTTTGCCTCTATCTCCAGGATCAGGTTGTACGTATGTACCCATATGTGGTATCGCGCAAGCAGCTCTTCTTTAGAGAATACTTTGTATTTTTCAAAGAGGTCAATATTCTCTTTTTTGGTAAGGGCTTTTAAAGCTTCCGATGTAGAAGCTATGTCAGGAAGACCTCTCCTGTGAGCCTCCTTCACCCAGTCCGGCGAATAGTTATTACCCTCGAATCTTATCTTTTTTGCATCCTTTGTTACCTTTGAGACCACCTGTATTACCGCCGTATTAAAATCGCCGCCTTTTGCCACAATGCTCCTTATCTCGCTTGCCATATGATCCAGCGAATCCGCTATTATCGTATTGATCATGGCGATAGGTGTCGATATGTTTTGCGATGAACCCACGGCTCGAAATTCGAACTTGGCCCCAGTAAAGGCGAATGGCGAAGTCCTGTTCCTGTCTGTGGAATCTTTGTTGAATTTCGGAAGACGCGCCACGCCCAGATCTACAATGTCCTGTTTTGACACCTTTTGTTTAGACCCCTTTTCGATGATATCGAGGATCGTGTTCAATTGATCGCCTAAAAAAACGCTCATAATGGCTGGCGGCGCTTCATTTGCTCCCAGGCGATGCTCATTACCCGCAAGAGCGACGCTTGCGCGCAGAAGATCGGCATGGAGGTATACGCCTCTTAATACAGCTGCCAGGATCGTAAGGAACTGAAGGTTTCGTTCCGGAGTGCTTCCGGGATTCAGAAGGTTGTTCCCCTGATCATCCGCAAGCGACCAGTTCAGGTGTTTACCGCTTCCGTTTATGCCGGCAAACGGTTTCTCGTGCAACAGGACGACTAAATTATGCCGCAAAGCGACCTTCTTCATAACATCCATCAGCAACTGATTATGGTCCGCGGCAATATTAGATTCCTCGAATATGGGCGCGAATTCGTATTGGTGCGGGGCCACTTCATTATGTCTGGTCATTACAGGTATACCGAGCTTATAAGCCTCTTCGGCCGCCTCGTACATAAAATTAGCTACCCGGTCCTTGATAGTGCCGAAATACTGATCTTCAAGCTGCTGCCCTTTTGGAGAAGGCGCGCCAACTAGCGTACGTCCTGTCATGATAAGGTCCTGCCGGAGATTATAATAGTTTTTATCGATCAGGAAATATTCCTGCTCCGCTCCGCATGTCGAGACTACCTTCTTTACGTTTTTTTGGCCGAACAACCTTAATAAATTCACCGCCGCTTTACTAAGGGCTTCGTCTGATCTTAAAAGGGGCAGCTTCTTATCTAGAGCTTCGCCGTGATAAGATATGAAGATAGTGGGTATACATAACGTTTTACCGAGCCTGCTCTCTATTATGAAGGCGGGACTAGAGGGGTCCCATGCAGTATAGCCTCTTGCCTCAAAGGTCGCCCTTATGCCTCCGGAAGGAAAGCTGCTTGCGTCCGGCTCACCCTGTATCAGCTTATTCCCTGAAAATTTTTCTATGACCTTGCCCGGACCTTCCATAGAAATAAAGCTATCGTGCTTTTCTGCCGTCAGGCCGGTCATCGGCTGAAACCAGTGGGTATAATACGTGGCTCCTTTTTGCATAGCCCAAACTTTCATGGCATCAGCTATTATATCCGCCTGCTCCTTAGATATGGTTATTCCGTCGGATATCCAGCGCTGGAAAGCCTGAAACGTCCCTTTGGGTATATACTTACGCATAGTGGAAACGCTGAAGGTATTCTCTCCGAAATACGACGAAACTTTCTTCGGATGCGATTCCTTCGGCAGCTCGATCGAACTTATCTTAAATAGAATTTTTTGTCTGATACTCATCTCGACCCCCTCCTTGTTTTTTAAAAAACTTTAACCTATTGCCGTAGTGCCTCTTTCTTCTGTTCTAATCCTAACACATTCTGCAAGATCCAGGACGAATACTTTTCCGTCTCCTATTCGACCTGTCTTTGCGGCTTTTGTTATCGCTTTTATGGTTGGCTCTACGAATTTTTCATTTACAGCTACTTCCAACCTTACCTTCTTTAATAAGTTGCCGGTCTCTTTCCTGCCTCTATATATTTCGGTCAGCCCTTTCTGCCTTCCACAGCCCAGAACGTTACTGACGGTCTTCAGATAAACTTCCGACTTATCGAGCTCCTGTAAGACGTCCTCAAGTTTATGAGGCTGTATGATAGCTACTATAAGTTTCATTTATACCACCTCCTGTTAGTCGAGCAGAGTATAAGCGCTCTCTTCGTGTTGTGAGATATCGAGCCCTATAACTTCCTCTTCATCTTCTACGCGCAGCCCCATCGTTGCCCTGAGAACCTTGAGCAGGATAAAGGTCACAGATACGGCGTATGCCGCGGTAACTATAACTCCTTTTGCCTGCGTCAGGAAGAGTCCAGGATTACCAAAGAATAGCCCATTATTGCCGGCAGGATTTATCAATTTCTGTGCTAATAGGCCCGTAAGTAAGGCCCCTAATGCGCCTCCTACGCCGTGAACGCCGAAAGCATCGAGCGAGTCATCATATCCGAACCTTAGTTTGATAACTGCTACAGATGTATAACATACCGCGCCTACCAAGAAACCTATGATTATAGCTGACAGGGGCGTTACGAATCCTGCCGAGGGCGTAATAGCCACGAGCCCTGCCACGGCTCCGGTCGCGCCGCCAAGTATTGTCGGCTTACCTGTGACTTTCCATTCAATGAACATCCATGTCAATGCCGCCGCCGCTGCCGCGGTATTGGTGGTTATGAAGGCCCAGACCGCCAGTTCATTTGCTCCCAAAGCGCTGCCGGCGTTAAATCCGAACCAGCCAAACCAGAGAAGCGCTGCGCCTATGATAGTTAATGTAAGATTGTGCGGCGACATCGGTTCGCGGCCATAACCTCTCCTCTTACCTATTACCAAAGCGCATATCAAAGCCGAGATGCCGGATGATACGTGCACTACGGTTCCGCCTGCGAAATCGAGCGCGCCCATATTCTTTAACCACCCGCCGGTTCCCCACACCCAATGGCAGACTGGGTCATAGACCAGGGTCGCCCATAACAAAGTAAAGACCACATATGTGGAGAACTTCATCCTTTCAGCGAATGCGCCCGTTATAAGCGCGGGCGTAATAACCGCGAACATCATCTG
>CAYVCD010000038.1:0-13999 GCA_964450115.1 uncultured Planctomycetia bacterium
TACCAGCCCGCTCACTACACTGGCGAGAGCGCCCTCCATGCCGGCTATCACTATCAGTACGTTGGCGCTCTCTAAAATATGCTTCTTATCGAGCACCCTGTGTATCCCCGCAACTCCTACATCGTATAACATCTCTACAGGGTTACCCATCAACTCTAATGTGACCCTCGCCTCTTCTGCTACCGGTATATCGGCCGTTCCCGCGGTCACCACCACGACCGTCCCTTTTTTCAGCGGAGCCTTGGAGTCTCTGTAATATATTATCTTGCCCGGCTCGGAATACTTTATCTTCGGATACAATTTTTTAAGTTTTAAATAGACTGCTTTTTCTGTCCTCGTTACAAGCAGTATACCATGGTGTGAGATTATCTTTTTTGCTATCTCTATGATCTGCGCGGGCGTCTTGCCTTTGCCGAATATGACTTCCGGAAAGCCTCTGCGCAGCAGTCTGTGGCAATCCACTTTGGCGAATCCGATATCGTCATAAAGAAGTTTAGTTCGATCGGGCATAGCGTTTAGGATCTCAAGATTATAAAGAGCAATACCGCAACTATTGCCGCCGAAGCGATATAGAAGTCGTTGTAATGAATGAAATCCTGTATCTTCTCCGCAAATGTGTAGTCATACTGCCTCACGGCAGGCTCTCTCTTCTTGGCATCTCTTTCAAGGTCCGTAAAGGGATGAGTGGGATGGCCCTTTGAATCCAGCTTGACAGCGACGCGGGCCGGATCCACTTTCTCTACATCAGAGATCTCCGACTTCACGGCATCCACCTGTTCTTTTCGGAACCTTAAGAAACTGTCCCCTATCTTGTAGGCCGGCATCTCGCCGATATCGACGAGGCGCTTGACCTCCTCTTCGGAGACGCCGAGATAGGCCGCCACCTCTTTGATATTCAATAAATGTTCCGGCATATTACTTTATCTTTCCTTGGGCTATCCACTCGTCTATTTTGGCGCGCTCAAATCTCCAGGCGTCGCCGTCTTTAGTCGCGGGCAGTCTTCCGGAGCTTGCCCATTCATGGACGAGGTTGGTCTCTATCTCCAGATACTTGGCCAGATCGTCCGGCGTCATGGTGTTATTAACGAGGCCTTCAGCCCTACTCAGCATCCTGGAAGTTCCATCAAATATGGCGCCTTCCGCTATGCTTAAGAGCGGCGATCTGATATCTCCGATGACCCTGGCAGGCGATATCAGCTTCAGGTCTTTGAGCGCCGTTATGTTGCCGTTCACCTTACCCGCTATCACTATGGAATCTCCGGTGATATCGGCGTTGACCACCGCCTGCTCGCCGATCATGAGATTACCCTTCGTATTCAATACACCTTCGAACGTTCCGTTTATCCTGAGGTTCACATAATCTTTGAAGATGAGAGTCCCCTGCATCGAAGCGTCTACATCTAGGACCTTTTCGGTCTCGTGCTTCTTATCCTTCCTCGTCATCATAAAGCACCTCCTTTATTGTTAATCCGCTTCCCACTTTACGCTCTTAACGCCCTCTAAACGCGCGATCGACTCTATCAACTGCGCGTTGTGGAGATTTGAGGTGAGCTTAAGGCCGAACTTCAGGATAATATGCGTTCCATCCTTTGAACGGTCGGCCTCGAGATCATTGATCTCGCTTCCATATTCGGATAACGATTCCCTTATCTTCTTTAATTGTTCCAATCCGTCTTGCGTTTCTATAATGATCGTCTTATACCAATTCTTACGTATCATAACATGTTCAAGCTTAGAAAAGAACATTAAAGCGATCATGGCTATCAGAGTTGTGGCAATGGCGCCGAAATATAAACCCGATCCTACGGCAAGCCCTATGCCGGCTACGACCCAGAGGCTCGTGGCTGTCGTAAGTCCTCTCACCGAGGCCTTGTAACGCATTATCGTACCTGCGCCCATGAAACCGATACCCGTCACTACTCCGGCGGCAAGCCTGGCGGGATCAATAGGGACCCTGCCTGAATAGACATCGAATATGTGAATAGACGTGAGCATTATCAGCGCTGAGCCCACGGATAAAAGAATATGCGTCCTGAAACCCGCTGCCCGCCCGTGAAACTCTCTTTCAAAACCGATCACTCCGCTCAATATCGCCGACAATACAAGGCGAAATACGATGACCCACTCGTTAAGCATTCACCACCTCCAGGTTGGGCTCGGCGCTTAAATAAAGATCCGACCGCTGCCCTCTTTTATATAACTCTTCCCCAAGGACTCCGACCATCGCCGCATTATCCATGCAGTATCGTCTTTCGGGAAAATATACTTTGACACCGCCTGAGAATCTTGCGGCATCCGTGAATTTTTCCCGCAAACTTGTGTTCGCCGCGACCCCGCCGCCGACCACTATATTCTTCACCTTATGCATTTCAGCCGCGCGCATCGTCTTTTCTACCAGCTCGTCGATGACGGTCTCCTGAAAAGAGTAGCAAATATCGGCGGCTTCATCATCCTTATTCTTTGAGGCTCTTGCATAATATAATACCGCAGTTTTGATCCCGCTGAAACTAAAATCTAACGAGTCTTTGCCGAGAAATGTCTTTGGCAGCTTTACTCTTCCCCCGTCCTTTGAAAGCTTTGCGGTACGCTCCACCACGGGCCCTCCCGGATAGCCAAGCCCCAATATCTTGGCCACTTTGTCGAAGGCCTCGCCTACCGCATCGTCCTGCGTCTGGGATAGTAGTTTCTGTTTATAGCTATCCCTGCAATAAAAGAGCGCTGTATGCCCGCCCGAAACCACAAGTCCGATAAAAGGAAATCCGGGCTTTTCGCCATCGCTTAAGAACGCGCTGTAGAGATGCGAAAGGACATGGTTCACTCCTATCATAGGCAGATGTAAAGATAGGCTCAAGGACTTCGCTAAAGATACGCCCGTAAGTAATGCGCCTACAAGGCCCGGGCCGTTAGTTACGGCTATAAGCTCTATATCTTTCAGGCGCTTGCCGGAACTTTTTAAAGCCTCATCCAGTACCTCCAAAATATATTCCACATGAAATCTTGAAGCTATCTCAGGCACCACACCGCCGTATTTCTTATGCAGGTGCACGCTCGACGATACTATATTTGAAAGAACGTTCCTGCCATCGGTGACCGAAACGCTCGTCTCGTCGCATGAAGTCTCTATGCCTAATGTCAGCATCTTATTTAACCATCTCCGATAGATAGACGAACCTTATCCCTTCACTGGCAAGCTCCGGCATCATCTTATTTAAAACGGCTATCGTATTTTTCCTATCGTGGCAAACCGCAATAACGGAGCCATATTTGAACGCTGCTTTCCTTAAAGAGAGCATCTGCTTCTCTATGTAATCCGCGTTATTCTCATTATCTAAAAATATATCCCTCTTGGCGTATGGGACTTTCGATTGCGCTGCCGTCTCATGACATACCGACTTATCCGTTACAAGGCTGTCAAAAAAGTATAGCCCCCTCTTCTTGAGGTCAGACAGTATGATGGACATTGTCCGTTTATCTTCCGTCGCCTTAGAGCCTTGATGGTTCGATACGCCGTGCAACCCGGGAACACTCGCTATCTCCTTCTCAAGCAACGCCAATACCTCTCTTTCGTCCATGCCGGTCTTTATGGTGCCCATCTCGGCCGGCGCAGCCAGATCTTTTGATTCTAATGGAAGATGCAGTATAATATCATATCCTTTTGAAGAAGCAAGAGAGGCTACTCTTTTAGAGTACGGCAGATTCGGCAGGATAGAGAACGTAACGGGCCTATTCACGGCAAATAGTTTTTCAATATTATTCATATTATATCCAAAGTCGTCTATAACTATCGCCACCTTAGGATTATTATAATTCTTTTGTATTGCGGTAAATTTTCTTTTTCTTGCGGCCTCTTTTTCGGGGATCGCCTTCTTTACCACCACTATCTTCCTCTTTGGGGCGTGAGAAGATCTCCAGAAGATAAAGGCTGCGCCCAATATCAATCCTATAGCCACCACCGCCAAGACTATCCTGATCTTCATTTCCTGTAGACCTTTATAGCTTTGATCAGATCGATGGCGCGTTCGAGCTGATTATCCCGCACAACGGCCTCTTTCTGCTTGGACACTTTAATATCTTTCTTTATCTCTTTATCATCGTCAACATTATCAAATATGTCGGACGAGGACTTCTTCCTGCCGCCCAGCTCTTCGCGGTCTACTATAACATCGGGGACTACGCCCTGGTTGCTGATAGACCTCCCGCTCGGTGTGTAATAAGAGGCCGTCGTAAGCCTGAGAGCGGAGTTATCCTTTAACGGAATAACGGTCTGTATGGAACCTTTCCCAAAAGTCTTGACACCCAATATTACGCCGCGCTTATTATCTTGTATGGCTCCGGCCACAATTTCCGCCGCACTCGCGGAACCCTCGTTCACCAGGACTATAAGCGGATAACCAGGATGCGTCAGAACGCCTTTTGACCTGTATACGGCATTTTGATCGGGGGATCTACTCTTTGTCGATACTATGACCTCATCTTTTGGTATGAACTTCTCCGATACGTCTATCGCGGAATCGAGCAGCCCGCCGGGATTATTTCTCAGGTCCAGCACAAGCGAGTCCATGCCTTCGCTCTCCAGAACTTTAAGAGCGGCCTCCAGTTCTCGGGCGCATTTTACCTGGAACTCCACAAGACGGATATATCCGATCTTGCCTTCTATTAGACGCGCGTCTTTTATACAGTCGATATTTATTTTGGCCCTTTTTATAGGTATATCGAGGATCTTCTCTTCTTTCTCTCTCCAGACGGTAAGGGTTAACTGCGTGCCCGGCTCGCCTCGCATGATCTTCACGGCGTCACTTAAGCGCACATCTTTTGTCGTCTTGCCGTTTATCCTCACGATCTTGTCGCCCGGCTTTATACCGGCAGATTCCGCCGGAGTGCCTGCCATGGGAGTTATCACGGTGATTATGCCGTCTTTCAGAGTTATCTCGACCCCTATGCCGCCGAACTCGCCTTTAGCCTCTGAAGTCAGCTCTTTATACTCATCCTGATCCAAAAATTGACTGAAATCGTCGAGCGATGATAGCATCCCGCGTAACGCGCCGTATATCACTTTCTTGGAGTCAACCTCATTAACATATTCACTTCGTATCACACTTATTGCGTCCGAGAATAACTCGACCTGATTATACAGATCATCCTTAGACTGCAATTTAGTCTCTTTGGGCGCCTCGGGTCTACCCATAGTCAAAGAAGCGATGAGCATGACCGCGAGAACGAAAAATAATATTTTTATCCTCTTCATCACAAGCTATTCCCCTAGATGCTTCTTGAGCATATCGTTTACCATGGCCGGGTTTGCCTTGCCTTTAGTCTGCTTCATGACCTGTCCGACAAGGAACGTGATAGCCGTCTTCTTCCCGCCCTTATAATCATTCACCGATCTTTCGTTCTTTGATAGTACGTCTAAAACCGCCTCTTCTATCGCGCCTTTATCGCTGATCTGTGAAAGCCCCTTAGAGCTCACTATCTCACCGGCTCTGTTTTTGGTATCTATCATCTCCACCAAAACCTCTTTGGCTATCTTGCCACTGATGGATTGACCGTCTATCATCTTCAAAAGTTCCACAAGGTCCCCTGGTTTTAAGCTCAGTCCCAGTATACCTACATTCCTGGCATTCATCTGTGCCGCTATATCGCCGTTGATCCAATTGGCCAACGTCTTCTTATTTTCATAACCACGAGCGCATTCCTCAAAATAGTCCGCCAGGTCTATCTGGCCTGTAAGGACGCGGGCATCGTATTCGGAAAGCCCGTATTCTTTTACGAACCTGTTAGAGCGCTCCTCGGGGAGTTCTGGCAGGGCCTTCCGGATATCTTCTATGATCTTCTTATCCATGATGAACGGGACCAGGTCCGGCTCCGGGAAGTAACGATAGTCATGCGCCTCTTCCTTTGACCTCATCGAGATGGTGACGAGCTTTTGGGCGTCCCAGAGCCTCGTCTCCTGGACTATCCGCTCCTTCGCTTCCGCCATCGCTATCTGCCTCTTCGTCTCAAAACCGAGAGCTTCTCTGACCCACCTGAAAGAGTTCATATTCTTGACTTCCACCTTTACTCCCAGCTCTTTCTCGCCCGCTCTTCTTATGGATATATTTGCGTCGCAGCGCAGGCTGCCCTTCTCCATATCGCAATCGGATACTCTCAAATACTGCAATATCGATTTCAGGGCTGTGAGATAATCATATGCTTCCTCCGGAGAATTTATATCCGGCTCTGTAACTATCTCCAATAATGGCATCCCGGCCCTGTTAAAATCGACAAGGCTGTTGCTCGCCTTTACAGGATGGATCAATTTACCCGCGTCCTCTTCCAGATGAACGCGTTTTATATGCACCCTCTTCTTCGCCCCCGACCCGGAAAGCACATCGACAAATCCATCATATGAAAGAGGCATGTCAAACTGGGATATCTGAAAATTCTTCGGAAGATCAGGGTAGTAATAATTTTTTCTGTCGAACTTTATAATATCCTGTATCTTGCAACTAAGCGCAAGGGCCACTTTTATCGAGTAGAGGAAGGCCTTCTCGTTCAGGACAGGCAATGACCCTGGAAAACCTAAGCAGACCGGGCAGGTATGGCTGTTAGGCGGTCTTCCGAATTCCGTGGAGCACCCGCAGAATGCCTTGGTGTCGGTCTCCAGCTGCAGATGGACCTCTAGTCCTATAACAGTTTCGTATTTATTTGTCATAGGCTAGGCTTTCGCTTGTGATGATCGGTATTTTGCTCAAAGGCATATGCCGCCCTGAATAAAGTCTCTTCATCAAATGGTTTTGCGAGCATATGCAGCCCTATAGGAAGAGAGTCTTTTGAGAACCCGCAAGGTATCGATATTGCAGGCAGCCCGGCCAGATTGGCGGAGATCGTAAATATATCGGACAGATACATGCTTAAAGGGTCCTTGGTCTTCTCCCCGATCTTGAACGCCGGCGTCGGGGTGGTCGGAGTCACTATAAGATCACACAGCTTAAACGCATTATCAAAATCCTCTTTTATCTTGGTCCTGATCTTTTGGGCCTTAAGGTAATAGGCGTCGTAATAGCCCGTGGAGAGGCAATATGTGCCCAGAAGGATCCTTCTCTTGGCTTCGTTGCCGAATCCTTTCGAACGCGTCTTGATGTACATGTCTATCAGGTCTTTTGCATCCAGGGCCCTGAACCCATATTGTACGCCGTCGAATCGGGCCAGATTGGAACTCGCTTCAGCGGGAGCGACTATATAGTATGTGCTGACAGCGTATTGCGTATGGGGCAATGTTATCTCCACGATCTTGGCGCCCAGATCCCGTAAGATATCTATCGATCTTCGCACGCTTGCTTCAACCTCTTTGTCTATCCCTTCGATAAAATACTCTTTTGGAACCCCCACCCTCAAACCCTTTACGTCTTTGACAAGCGACTTGGTATAGTCGGGAACTGGCATATCGACGCACGTGGAATCCATCTCATCGTATCCGGAGATAACGTTCATCACGAGCGCCGCGTCTCTCACGTCTTTTGTGATAGGCCCTATCTGGTCGAGGCTTGAAGCGAAAGCTATAAGGCCGTATCTGGAGACCCTTCCATACGTAGGCTTCAGGCCAACGACCCCGCAGAGACTTGCCGGCTGTCTTATCGATCCGCCCGTGTCGGACCCTAGCGCCAGGATCGTCTGATCGCTGGCCACCGCGGCGGCGGAGCCACCGCTCGAACCGCCCGGTATCCTGTCCGTATTCCACGGGTTCCTTGTAGGACCATAGCAGGAAGTTTCGCAAGATGACCCGAAAGCGAATTCATCCATATTGGCTTTTCCTATGAGAGCGGCGCCTTCGCTTTTAAGTCTCTTTATGACCGTAGCATCATATGGCGGTTTGAAGCTTTCCAGTATCCTGGATGCGCATGTCGTCGCCTCGCCCTTGACGCATATATTATCTTTTACGAGGACGGGGATCCCGTACAGCTTTCCGGTCTTATCTTTCGGCAGAAGGGATGCGGCGTTCTTATTCAGGGTAACGAAGGCTTTTATCTTTTTATCGAGAGACTCTATTCTTTTGAAGAGTGAATCGAGGACGTCAGATGGAGCCAGGCCGTCTTTATCTATTTTTTCTTTCAGTTCGTGGGCGGTCAGCGAATAAAGATTTTCCATCTACTTCCCTTCTATGACCTGCGGAACTTTGAAAAAATCACCTTCCTTGGATGGCGCATTGCTGAGGACATCGGCTACGTCTAGAGAGCTTTTAAGAGAGTCTTTTCTGAATACGTTCTTGAGGTTAGGTAAAACGTGGCTTGTGGGTGGAACATCTTTGGTGTCTATCTCATTCAGCTTATCTATATACGATAATATAGCAGCTAATTGGGTGGAATAGAGCTCAGTCTCCTTCTCATTTAATTCCAATCTCGAGAGAAGAGCTACTTTTGTGACGGCTTTCTTATCTATTTGCATGGTATAAGTCCCTGCCTGCCGCACGTCAGTTGTACTTAACGGCAGGCAGGCTTATCTAAGTATAAATTACCATACCAATCTGGCTTTGTCAATTTTAACAGACTTCGTTGCAGATATCCGCAAATGATTTTAGCGGCAGGACTTCGGGTCTTGAGGTTGGATCGATCTTGAGTTTATTTAATATGGCCATTAGCTCCACTTTGGGGATATTCAAGACCGCTTCGCGGGAGAGAGAATTGATTATGGATTTGCGTCTCTGATTGAAGGCGCCTCTGACTATTTTGAAGAAGAGAGATTCATCTTTTACCCGATAAGCCGGCTTATCAAGGATCTTGAGCCTTAAGAGACTCGAATCAACGCCCGGGACCGGATAGAAAGAAGCCCTGTTTATAGTAGATAAATATTCCGGTTTTGTATAATACTGCACAAAACAACTTATCGAGCCGCGGTCTTTTGAGCCCTCAGGCGCAAGCAGGCGGTCGGCGACCTCTTTCTGCATCAGTATCAGGGCGCTATCTATGATATTTCTATTTTCGATTATGTACTCTATGACGGGAGTTGTTATGTAGTATGGAAGATTGCCGACGACCTTTATCTTCTTGCCGGTATAGACCTTGCTGATATCATACTCCAGGATATCTTCATTGAATATTTTGAGGTTCGGCAGGCTGTTCTTTACAAGATCTTTGAGTATATCGAAAGCTTTCTTATCTTTCTCCACAGCGAATACCGCCGACGATCTTGCCGCCAGGTCAAGAGTGAGCGCTCCGAATCCCGGTCCTATCTCCAGGATAGTATCGCCGGGGCTAGCATCTGCTTCCGCGATTATCTTGTCCTTGACGTTACCATCGATAAGATAGTTCTCTCCGAATCTCTTCAGAGGAGAGAAGTCGTATTTTTGAAATACAGCCTTTAACTGGGTTTGAGTGAGCATGCTAGACGGATGGCTTCCTTCATCGATGTAGGATCTGCTATTGATCTGCCGGCTATATCGAATGCCGTTCCATGGTCCGGGGACGTCCTTATAAAGGGAAGCCCGAGCGTCAGATTGACGCCATCGTTAAAATACAGTGTCTTGAACGGCGCGAGCGCCTGGTCATGATACATCGCCACTACCGCATCAAACTTTCCTTTCAGGGTTTCGTAAAATACAGCGTCGGCGGGAAGCGGACCGTAAATATTTTTTATAGCAATGGAGGCTTTTTTTATGGCAGGTATTATCACGGTCTCTTCCTCGTCGCCGAAGAGTCCGCTATCTGAAGCGTGAGGATTTAATCCAGCCACCGCTATCTTGGGATCTTTAATGCCAAAGTATTTTTTTAGGTGCTCGTATGTGATCCTTATGGTCCTGTATATCATATCTTCCGTTATTGTGCGCGCCACATCCTTCAAGGCAATGTGCCGGGTGACGAGCGTTATCTTTAAATGTTTACCGACGAACATCATGGCGAACTCTTTCGCGCCTGACAGCTGGGCAAGATATTCGGTATGGCCCTCGAATTCTTTGAATCCGGCGCTTCTTATCGATGACTTGTTCACCGGCGCCGTCACTAAGGCATCGGCTTCGCCGGCCTTAAGGAGTTTGAGCGCCTCATCTATATATTCCATAGAGGCTTTACCGAATGCCGGTCTCTGAATTCCGAAAGCGAAGTTTGTGGAAGGAATATTGGCGAGGTCCAGAAGCGATATTTCCGGCTTGGCTCTTAAGCTCTTTCTTACCCTGTCTATTACCGAGAAGTCCCCGATGACCTGGAAGTGGGCTAACCTTGAGATGCTGCGGTCCGATAAAGCTTTGACGGTGACCTCAGGCCCGATACCGGAAGGGTCACCCATAGTGATGAGAATGCGCTGTTTACTTGAACTCAATGTAGGCGCTCTTGGCGAGAGAATCTATCCATCCCTTCAATCTCTGGCTCGCCTTTTCCCTGTAAAGGTACTCCTCGATATCCTGACGAACCTCCGGCAGCTCTCTCATCCTGCGGATCTTCTTTTCATCTATCTTAAATATGTGGTATCCGAGAGGCGACTGTATGATCTCTGTTATCTCGCCCTCTTTCAGATTAAATACTATATTTTCGATCTGCGGCATAAGGTCGCCCTTCTTGACATAACCCATCAATCCGCCCTCGGCGGCGCCGGGAGCGTCCGAATACTCCTTCGCCAGGCCTTCAAATTCGCATCCTTCCTTAAGGCGCTTAACAAGATCTTTCATTATCTGAAGGGATGCTGCTTCACCGCCGGCACCCTCCTTCGGTTTTATCAATATAGCCTTCAGTCTGATCTCTTCGGGCTGCATAAAACTATCCTTGTTATTGTTGTAATAATTCTTCACTTCAAGGGGGGTTATGATTATCCTGGCGCCGACCTTCTGGTCTATTAGCTTACGTATCATTATCTTCTCTTTGTATCTGGCGCGAAGTTCGTTAAGGGTCAGGTTCTGCTCACTGAGCATATTCTCAAGGTCTCTCTCGGAGCCTACCTTGCTTCTCATCTCGTCCACCTTTGCATCGATCTCTTTATCATTTATGACTATATTAAGCTTCTTAGCTTCGCTGAATATCAGCCGGTCCTCTATAAGCTGCTTCAATATCTTCTCTCTGACTTCTTCGAGCATCTTTATCAGCTCAGCGCCCTTATACATATTCTTATACTGTTCATATATCGGGGCAAGCATGATATCGACTTCCCTCTGCGTGATGATCTCGTTATTGACGACCACCACTATCTTGTCCACGACCGCGGCATAAGCACATACCGTAAGCGTAGCAAAAACAAGGATGGTGATGAATATAAATATTATCTTCTTCATGGTCTACTTTGCCTCAAGAGACTTCAGGGCATCATCTTCGATGCGCACGCGGTACTTCTCTTTCAGAGAGACTACCAATTTATCGAACAACTCATTCCTTTTTTTGAGCCTCAGAGCGTTCTCTATCTTAGGCTTGGCGCTTTCATAAGGCTCGAGCGCTTCGCTCTTCTTGTCGGTCAACTTTATTATATGATATCCAAACTGCGTGTGCACGATGGCGCTGGTCTGGCCTACGCTGAGGCCGATACAGGTATTCTCGAATTCCGGCACTACCTGCCCTTTCCGGAAATAGCCCACGTCTCCGCCGCGCGCTGATGTAGCGTCTATAGATTTAGCGCGCGCGATATCCTCAAAGACCTTTCCTTTAGAAAGCTCGGCAGCTACATCCTTGGCTTCTCCTTCGCTGGCGACAAGTATATGCGAGGCCCTCCACATCTGGGGCGTCTTGAATTCGTCTTTGTGCTCCTCGTAAAATGCCTTCATCTCGTCTTCCGACACCTTTACCTTATCGTCAACTTCGGTCTTAACGAATTTGGCTATTATTATCTTCTTCCTCGCTTCAACCAGTATATCCTTTATCTCTTTATCCTTATCAAGCCCATTCCTTAACGCGTCCTCGAGGAAGAGCGACTCCACTATCATATCATCGAGCAGATTCTTCTTATTCTTTTCAGCCACTGCCTGATAATGTTTGGGAAGCCTTGAGAACTTATCCTTAAAATCTTTTATCGTTATCGATTTATCCGCTACTGTCACCAGGGGCTTATCGCCGGCAGATGGCTCACGAGCGCAACCCGCGAGGACGGCCAAAGGCAGGATCATGAGTAATGCTATGTATCTATATGATACCATATTGGGTATGATTATATCACTTAGTCTTGTAACTTTCAATGGCGCTCTTTAAAAGCCTGCAGTACAGGTCAAAGCCCACTGAATATATATATCCATGCTGCTCTGTGCCCAGTATATTGCCGGCCCCTCTCAACTCAAGATCTTCCATCGCCAGCTTAAAACCGGAGCCGAGCTCTTTAAACTTCTGTATCGCGGCAAGCCTTCTTTGGGACTCCTCTGTCATGATGAACTGCTTAGGTATCAATAGATAAGCGTATGCGGCGCGCGTAAAGCGCCCGACCCTCCCGCGAAGCTGATAAAGGTCTGCCAGCCCGAACATATCGGCCCTGTTTATTATGAGCGTATTGGCATTTGGTATGTCGATGCCCGACTCTATTATTGTGGTCGATATCAGGCAGTCGATCTTGCCCTTTATGAACTTCATCATCGTATCTTCAAGCGACTTCTCCCGCATCCTGCCGTGGGCAACTGCAATACTCACTTCAGGGACGAGCTCTCTTACCTTCTTGGCTATCGCCTCTATGCCCTCGATCCTATTATGTACAAAGAATATCTGCCCGCCGCGCTTCTTCTCTTTTAAGATAGCGTCGCGTATCAGTTTATCATCGTAGTATGTGACGAGGGTATCGACCGGAAGCCTTTCAGACGGCGGCGTATTTATAATAGATATGTCACGTCCGCCCATAAGCGCAAGATAGAGCGTTCTGGGTATTGGGGTGGCGGTAAGGGTCAGCACGTCCACGGTGAGCCTCAGTTTTTTTAGATATTCTTTATGACGTACGCCGAAACGCTGCTCTTCATCGATGACAACGAGTCCCAGATCTTTGAATCTTATGTCTCCCGATAATAATCTGTGTGTTCCTATCACTATATCGACAGATCCCGCTGCGACTCCCTCGACGATCTTGTCCTGCTCATCTTTTGTCCTGAAACGTGACAGCATCTCTACTTTTATCGGGTAGCTCTTCATCCTGCCGGAAAAAGTATTATAATGCTGTTCCGCCAGGATCGTCGTCGGCACCAGTATCACGACCTGCTTATTGTCCATTACAGCCTTAAAAGCGGCTCTCAACGCAACCTCGGTCTTGCCGTAGCCGACATCACCGCACAAAAGCCTGTCCATGGGCCTGGAGGACTCCATGTCCTTCTTTAGCTCTATCAGTGAACGCGCCTGGTCCGGGGTCTCCTTATAAGGGAACTCTGCCTCAAAATCTTTCTGCCAGTCCTTATCGGGTGAGAATTTGAATCCTTCTGCGGCCTCTCGCTTTGCCTGGAGCTCTATAAGCTCCATGGCCACTTTGAAAACGGCCGACTTCACGTGCTCTTTAAGCCGCTTCCATGTCTTCGTCCCCAGTTTATACAGCCTGGGCGGGCGTCTTTCGAACCCGAGATATTTTTGGACCTTATTCAGGTCCGAGAAAGGCACATAGAGCTTGTCGGCGTCGGCATATTCTATGACGAGATGTTCGGCGTAATTCTTCTCTATCTTTACTTTTTCGACGCCTGCATACTTGCCTATGCCGTGGTCCACGTGCACTACGTAGTCACCCGGCTCGATATCGACGAAGTTATCTATCGGGGATTCTTCGCCTATATCCAGGATACGCTTCTGCAGTTTTTTCTTGGCAATGCCCCTGATGGGAAGTATTATCGCGGCTTTATGGTCTTCTATGGGATCGTAGGTTATCGGATCGAGGCTTCTTATGCGCTCTACCTTCACGCCATCGAGTTCTATCCTTAAGGGGTAGGCAAATGTAAGCGGATATATAGTTACCGTATCGCCAATACGCGCAAAATCGCCCTCTTCGGAAACCCTCTTACACGAACGGTAGCCGAACTCTACCAGGCGCGGCAGGAGTTTCTCGATATCTATCTCTTCGCTTAAATGGATCTTTATAGCGTCGAACATTCACTACA
>CAYVCD010000039.1:0-13652 GCA_964450115.1 uncultured Planctomycetia bacterium
GTGAGCGCATGTACGAAGTGATACAGGTAAGATTAAGGGATGCCGGCAAGATCTCCTACTATTCCACGGGCGGCATGAAGTTCAAGGCGGGAGATTATGTGGTAGTAGAGGCCGACAGAGGGCAGGATTACGGTCAAACCATTTCCGAAATAGAAGTGATACTCGATTCAGATGTCTCGGAACCGCTCAAGAAGGTCGTCCGCAAAGCCAACCCCTGGGATATGCACCAGATAGATAAGAACAAGAAGAAGGTCAAGGAGGTCATGGATACATGCTCCAAGAAGATACGAGAGCGCCACCTCCCGATGAAGCTTATAGACGCCGAATTCACTTTTGACCGCTCCAAGATCATGTTCTACTTTACGGCTGAAGGAAGGATAGATTTCAGGGACCTCGTCAAGGATCTCGCCACTGCTTTTAAGACCAGGATAGAGCTGAAGCAGATAGGCGTGCGCGACGAGGCGAAGATGCTCGGAGGTTTCGGGCCGTGCGGCAGGGTCCTGTGTTGCGCCACATTCTTAAAGGATTTTGAGCCGGTCACTATCAAGATGGCCAAGGAACAGAATCTGCCGCTCAATCCGACGAAGATATCGGGCCTTTGCGGCAGGCTGATGTGCTGTCTGAGCTACGAACATAAGACCTACAGGGAGCTTATGAAGGGGCTGCCCAAAGAAGGGGATATATTGAAGACCGAAAAAGGCTCCGGCAAGGTGATAAGCATAAATGCCATAAAGCGTTCGGCTACCGTGGAACTTGAGGACGGCACATTCCTAGAGGTCCCTTACAAATAGCATGAATAAATTCTACATCACAACCCCGCTATATTACGTAAACTCTGCTCCTCACATAGGACATTCTTACACCAATATCGCCGTGGACACGATCTCGAGATTCTACCGCATGAAGGCTTTTGACGTATTCTTTATGACCGGCACCGATGAACATGGCGAGAAGATAGAGAAGGCGACACTTGCCCGCGGGTTTAAGCCCGGCGAAGAGAAGAAATTTGTCGATGAGATAGTGCCTGTATTTAAAGAATTATGGCAAAAACTCGGCATACAACACGACTTTTTTATAAGGACAACAGACGATCACCACGCAAAGGCGGTTCAGTCGGTATTAGATAAGCTGTATAAAGACGGTAAAATATATAAAAAGGTATACAAAGGCTGGTTCTGTACGCCGTGCGAGACTTTCTGGTCGGAGGCGCAAAGTGACGATGGCCTATGCCCCGACTGCAAAAGGCATCTCGAAAAGCTTGATGAGGAAAATTACTTCTTTAAGATCTCCGAGTACCAACAGTGGCTTATAGATCATATTAATTCCAATACAGATTTTATAAAACCCGATTTTCGGAGAAATGAAGTATTGGGATTCTTAAGAGAACCGTTGCAGGACCTCTGCATATCAAGGTCCAGGACGCGCATGTCGTGGGGGATAGAGGTGCCGTTCGATAAAAACTTTGTTACCTACGTATGGTTCGATGCCCTGATAAATTATATATCCGGCATAGGATATCCCGAAGATACCGCGCGTCTGAATAAATATTGGCCGGCCGATCTTCATGTAATAGGCAAAGATATCCTGCGCCATCATGCCGTATATTGGCCCATCATGCTCCATGCGCTGGGATTAAAGGCGCCCAGGACGATATTTGCACACGGATGGTGGATCTTGAAAGGCGAGAAGATGTCGAAATCCAAGGGCAACGTCGTGGATCCTGTTGCCCTGATAGAGAAATACGGCATAGATACGTACCGATATTTCTTATTAAGGGAAGTGCCGTTCGGGCTGGACGGATCTTTTAGCGAAGAGGCTCTTGTGTCGAGGTATAACAGTGACCTGGCAAATGATATCGGCAACCTCCTGAACCGGACTCTGACTATGGTAGAGAAATATTTTGAGGGCAAGGTTCCGGAGGGCTCAGGCATTGAGACCCTTAAAGACAAGTCTTTAGCTTTAGCCTCCGAACTTGAAAAAAGGATGCCAGAGCTCGATTTCGCGGGCGCACTGTCAAAGATATGGGAAGTGGTAAATACCGCGAATAAATTGATCGAAGACTCGAAACCATGGGCGCTGGCTAAAGAGAATAAGACCCAAGAGCTCAAGTCTTTACTGTATAGTCTTTTGGAGAGCTTAAGGATAGTTGCGCTCTCGATATATCCTTTCATGCCCACGACTTCAAAGGCCATCATGAAGCAGCTGGGTATAGAAGAAGATCCTTCTAATATGAAATTCTCCGACGTGAAGACGTGGGGGATGCTAAAAGAAGGAATAAAAGTAAATAAGTCGGCTCCGCTCTTTCCCCGCATCGAAGTCAGGGAGTAGTTCTTTTTGTAAAGGTTTCGCTCACTTCGTTCGCGGAATCTTTATAGGTCAAACTATACTTTAAGATATCAAAAAGTTAGCTCAATATCGCTTGATTCATCGTTTCCATATGGTATAATAGTCTCCGATATTTAGTTGTGTTGAAGACAGGGCTCTTAAAAAAATGCTTGGCGGCTGAAAGTCCAGGCATTTTTTATTTTATAATAATATTTAAAAAGGAGAGATAATGATGTCGAGACGCGCAATATCACTGGTGGTGCTGATAACATTTTTATTCAGCAATATAAGTTACGCCTCTGACCTATACCAGAGCAAATCCTCTCAAGGAAACATAAATCTTGCGCCGCCTCTTCTATTCGGCCCTCTCGGCGAGGAAGACCACAAATTGCTGGCGATAGCGCAGATAGGCCTGGAGCTGGATCTCCGCAAGATGGATGAGATGGTTGATATAGATAAGGCCACCGATACAAACACCATCCTCACGGCCTTCAGGAAAAATAATAACTTAAATCAGGATAGGGAATATTCGGCAAATACCATCCATTCGCCAGCCAAGGTTACGACATACTTTACGCAGTTAGAGCAGATAAGCGCTCATATATTTGTGGTTCCGATATCCGTAGAGAAAAAAAATCCCGGTAACAATGTCGTTAGAAAAGATTACAGGCTCCTATTTTCAACATTAAGAAGAGACGGCGGTTTTCCCTCGGCGCAATGCACCAAAGACGAATTGGACGCGCTTAAAGGTGATATCAGAGATCGCGATGCCCTGCCGAAACGTGTAGAGCGGGATGCGGAAGCGATAAGGCGCTATATTGAGCACGAGAAAGCAGCGCCGGCAGCGGATTCCAATACCAGGGCCGGTAAGGCGCTCGACAATGCCATAAGAAATGCCAGAGACGCCGGACGTACGCGGCTTTATGAATATGAAATTTATGATGTATTAAAATTACTGGGTGTAAATGTCCCCCAATATACGATCGTCAATGATCCGGATAATATGCCGCAGTTACCCAAGGCGGCGAAAAAATTGGTCCTGAAGATAATCAGCTCAAGCCTGCACAAGTCGGACGAGACAATTGCAGGCGGAATGATCCGGGGCGTGGAGATAGTGGTGACTGAGGAAGCGCCGTGGTTTATTCGTAAGATGTTTATGATACCGGGCGCAAAAGGCGTGTTAGTCTATCCATTCGTGGAAAACGCAGCGGGTCCGAGCGAATTATTGTTAGGATTTACCGATGCGGATTTAGGGCGGCTAATCTGCTTCGGCCAGGGCGGCCTTTATACCGATTACCGGCCTGACAGGGCGTATCGGGATTATCGCCTTGGTTTTTCGGCGGAAGAGTTGATCGCCTCTACAGAGATAGGAAAGCAATTTATACAGGGAAGTTACCGTTCAAAACGGCTGCCTCTGAAAGCGGGGGAATTGGAAGCATTTATCGAAAAACTTACGGCATTCAAGCTATATTATGACAAGGAAGGGAAATTTGATGTTTCGGGCCTGGAGATCAATCCTCTTATGTGCCTGCCTGACGGACAACTTTTTGCCTGCGATGCAAAGCTAGAGTTTACACAAAAGAAACCTGCCGCTAAAGTAAAGCCCGTGGAAAGGTTACGCAAGCTCCTTCATCCCAGATCTGTCGGTGTCACAGGCGTGGTATCGGACAGGTGGATAAGTCGGGTCGGCGCGGCAATACCGCGTATCCTCGATAATTTAATCCGCACATGGAAAGGCCCTCTCTATATAAAAGGTGAGACAGGCGGTAAAGCTTATAAAGGAGTTAAGCTTGCAGAGGAAGTGCCTGACGATTGCGATCTCTGCATAGTATTAAATACCCCGAAAGAAGGGGTCATGGTGGCAAAGGACAGGCTGGGTAAGGGCAGTGCTGTTGTTCTTATCGGAGCCGGTTTCGGTGAAGTAGAAGGTGATGCCGCCACGAAGTTAAATCAGTCATTGCAAGCAGCTATAGATGAAGCCCATCCCGACGGTTCTCTGGTCGGTCCGAATACTATGGGTATCATCACTCCTGAGCTGGATGCTCTTTTTTCGGATGAGAGCGCGGGTGTAAAAGCGTCCAAGGATAGCAATATCGCTTTTATTTCACAGAGTGGCGCGTTTCTCGCTGCGGCGGCAAGCTCTCTTGCGCTTCGTAACACGTACATTCATTATGGCTTCTCGATCGGAAATGCCGCGGATCTTGGCGCAGCGGATTATCTCGAATATATTATTGAAAATGAGCCGCAGATAAAGGTGGTGGCGATGTACCTTGAAGCGAGCGGCGGTGACCGTCTCGGCGCCCTGATCAAAAGAGCCCGTGAAAAGAGTATCTCCGTTATTATCCGTAAAGGCGGGACCACGGAGGAGGGTGCTAAGAGTACTGTTTCCCATACCGCTTCGAGCGCGGGCAAGTTCGAGCATTTTAAGGCGGTGCTGGAGCAGGCAGGAGCGGTCGTGCTTCCGGATACAGGTAACTATGATCTTTGGGTAGATACGGTTTATGCGGCGAGCCATTTTGCAGCGGCCGGATTTCCGAAAGGTAATAGGATCTTCGCCATCTCTTCCGGAGGCGAAGATGCTGTTGCTATGACCGACGCCCAGGCAGTAGGCGGAAGAGTGGTATTCCCGCAGCCTGATGAGGCATTGAGGAGTTTTATACAAAGCCTGAAGATACTAAATACCGTAAAAATTCCTTTCGACATTACCGCAGGTACTTCAGTAGATAAGATCAGGCAATTATTGGAATATGCCGGATCGTCAGATGCGTTCGATCTTCTTCTATTTGCATATCTGCGCTGGCTTCCGCCTTTGGCAAAGGACACTGAGCTTATCCAATACATTAAGGATCGCAAAGGCTCTAAGCCGCTTGTAATGATACTTAAAGATGATTCTGATACCGGCAGGGCCGTTAAAAAAGGATTGCGTGAAGCCGGTGTTCTGGTTTTTGACACTCCGCAGAGAGCAATTTTTGCCTTAGGAGCTGTCTTAAAAAGCACGGCACCTTCTGCATCCCCGGCACTTGCCGCAGGTAGGCCAAGTCAAGGGATCGCCGGTCCGTACGGACATGGCAGCGCAAGTGAAAATGATAAAGGCCCATCCCGCAGCGAAGGTGACTGGATAGGCAAGCCTGTTGAAGATCCGATCGCGGCGCTTGAAGCCTTCATAAAAGGCGCGGGAAAGATGGATATTAGTTCAGCGCGGAATTTTGAAACACTTAAGGCAATGTCAGCGCAGGAGATCAAAGATAAGATAAAGAATGCAGGCCTCGTTATAGGCGTCCCAAAAGAGATAAAAGCTGGCGCAGCAAGAGTCGGGCTGACTCCGGCCGGCGTCAAGCTGCTTACCGCTTATGGTGTCGTCGTAATAGTTGAGAAAGGCGCAGGAGTATTATCAGGATTCGGCGATGAGGAGTACGCGGACGCCGGCGCGAGGATCGCGGAAACGGCGAAAGAAGTGTGGGATCGTGCCGCTATAATAAAGAAGGTCAAGGAACCGATGGGAGCGGAGCTCGATATGATGCGTCCGGGACAGACTATATTTACCTATCTGCATCTTGCCTCACCGGAACTCAGATCACTTACCGAAGAACTCATTACGGGCGATGTCACCGCTATAGGCTACGAAACTATAGAAACGGACGAGAGCGGAAAAAAAGTTACTCCGTTGTTGAGGCCTATGAGCGCAATAGCCGGAGATCTCGGTGGGTACTTCGCGATGTTCTACCATCTTGCATCTAATATCTCGGAGCATGAAGGAGTCAAAAAAGTAGTGCTCGACCGCGCCGGGAGTGATATGGCCGCGTGGGTAAAATCCCATTACCCGGAAGCGGAAGAATTTAAAGGTCTTATGCTGGACAAGAAGGCCGTGATACTCGGAGGCGGAATCTCCGGAGAGCATATGGCGCAAAGACTTCTCGAGGCGGGAGCTAAGGTTACCATCACCGATACTGATGGAGCGCGTCGAAAGGAACTTGAGCGAATATTCGATAAGTATATACAGGATGGGCGGCTTACGGTGGTGGATCCCGGTTCCGATATCAATAATCCTTCCAAAGAGCTGAAGGAGATATATAAATTTGCAGATATAATGGGAGGGTGTATATTATTACGTGGAGGGGTCGCTCCGAAGATGAGTAAAGAGCTGCTGGCCGAGATATCGAGTCCGAATAAAGGCGGCAGGGCAAAGACCATAGTGGATATAGCGCTCGATCAGGGCGGAAATTTCTACGGCTCATATTCAAGACCCTATGACGATCCCGTATTTGTGGATCAATACGGCAACAGGCGTTTCTGCGTGACGAACATGCCCGACGCGGTAGGAAATATAGCTTCGGTAGAGCTTGAGAAGACCAATATAGTCTACCAGATAGCGCTGGCGATGGGATATGAGGAAGCAAAGCGCGTATTCCCGGAACTGGAAAGCGGCCTTAACGTAGCGAACGGCAAGATAATATGCAAGGCGGTGTCGGATTCGTATGCGGATGTAAAGGGCAGAGAAGACTTGCTTGCCGCCACAAAATTTTTGTCCTTGGGGTACTTTACGGACAATGCAAAATTTGTAAATAGTCTGGTAGACGCAACGAACGATACCTATTGGGATGGGGATAAGGAAGTCATTATAGCCTTAAGCGGCGCACTGCTGAAAGCCGGGCAAAAGGGCGATTACCTTGAATTCCTCAATAAAATAAGGATCAATGAAAACGAAAAGATACAGCTGCGCGTTCAGGCAAGCATAGCGATCCATGAGGCTGGTTATCAAAAAGAGTCGGAAGAGAAGTTTTGGATGGAAACGGTAAGCAAGCGAGGCTTGCATAATTATGCGCGAATAAGCGCGGCTGCAGCGTTGGTAAAAGCACGTTATGCCGGGACGGGCATGATTGACCTGGAGAATACGAAATATCTGTTCGTAATCCGCGCGCTTAAAAGAGCGCTTATGTCCGTAATCATTAAGGGTGAAACGACAAGAAAGACCGGTATTCGCGCAACAGAGGATACGGATCCGGAGCACAGCATGCCGGGTGTCAGATTGCGCATACTGGCAATGGGAGCTCTGTTGTGGTCAGGCATAGATGTAGAAAAGAATCTTTCGGATCTCAGAAAGATTCGTTCGGATATCAACGTTGCTATGAGCGTCAAAAAAGAAGCTCAGGCCGAATTGTTGAGTTATGAGCGGATGAAAATCGCGCAGGTGCCGTCAGCGGCAAGCAGTGTGCGGCTTTCGCATCTTGCAAGGCATGAATTTATCAATGCCCTGATAAAGATGTTCCTGCGCTTGAACAAGGCCGATAAAGAAGGGTTTTTACTGGAGCAGACGATTGATCATATAAAATTTTACTGGTTCGGCGAAAAATATGCAAAAAACAGTACATTCCTGGATGTGTTTAATAAACTTGTGGAGATTGAGGCCGTTCGACAGAAGAGGGGCGAACCTAATTATAACGACGAGATCAGCGTCGTTGAAAGAATGGTAAGATTGGCCGGTTTCAGGAAGATGAAAGTGGATCAAAACTTTTTACGGGAACTTAAACAGCGTCTCGGCCAGCCCATGATCGAACACCTGTCCGTTTATAAATATAATTCCGTATACGCGATGAGATCGCATATCGGCCTGGCCCTGACTATTAAAGATCATGCCAAGTTGGAAGGTAAGCTCCACAGGGCGGCTATGGAAGGCACATTTGTAGGCGATAGGGAATACCGTGAGAAGCAATATGAAAAATGGAGAAGCGCCCCTAACGGTATAAAGCGCGTAGAGTTGCAACTTGAAGATGAAAAAATTTCTCTGCACCAAACCATGAGTTACAATGAATTTGCGCAATGGGCTCATGATAAAGCAGAAGAACGATATCCCTTATCCGGCCGGACGGCGCCATCCGAACATGCTGTTTTATATAATGGTGCAATTATGGGGCCTCAAGTCCCTGCGTCAGGTATCGGTCCATCCGATAGTGATGATGAGTTGGTCTTGACTCCTGTAGAGTCCGACCGTCGTGATGCACCCTTACTTAAGGGAGAGGTTATAGGTATTAACAGTATATTCAGTGCTCATGGTACACATATAGGCGGAGTTGAAAAAAAGTCTGCGCCGCCTCAGGCCCGTAGAGGCGATCTGCTGCCCGGTACCGGAATAGGTGGAGAGCGTCAAAACATAGGCCTGGGAGGCACCGATATTCCGGAATTTCGTGCAGTCCCTGTTTCGCCGTTGCCGGAAGAGTACTATGCGAATGGATTGGACGTTAGTTCATTGGCCGGCGAAATAAGCGGAATGGGTTATCCGATACGTATAGACGAAAAATCGGCGCTGATATTCTCGGAAAAGGTGACATTCGATAACGGACTTGGCATACTATTGCCTAAGCTCGCGAATTCCGGGATAAAGGTGGCCGTAATCGCCACTAATGATACACAGAGAAAGCTCATAGATGGGCTCAATTCAGGTAAGCCGGAGAACCAGAAGATAGTATATGCAGGGAGCATAGTCGAGGCGACCACAAAGATAAAAGCCGCCAGGTTCTTCTATTTCAAGATAGAGGCTGAAGCCGACGCCGGAGTAAGTGGCATAACAAATATTACGATCATTGCCGAAAAGATCATAAAGATACTCGGCAATGTCTGCGGCATCAGCGATGCGAGACTGCTCGAGCAGATGTATGAGGCCGCGAGAAAGTTCGCCCAGGCGGCATAATCATAGCATAATAAAATGGGTCAGGCGCTTTTTAGTAAGGTGCCTGGCCCCTTTTGTTTTCATAACGTTTATGATAGAATGATACGTTGATAGGGGATAATATTATGATAATAGATACCCACTGCCATCTCGATTTCAAGGATTTTGACCAGGACCGGGATAGCGTTTTAGACAGGGCCAGAGAAAAAGGTGTGGTAAGGATCATAAATGTCGGCAGCTCCGTAGAGGGAACGCGCCGCTCGCTCGAGCTTGCCAAAAAATACGATATCATATATGCATCGGTCGGCGTTCATCCCCACGATGCCGCACAGGTGACAGATAAAGTCATAGAAGACCTTAAGGCTCTTGCCAGAAACGATAAGGTTGTCGCAATAGGCGAGGTGGGTCTCGACTACTACAGGAACCTGTCGCCAAAGGACAAGCAGGTCGAAGCTTTCAAGAAGTTCGTCCATCTTGCCGGCTCGCTTAAACTTCCATTAATAATCCATTCAAGAGAGGCTGATAGGGATCTTATCAATATACTCAAATCGGAAAAGACTAAGGAGCAGAGAGGCATTATACATTGTTTTTCCGGTGACGGAAATTTTTTACAAGAATGTCTCGGAATGGGTTTCAATATATCATTCACATCCAGCTTAACCTTCAAGAAAGCCCAGGCCTTAAGAGAGGTAGCCAGGACCGTGCCGATCGAGAAAGTGCTTCTCGAAACGGATGCGCCTTACCTTGCTCCGGAGGCCGTGCGCGGTAGGAGGAATGAGCCGGCATACCTTACATATCTAGTCGATGAGTGGGTCAAATTGACGGGGCTATCTAAAGAAGATATCGAGCGAATAACCACGCATAACGCAAATGAGCTCTTTAAGCTAAATCTTAAAGAGGAGAATTCAAAGATAGCCTACGAAATACGCGATTCCTTATACCTCAACATAACCAACGAGTGCACTAACAACTGTTCTTTCTGTATAAGGGCTAAGACTTCGTTCGTAAAAGGGCATAATCTAAAACTTGATAAAGAGCCGACGGTCGAAGAGATCCTGAAAGCGGTCGGCGACGCGAAGAAGTACAGAGAGGTAGTGTTTTGCGGTTACGGCGAACCAACGACAAGGCTCGAAGTGGTAAAAGCGGTTTGCGCCGAACTGAAGAAGAAGGGCACGGCGATAAGACTCGTCACTAACGGCCATGGCGATCTCATAAACAAAAGGCCGATAGTTAAGGAGCTCGCGGGTTTCGTTGATAATGTATCGGTGAGCCTGAATACCGACAAGGAAGAGCTGTACAATAAATTTTGTTCCCCTGAGTTTGGCAGCGGCACATATAAGGCGGTCATGAAATTTGTAAAGGATTGTGTAGGGGCCGGGATAAAAGCGGAAATAACCTGCCTGGATCTGCCGGGCGTGGACCTTAAAGAATGTGCCTCTATTGCCAAGGGCCTCGGAGCGTCTTTCAGGGCGAGATCATACGGAGTTACCGGATAGAGAGTTGATAGTTAATAGTTGAGGGTCGGGAGTAATTAAATTATGGATAGACTGATCAATTTCGTCCAAAGAGAGCGTTTATATATTCTTATCCTCATATTTGTCCTGGTCTTCAATGCCATCATCTTATCTCACGGCATCGGTGGAGATAAGGTTAGGCGCCCGGACGCATCCACGGCGCAGACATTTGAAAGTCAGGAGACAAAAAAGCAGGAGATGGAGAAGCTTCTCGCCAACAATAAAGATCTTTTCACGATATTCGGATTAGTATCTTTTTTCATACTGGCCATAACGCTATTGGGCCTGGTCATAGATATCATCATCCTGCCCGCTATATTGTCCGGAAAACTCGATATTCGCAGCTTAAGCCCTCCGCCGGCCTTGTGGAATATGTGGGACGTGTGTAAAGTGGTGATACTCTTCCTCTTCTTCGGATACATGATCATACTTTCAGAGGCATTCCTTGCCAGGATATTTCCCGTATTTAAGACAGACAATTTCAGGATGATGGTGAACTCTTTCATTCTAGATGTACTGGCGGTCGTATTCATCATATACTTTACCGTCATCATATATAAAGAGCCCCTGACAGCGCTTGGGCTATCAGCCAGTAATTTTTTAAAGAATGTATTTTACGGAGTCGTAGGTTATATAGCGCTGCTCCCCATACTCGCGCTGATCTTAGCAATAATCGCTTTTATCATAAATATAACCAAGTATGTTCCGGACAGGCAGCCCGTCGTAGAGCTCTTCTTAAAAGAGAAGGGGATAGCCTTTCTTACATATTCGAGCCTATTTGCGGCCATAGTCGGTCCGATCATAGAGGAGCTCTTCTTCAGGGGTTTTCTATATGGTGCTTTAAAAAAATATATAGGCATTTTCTGGGCTATGACGGTGACAGCGGGTCTATTTGCGGCGCTGCATGCTCACATAGTGGGGTTCTTCCCTATAATGGCGCTCGGGATGCTCCTGGCTTATATTTACGAGAAGACGGGATCTTTAGTATCATCCATTACTGTTCACATGATACATAATTTCAGCATGGTGTTACTGGTGTTTTTAGTTAAACAGGTCGGTATTGTTTAATATGACAAAGGTTGCGGTCTCAAGGTGTTTATATTACGATACGGATAAAGTCTTTGAAGCCGTAAAAAGGTCCGTTGATCTGATCGGCGGGATAGAAGCGTTCGTCTCGCCGGGCATGAAAGTTCTATTGAAGCCGAACCTTCTTTCGGCGCGTCTTCCGGAAGATGCCGTCGATACGCATCCGGAAGTGGTCAGAGCGGTGGCCCGTCTTGTAAAACGCGCAGGAGCCGTGCCATTCATAGGAGACTCTCCGGGCGGGTACGGGAATAATATAGGCGAGATATTCGAGAAGTCGGGGATGAAGAGAATAGCCGATGAAGAGGGTATTGGGCTCGTGACCTTCACCGCTTCCAAATTTATAGATGGCATACCAATAGCCCGCCAAATATTCGATTCCGACCGCGTCATCTCCATACCTAAATTCAAGACTCACGCCATTACGATATTAACGGCGGCGATCAAGAACATGTTCGGATCGGTGGTGGGCCTTTATAAGGCCGAATGCCATTCGCGTTCGCCAAAAGAGGAAGATTTTTCCAAGATAATGGCCAAAGTCTATTCTATAACCAAGCCTCATCTGACGGTGCTCGACGGGATCATCGCCATGGAAGGCGACGGCCCCTCATCGGGCGCCACAAGAAAAACAAATCTTGTAATGGCCGGCGAGGACGCAGTCGCCATAGATTCATGCCTTGCGAAGATCATGGGCCTTGCTCCTCTAGACATACTCGTCACCAAGGAGGCATATCTGGCCAAACTTGGCGAGGCGGACCTTTCAAAGATAGAGGTCCTGGGAGATAGTCTCGATAATTTTGTCATCAAAGACTTTAAATTGCCTCAAACGACGCCATTGAAATATCTACCTAAGAGCGTCATATCATCTATCGCGTCATTAATAAGGTTTAAGCCGCACATAGATAATGAAGCCTGCAGAAGATGTAATCTTTGCAAGCTGACGTGTCCGGTGCACTGTATAGAGATAGAGAAGAGCTATTGCTCGATCGACTATAAAAAATGCGTAAGGTGCCTGTGCTGTCATGAGGTCTGCCCGTACAGGGCGATCAGTATAAAACGGAATATTCTTACTAAAATGATCTGGGGGTAGTATGCCGGTAGAGACTATTTGCTGGAAAAATGGGAAGATAAAATTCATTGATCAGACGCTCTTGCCGCATAAGTTGAAATATGTCTCGACGGATGACATTAAGAGGCTTTGGCAGGCGATAAAAAGGCTCGAGATCCGCGGCGCGCCTGCAATAGGCATAGCCGGGGCGCTTGGTATCGTCATAGGCATAAAGACCTCGAAGGCAAGCTCGTTCGGCAGGTTCTTTAAAGAACTGCAAAATTCCGCCAAATACCTGGGCTCTTCACGTCCTACAGCGGTGAATCTCTTCTGGGCTCTCAAGAGGATGGAAGGAATAGCCCGCGATAACAGACTGAAACCTGTGGCCCAGATCAAGAAGATACTATTTAAGGAAGCGCTTAAGATCGTTGACGAAGATATGAAGAGCTGCAGGCGCATGGCCCGGTTCGGCGAGAGTCTCGTTAAGCATGGCTCAAGAATATTGACCCACTGTAACGCCGGGGGATTGGCGACGGCCGACTATGGTACGGCGCTCGGCGTTCTCTTCGAATCGAAGAGGCAGGGTAAGTCGATTAAAGTATATGTCGATGAAACGCGTCCGCTCCTACAGGGCGCCAGGCTTACCACGTGGGAACTTATGCGCGAAGGCATAGATACCACTTTGATCTGCGACAATATGGCGGCCAGTCTCATGGCGAAGGGCAAGATCGATATGATATTTGTAGGCGCTGACCGCATCGCGTCCAATGGTGATGCCGCAAATAAGATCGGGACGTACTCGCTGGCGGTACTCGCAAAATATCACAAGATACCTTTCTATGTCGTAGCGCCGATCTCGACATTCGACTTCAACATAAAGACAGGTCGCCAGATACCTATAGAGGAGCGTAGCCCCGACGAAGTAAGGAGTGTATTGGGCAAGTTGATAGCGCCGAAGAACGTGAAGGCCTATAATCCCGCCTTCGACGTAACGCCGAACGGGCTTATAACGGCAATC